>DAITAP010000011.1:21237-21877 GCA_036824225.1 Caproicibacter sp. | reverse complement strand
GAGTGACGGCAAGCGGAGAAGTCTGTCACACCCGAAGAAAAAGAACCTGAGGCATTTGGCCGCAACCGGCGCACAGCTGCCTGAAAGCTCCCTGGGTACCGACCGTGCAATTCGCCGGGCTCTTGCGGAATTCCGAAATGAGGGGCCGCTTTCCAGACGAGGAGGCTGATTCTATGTCGAAACAAGACGTAATTGAAACGGAAGGAATCGTGACGGAAGCGCTGCCAAACGCTATGTTTATGGTGGAGCTTCAGAATCATCACACCATCCTCGCGCATATCTCGGGCAAGCTCCGGATGAATTTTATCAGGATTTTACCGGGGGATAAGGTTACGCTCGAGCTTTCCCCGTACGACCTGACGCGGGGGCGCATCACATGGCGTTCCAAATAAACGGACGCGCATGAGGAATTGGCGAAGGATTATGGCGTGAGGAAAATTTCAGGGCATGCTTTCCTGAAAATCTAAAAACTTATAGGACGGCAGCCCGTTCCGCAGGAAGTCGGAACGGTTTTCCCGCCCAGAATTTTCGAATGAGAGATTCGTGCGGTTTTGCCGCACAGAAATGCCAGCAAGGGAGGCATTTGAGATGAAAGTAAGACCTTCTGTAAAAAAAATGTGCGAAAAATGCAAGATTATCA
>DAITAP010000011.1:14699-21227 GCA_036824225.1 Caproicibacter sp. | reverse complement strand
AAAGTCATGGTAATCTGTGAGAATCCAAAGCATAAACAGCGCCAGGGATAATGGCGCATAAACCAATGAACATGGAGGTGCAACCACTATGGCGCGTATAGCAGGCATCGATTTGCCGCGTGATAAGCGCATCGAGATTGCTCTTACTTATATTTTCGGGATCGGCCGCAGCACAGCAAGTAAAATCTGCAAGGCAACCGGCGTAAACCCGGATATCCGAGTAAGAGATCTGACGGAAGACAATGCGGCAAAACTCAGGGAATATATCGATCATAACTGCAGCGTGGAAGGCGCACTCCGCCGCAACGTCGCGTTAGATATCAAGCGGTTAGTTGAAATCGGCTGTTACCGTGGCGTGCGTCACCGCAAGGGTCTTCCGGTCCGGGGTCAGCGCACAAAAACGAATGCGCGTACCTGTAAAGGGCCGAGGAGAACGATGGCCAATAAGAAAAAGTAATCCTGGAGGGATATTCAATGGCAGATCAGAAGACCGCTCAGAAAGGGTCTCAGAAGTCGGGAAATCAGAAACCCACGGTTAAAAAGACAGCAGTCCGCAAACGCCGCGAGCGTAAAAATATCGACCGCGGATCCGCTCATATTCAGTCCACATTCAATAACACCATTGTTACCATCACCGATGTACAGGGCAATGCAATATCATGGGCGAGTTCCGGTGAGCTGGGGTTCCGCGGATCCAGAAAATCAACGCCTTACGCAGCTCAGACTGCCGCGGAAACGGCAGCGAAGGGCGCAATGGAGCACGGCATGAAATCGGTTGACGTTTATGTCAAAGGACCTGGGGCAGGCCGTGAGGCAGCGATTCGCGCGCTTCAAGGTGCCGGACTCGAGGTCAGCATGATTAAGGACGTCACACCTATCCCGCATAACGGCTGCCGTCCTCCGAAAAGAAGACGTGTGTAAATTGAAAAAGGAGGCTTAATTACAAAATATGGCGAGATATACCGGTTCCGTCTGCAAGCTGTGCCGCCGCGAAGGCCAGAAGCTTTTTCTGAAAGGCCAGCGCTGCTATACGGATAAATGCGCCGAAGCAAGACGTGCGTATGTCCCGGGGCAGCATGGGCAGGGACGTAAAAAGGTTTCAGAATATGGGCTTCAGCTACGCGCAAAACAGATGACTAAGCGGTATTACGGTGTACTGGAATCACAGTTTCACAGATATTATGAGTTGGCAACCAAAAAAAGAGGTAAGACGGGCGATGAACTCCTGATCCTTCTGGAGCGTCGGCTGGACGATATCGTGTATCGGCTGGGATGGGCTGATTCCCGTGCGGAAGCGCGTCAGCTTATCATGCACGGCCACTTTGCCGTGAATGGGAAACGGGTTGACATCCCTTCTTATCTAGTCAGCGTAGGGGAAACGGTTTCCATTATGGACAAGAGCCGTAAAAGCGAAAAATTCAAGGCCCTTCTGGAAGCAAACGCTTCCCGCCCAGTGCCAAAATGGATGGAAGTTAACCGGGATAAACTGGAAGGGAAAATTCTTGCACTGCCGACGCGGGATGAGATTGACCTTCCCGTTGACGAAACCCTCATCGTTGAGCTGTACTCCAAATAATGCCGCCCCCTTTATGGGGGATGATACGGCAGATTTGTTCATCCGCTATATGGCAGGGAGGGTCGCTAATGATCGAGTTTAAGAAGCCCAAAATCGATTCGAGCGTGTCGTCCGAGGACGGAAAATACGGCAAATTTGTCGTGGAACCGCTGGAGCGCGGCTTTGGCACCACGCTTGGAAACAGTCTGCGGCGTGTGCTTCTGTCGTCGCTCCAGGGCGCTGCAGTTACTTCAGTCAAGATCGACGGTGTGCTCCATGAATTTTCCACTATTCCGGGCGTGAAGGAAGACGTCACTGAGATCATTCTGAACCTGAAGGGACTGACGGTGAAACTGCACTGCGATGGGCCGAAGACAGTCGAGATTGGTGCGGAAGGTCCATGTGAAGTAACTGCCGACTCAATCAAGTGCGACAGTGAGGTGGAAATCCTGAACCCGGATATGCACATCGCCACGCTTGGAGAAGGCGCAAAACTTTATATGGAATTGACCATTGACAAAGGGCGCGGCTATGTTTCCGCCGAACGCAACAAGCAGAATATGAATGCGAGTGTTATCGGCGTACTGCCGGTGGATTCTATCTATACCCCTGTCTATAAGGTCAATTACAGCGTAGAGCCAACCCGCGTCGGTCAGAGCATTGATTATGACAAACTCACGCTGGAGGTCTGGACCAACGGCGTTGTCAGCGCTCAGGAAGCGGTTTCCCTTGCCGCAAAGGTTTTGACGGAACATCTGAATCTGTTTGTCAATCTTTCTGACAAGGGGAGCAATACCGAAATCATGGTGGAAAAGGACGACAAGAGCAAGGAAAAGCTTCTCGATATGACCATTGAGGAACTGGACCTTTCGGTCCGCTCGTTCAACTGCCTGAAACGCGCCGGTATCAATACGGTTGGGGATATCATCAATAAATCCGAAGCGGATATGATGAAAGTCCGTAACCTGGGGCGCAAGTCCCTGGAAGAGGTTGTCTGGAAGATGGCCTCGCTCGGTTTCAATCTGCGGAAGGATGACGAGTGACTTTTCGCAATGCTAAGGTAAAGGAGTGAATTCGATGCCAGGAACCAGAAAGCTCGGAAGAGCCACCGCCAGCAGGATTGCCATGCTGCGCGCACTGGTAACTTTCCTTTTGGAAAAAGGAAAGATCGAGACTACCGTGTCTCGAGCAAAAGAAGTTCGGGCTATGGCAGAAAAGATGATCACGATCGCCAAAACAGACACGTTGGCAAACAGACGCCTTGTATACGGCTTTGTGACGAAAAAAACCGTTGTTCATAAATTGTTTACTGTAATAGCGCCGAAATACGCCGATCGGAAAGGCGGATATACGCGAATCAGTAAATTAGGCCCCCGCCGCGGAGATGCCGCAGAAATGGCTCTCATTGAACTGATCTGAAGATGGCGAGAAAATTAAAGGCCGGGTAACCTGAAAAAAGGTTTACCGGCCTTTTTTTTATTTCTTCCCGAGGGGCGGAATTCTTTCGGCCAGGCCCGGATATCGGGAAGCATTCCACCTGATTCCCAAGGCATCCGGTTCCGGGAAGGGGCGCAGCGATGACCTGAAACTCTGCCCGGGAATCCTGCCGCTTTTAAGCCCGTCAGGATTCCGTCAGCGGCAGTCGGGGAGATCCTTTTCGGGAATAAGGGACATCGGATGATTTTATAAATCAGAGAAACATCTTCTTCATCTAGAATTTCGGCATCTCATCCTGTGCGGATGCTTATTCCTGTTTTGCCATCCGGTTCTGGTTATTCTTTCGGAAAGAAAGAAAATCCTGAAGAATTACCGTCGCGGCGACCGTGTCGATGACAGCCTTTCTCTTTTTTCCCCTCGTATCGGTGTCATTGAGGTAATGGCTTGCCGTGATGGTTGTACCGCGCTCGTCCTGCAATGCCACGGGAATGGGAATCAGCCCGCGCAAGGTATCTGCGAAAGCGCGTGCTTTTGCAGCGCTTTCGCCTTCGCTGCCATCCATGTTTCGGGGCAGGCCGACCACGATCATGCCTGCCCCGCGCCGCCTGGCTTCCGCAGCGACAGTATGAACAAGGCGATCGGGATTTCGCTCGGTAAGGACGCCGGCGGGAGAAGCAAGCACCTCATTTTTGTCGCAGACGGCGAGGCCGGTTCGGGATCCGCCTAAATCTACACCAAGAATGATCATGGCGCCACATCCATGATCGTGTCTTTTCCGGTTCCGCGGCGGTAAACCGAGAGCTCGGGTGGAATATGAGAAGCGTCATTCAGAACGGGAATGGTGATCTTTCCATCCCGACTGAATTCCACCACGCTGATGCCGGTATTGTCACACCAGGGGACTTCATTCATATGGTCCAGGGGGAGGCCCATCGCCCGGCACAGAAGGGAACGGATGGCGCATCCGTGGGATACGGCGCATACGGTTTTGCCCTCGTTTTTCCGGACCATCTCCTGGGTTACCTCCCACATGCGCTTTTCCACGTGCCGGACAGATTCTCCTCCGGGAGCCACAAAAGCCCCGGTGTTCTCTTTCCAGACTTTCAGCATCGGCGGGTTCTCTTTCTCAATGTCTTCCCAGGAACGGCCTTCCCAGTCCCCCATATCGATTTCAATCAGGCGGGGATCTGTCTGAATCGTAAGGCCGTGATATCGGTTAATTGCCTGCGCGGTCTTCGCTGCCCGTTTCAGAGGGCTGGAATAGATGGCGGAAAACGGCTCGTTAAGCAGCCTTGCGGCGACAAGATCCATCTGCTTTGCCCCGTTTCCGCTGACGTCGCAGTCTGACCGGCCCTGCAGAACGCCAAGCGTATTGCCTTTTGCTTCACAATGTCTTACAAAAAAAATCCGTGTCAATTTCTTCATCTCCATATTTTATTCGTCATTTTACAGAGAAACAAAAGGAATTCACCAACTCTGCACTTTTCCTGTCAGATCAGAGATATGCCGGATGCCACTTTTCTCCAGATATTGACTTAATCCCTCTATGATCTTAAGAGGAATATACGGATCCCGGAACAATGCCGTCCCCACCTGAACGGCGGAAGCTCCCGCCAGCATCATTTCCACGACATCCTGCCAGCAGGAGATTCCTCCCAGACCGACGATTGGTATTTTCACACGGCGGGCGGCTTGCCAGACCATGCGCACCGCAACCGGGAGCAGTGCCGGGCCGGAAAGGCCGCCGGTGTTGTTCCGAAGAACCGGGCGTCGGGTCCGGATGTCAATGCGCATGCCGAGCAGGGTATTGATGAGAGAAATGGCGTCCGCACCGGCGCTTTCCGCCGCTGCGGCAATTTCCGAGATATCGGACGCGTTTGGGGAAAGCTTGACCATTAAGGGCTTTGAGCAGTGACGGCGCACCTGCGAAGTAATCTCTTCGGTGCCTGCACAGGTCACGCCAAACTGTGCCCCGCCCCGCTTTACATTTGGACAGGAAATATTCAATTCTATCATGTCAACGTCTGTCTCCGAGAGCTTTTCCGCGACTTCACAGTATTCTTCCGGCGTGCTTCCCGCAATATTCGCTATCACGATCGTGCCTTGTTTTTTTAACCATGGCAGATCGTCTCGGATGAATTGGTCAACGCCTGGATTTTGCAGTCCCACGGAATTCAGCATTCCCCCCGGCGTTTCCGCGATTCGAGGCGGAGGGTTGCCGGGCCGCGCGAAGCGGGTGATGCCTTTGCAGGCGACTCCGCCAAGTCTCGAAAGCGGATAGAATTCTGAAAATTCCCTTCCAAAGCCGAACGTCCCCGATGCTGCGATTACTGGATTTGAGAATACGACGCCGGCGATCTTTACATGAAGATCCGTCATTTTCTAGTCCTCCCAAACGATGGAGGAAGCATCAAAAACAGGGCCGTCGCAGCATACGTGTCCGTAGTAATCCCCGCTTATGCCGCGCAGTTTTATGGCGCAGCCGAGGCATGCACCAATTCCGCAGGCCATGCGTTCCTCCATGGATACCTGGCACGGTATGCCTCGGCTTTCTGCAAGCTTAGCGGCGGCATGCAGCATGGGCCGGGGGCCGCAGGCATAAATTACATCGAATGCTAAATCGGAAGCAAGGTCTGTGACAAGACCCTTTTGTCCGTAAGATCCGTCATCCGTCGCGATGCGGACGGGACATCCGGCCAATTTGAAATCATTTTCCAGAATAACGTTTTCTCTGGTGCGAAATCCCGCGGCGAGGACTGCCTTCCCTTTTCGAAAACTGGCGGCGGCAAGCAGAGGCGGGAGACCAATCCCGCCTCCAAGGAACAGGGCCCGCTGACCGATGGAAAGATCAAATCCATGACCCAGCGGAGCGAGAAGGTTTACCGATTCCCCGGGTTTTATCCTTGCAAGACGAGCGGTTCCGGAGCCACGGACCTGAAACACGAAGCGGATGATTCCCTTTTCCTTTCCGATTTCACAAAAGGAGAAGGGACGCCGCAGGGTTTTCCCCGGTACGAACAGGAGGGCGAACTGACCCGGACGCGCTTTGTCGGCGAGCGGACCGGCCTCGACAGTCATGCTGAAGATATCCGGGGAAATCGGCTGGTTGCTTATCACTCTGCAGTTTTGTATGTCATATTTCTTCACAGACGGATTTCCCCCACTTGATTTATAATATCCCCGCGCATGCGGTTTGCTTCCTCCGCTGCGGCTTTCGCGTAATCTTCCGGCCGGGCACCATTCTTCTGCCAGGCGCACAGAATGGAGCGGGATGCGTTGACTACTGCCCCGAGGCCGCCTTTGCCGAATGCCGGAGCGACGTCCGAGGCGTCCGCACCTTGAGCTCCATAGCCTGGGACCAGGAAAAATGTATGGGGGAGCATCCTGCGCATCAAAGCGAGCTGCTCCGGCCAGGTGCCGCCAATCACGGCACCTACGCCGGAGTAACCGTATTTTCCGGGAAGTGAATTTCCCCATTTCTCGCAGAAACGGCCCATCAGTTCATAAACCGTCTCGCCGCCTTCCAGAGACTGATT
>DAITAP010000011.1:513-14689 GCA_036824225.1 Caproicibacter sp. | reverse complement strand
TTTGAATCTCATACGACGACGGATTCGAGGTCTTGACAAGGACAAAAAATCCCTTATCCTTTCCCCTGCATGCGTCCACAAGCGGGAAAATTCCATCGGAACCAAGATAAGCGTTCACGGTGAGCGCGTCGGCGTCAAATACGGGGAAATGATTTTCCTCCACTTCGGCGGTACCAAAATAAGCGGACGCATAGGCCTGCATGGTACTGCCGATATCATTTCGTTTTCCGTCGACAATCACAAACATTCCCTTTCCCTTTGCGTAGTCAATGGTATCCCGCATCGTGCGGATTCCCTGCCAGCCGTACATTTCATAACAGGCGCACTGAATCTTTACGGCCGGCACCGTGCCGCATACCGCGTCGATGATGCCCTGATTAAACTCCAGAATCGCCGAAGAAGCCCCCTCCAGGTTTTTCCCATACCGGGAATATGCTTTTTCCCTTAGAAATCCGGGAAGATAGTTTAGTCTGGTGTCGAGTCCGACAGCCGTCGGATTTTGAAGTTTGACGATTTTTTCTATCAGCCTGTCAAATGCCATGTTCTAACCTCCAGAATAGAAAGCTTCAGTCCCGGTATACGATTTTTCCCCGGCAGATGGTATATTTCACCTTCCCAACCAGTTCCCGACCCTTGAAAACGGAATTGCGGCTTTTCCCGTGCAGTTTCGCGGTGTCTACAGTCCAGTGCTCCCGCGGGTCAAAAAGGACTAAATCCGCCGGAACGCCGGGACAGAGAGTTCCGGCGGGGATCCGGAGAATTCGAGCGGGGGAAGAGGACATGAGGCGGAGAAGATGCCCCATGGTCAGAATCCCGGGCCTGACAAGGTAGGTAATGCCTGCGGAGAGGCTTGTTTCCATTCCAATTACCCCATTCGGAGCGGAAAGGAAGTCTGCTTTCTCCCGGGGCGTGTGGGGAGCATGATCCGTCGCAATCGCGTCGATGGTTCCGTCCCGCAGCCCTTCGATCACCGCCTGCCGATCCCGTTCCGTGCGAAGGGGCGGGCTCATCCGGAAATCCGCGTCACGCCTCAGCAGTTCCCGCTCCGTCAGGGCGAAGTAATGCGGAGCGGTTTCCGAAGTGACGGGAACCCCCCTGTGTTTTGCGTCCCGTATCATGGAGACGGAGGCTTCTGTGCTGACGTGGCAGATGTGTACCGGTACATGATAAGACTCTGAAAGGGCGATCACCCATGCCGTGCCGCAGTTTTCGGCGGCAGCGGGGATCCCGCGGACCCCAAGAGTGCGGGATACCGCTCCTTCATTGCATTTTCCTCCCGCCGAGAGCGAGGGCTCTTCACAGTGCGCGCATACAGTCAGGCCCAGATCCGGGGCAGCCCGCAGGGCGGACGCCATCAGAACAGGGCTGGTTACGGGCCGTCCGTCGTCGCTGAGGGCAACGGCACCTGCTTTCCGCAGCTCCTGCCAGTCTGCCGCCCGGACGCTTTTTAAGCCTTCCGTGACGGCGGCCGCGACATAAACCCGCGCGTCGGCAGAGCGTGCCTTTTGAAGCACATAGGAAACGGATTCCGGATTATCGAGGGGAGGCTGGGTATTCGGCATGCAGAGCAGTGAAGTTACCCCGCCCGCGGCAGCCGCCCTGCATCCGGAAAAGATATCCTCTTTCTCCGTCCCGCCCGGGTCGCGCAGATGAACATGCATGTCCACCAGACCGGGCGCCACGATGAGGCCTTCCGCGTCCAGGACCCCTGCCGCCGCGGGACATTCGATCCGGCCTCCCGCCTTGCTGATTTTTCCGCGGGAAATCAGCAAATCCCCGGTTTCTTCCCTTCCGCTAATAGGGTCAATCATCCGTCCTGAGCGAATCAGAAGTTCCGTCATTTTACGCCTCGATTTTTCCATATGTCCTTTCTTATCGGATAAGAAAGTATTTTGTCAGGGCAAATACCTCACGCGCCCAGCAGGCGGAAAGGATGTACCACGGGGTTTTGGCCGGCACGGCATACGCTGCGGCGCCGAGGGAATGAGCGATTGCACGGGCCCGGAATTCATGGTATTCGTCGGTGACCACAGCGAGCGTACCAGCCATCTTTTTTTCTTTCACAATCTTTAAGGCGTTTTCGAGATTTTCCTCCGTCGAAGTGGAAGTATCCTCCAGAAAGATTCGTCCGGATTCGATTCCACCATGGACAAGATTGTCCCGGATGACGGAAGCTTCCGGGACGCTTTCACCCGGACCCTGCCCGCCGCAGGCAATACAGACAGCGTCCGGATGGGCTTTCAGATAGCCGGAAGCGGCACCAATGCGCGCCCAGAGATCGGCGCTCGGCGAAGTGCCATTTACCTTGCTCCCGAGCACAATGACGGTTGCTTTTCCCGGCGGCTGGGTGGATTTCCAGCCGGCCGCCATACAGGCTGTCATCGCGGCGCTCCATACGGCTCCGAGACAGAATAACGCTGCCACAGCGGCATAAACCGACCGAAAGGCTAGAGATCGGCCGCAGGTCCTGCGGATAGCGCCGTAACAGGAGGATCCTAAAAACAGAACAGCGCACACAAACAGGCCGGCCGCGTTGCCGACATTCAGCACATGATAATAGACAGGGATTAAAAACCAGACAAGGCCAGCCGCGGAGGCACAGAAAACGGCAGCCCGAAAAATGCGCGCGTTCCGTTTCATTTCCCATCACCAGACATATTATATCATATTCGCCCGCGATTCCCAAATCCTGCGGCAGAAAAGAATTTTATCGTTCCTCAGCAGGTTAAAAGAAATATTTTGCACACCGGGAAGGTAAGCTGTGCATATATGCTGTTGACAGTTCCAGAACTGGGCTTTATAATGAATACTATTGTATTCTGATATTCAAAATGAAATGGGAGGTTTATCATGAAGCGAGTTTACAACTTTTCCGCAGGGCCTTCGATGCTGCCGGAACCTGTTCTCCGCCGCGCGGCGGCTGAGATGCTGGATTACCATGGCAGCGGACAGTCCGTTATGGAGATGTCCCACCGATCAAAACTGTTTGAGGGGATTATCTGTTCTGCGGAGAGTCTGCTCCGCGAAGTGATGAAAGTTCCTGATAATTACACCGTGCTGTTTCTCCAGGGCGGGGCTTCCTCTCAATTCGCGATGGTGCCGCTGAATCTTCTGACCGGAAGTGGAAAAGCCGACTATGTTCTGACGGGGCAGTGGGCGACAAAAGCATACAAGGAAGGCGCCCGCTACGGGGATGCGCATATTGTGGCTTCTTCCAAGGACAAAAATTTTACTTATATTCCAAAGCTCGATCCGTCCACGTTTACGAAAGACGCGGATTATTTCCATATCTGCATGAACAATACGATTTACGGTACCTTTTATCATAAGCTTCCTGAAACCGGGACCGTCCCGCTTGTTGCCGATATCTCCTCCTGCGCCTTAAGCGTGCCGATGGATATTTCCCGCTTTGGTATTCTGTATGCCGGGGCGCAGAAAAACATGGGGCCGGCGGGCCTGACTGTCGTTGTCATTCGGAAAGATCTGATTGGTCACGCGATGGAAAAAACACCTACGATGTTTAACTATAAAACTCATGCGGATCACGGGTCCATGTTCAACACACCGCCGTGCTATGCGATTTATATCTGCGGCCTGGTTCTGGAATGGCTGGAAAATACGATCGGCGGGGTCGGAGAAATGGAAAAAATCAACCGGAAGAAAGCCGGAATCCTTTATGATTTCCTCGACCGGTCCAAGATATTTCATGGAACTGCTGTACCGGAAGACCGGTCGATTATGAATGTGCCGTTTGTAACGGACAGTGAGAGGCTGAACGCAAAATTTATTGCCGCGGCAGCGGAAAACGGCTTTGTCAATCTGAAGGGGCACCGGACCGTCGGCGGTATGCGGGCCTCTATTTATAATGCCATGCCGGTCGAAGGTGTGGAAAAGCTGGTTGATTTTATGGAGAAATTTGAAAAGGCGAACGCCTGAGCGGAGGAAAACAAACCTATGATCAAAATCCAGTGCTTGAATAAAATCTCCAGAGCCGGGACGGATCGGTTCGGCCCGGGATATCTGTGCGGCCGGGATATCGAAAAGCCGGACGCAGTTCTGGTGCGTTCCGCGTCCCTGCATGAAATGGATTTCCCCAGGAATCTGCTTGCTGTCGCGCGCGCGGGTGCGGGAGTCAACAATATTCCTCTGGACCGCTGCAGCAGCCGGGGCATCGCGGTTTTCAACACGCCCGGCGCGAACGCCAACGCTGTCAAGGAACTGACGGTAGCCATGCTGTTCCTTGTTTCCCGAAAAATCGTATCCGGTGTCGACTGGTGCCGGACCCTCCGCGGGAAAGGGGACGAGGTAGGAAAGCTGATTGAAAAAGGCAAAAGCCAGTTTTCCGGACCGGAAATAAGCGGAAAAGCCCTTGGCGTAATCGGCCTCGGGGCGATTGGCATCCGAGTAGCAAACGCGGCGAGCGCCCTTGGCATGCAGGTTTACGGATATGACCCTTATCTTTCCGTAGATGCGGCCTGGGGCCTTTCCCGCAGTGTACGGCATTCCCGTTCCCTGGATGAAATCTATTCGAAGGCAGACTATCTTACCATCCATGTTCCCCTTCTGCCGAGCACCGAGCATATGATTTCGGCAGAATCTGTTGAAAAGATGAAGACGGGGGTTCGAATTTTAAATTTTGCCCGCGGCGGCCTTGTGGATTCCAGGGCAGTAATTGACGGAATCCATTCCGGTAAAATCGCATGCTATGCGACTGATTTTCCGGACGACGCCTTACTCGGGGAGAAAGAAGTAATTCCAGTTCCACACCTTGGCGCTTCCACACCGGAGTCGGAGGACAACTGTGCGCGCATGGCGGTCGACGAGCTGAAAGAATATCTTGAGACCGGAAATATCCGCAATTCTGTCAATCTTCCAGCAGTCTCCATGCCGCATGCGGAGGGATGCGGGCGCCTGTGCCTGATTCACCGGAACATTCCGAACACCATCAGTAAACTTTCCGGGATTCTGGCGTCTGCCGGCATCAACATCGAGAACATGCAGAGCCGCGCGAAGGGGGAGTACGCCTACACCCTGCTCGACGTAACGGGCGCTGTTTCCGACGCGACAGCTGAGCGTCTCGAAGCCCTGGCCGAAATTGTCCGAGCCCGTGTAGCGCCGGCCGGGTGACAAAAGGGAGATCCCTTTTTCGAAGGTTCCCCAGCCCAAGAGAAAAGGTCCCGTGCTTAAAGAAAGCACGGGACCTTTTCTCTTGGGACTCTTAGGACTTTTGGGTCATTGGAGCGGCGTCACTTCTATTTCTTCCCTACGCAGTATAGTGAATATGTAAATATGAGGTAAATTCTTTTTTGAAAGGATTTCTTGCGCTTCCGGCTTTCTAGGAAAATCCACCGACTTTAGAGAAGGTTTGAAAAGAAGATCGTCGTCAGAGGATGCGGGGAAAAAGAAAAATGAAAGCAGAGAGGGGCTTCTTATCGAAAAAAACAGATTAAAAACACTGCAGCCGCCACAGCTGCAATTCCGACTATCATCCAGATCAGCCGATCGAGATGTCTGTTCTGCGTGATGGCAATCATCGGTGGATCAGGCAGTTCCGCATATTTCAGATCAACCTTATCCAAATTGCGCAGATCCTCGGCCATTTCATGGGCCGTTTGATACCGTTCTTCCTTTCTTCGGCGCATGGCGCGGCAGATACAGGCCCAGATGCCCGGATGCAGGCCTGGCCTTCGATCGGTCAGCGGCTTTGGACTCGAAGTCAGATGCTGGTACATCACCGTCATGGGGTTATCACCGGTATAGGGGGGGACTCCGGCAATCATATGATACAGCAGGCACCCAACGGAATAGATATCGCTTCTTCCGCTGCCCCGTTCGCCCTTAATCTGCTCAGGGGACATGTATTCCGGCGTGCCGATAAGCCCGGAAAAACCCCGCCATGTCACCCTCGGAGTATCAGCCGTCATAGCGATGCCGAAATCAAGGATTTTTAGACGTCCGTCGCTGCCGAGCATCAGGTTTTCCGGTTTGATGTCGCGGTGATAAACGCCTTTTTTATGGCAGTAATCCAGGGCATCCAGCAGGTTTGCGACCATCTCAACGCACTTTTCGGGGGACAGGAGCGGTTTTTTATCCAGAAGAGTGGCAAGATTTTTTCCCTCTACATACTCAAAAACAAGGTAAGGAGGATCGCCCTCGGAGAAATCTATGGCAACGATAAGGTCCGGATGATGCAGCAGTTTACCGATGGATATTTCGCGCCGGAACCGCTCATATACGGCGGGATCGCCGAGCTGATTGATCTTGGGCAGCTTGAGGGCAACTCTTCTGTTTTCCCGCAGGTCGTCTGCCAGATAGGTCTTTGCAAATCCCCCGCAGCCGAGCAGTTTCTCAATTTGGTATCTTCCGCCGAGGACAGTTCCGGACTCAGGCGGCAGCATAGCGGTTCACTTCCATCCAGTTTGATTTTCAGACGGAACGAAGCAAAATTTTAAACAGCCGCTTTTCCCGTCTCTCCTGTCCGGATGCGGATAGCTTCTGTCACAGGGGAAAGAAAAATCTTTCCATCTCCGATTTCTCCGGTTTTAGCCGCGCCGATAATTGCCGATACAATTTCAGAAACCTTTTCTTCCGGGACGACGGTTTCAATTTTTGTTTTGGGAAGCAGGTTGATGTTGAGTTCCGTATTCCAGTTCAGCTCTTCCGGATGCCCCTTTTGGAGTCCGCATCCGATTACTTCCGTCACCGTCATGCCGTGTACTCCGACACTGGAAATGGCGCTTTTCACGTTCGAAACTTTTTCCGGGCGAATGATACATTCCACTTTGACCATATTTTCGCCGCCCTTTCAGAAAAAACTGTGATTATAAGAACATTGCAGAAATTATAACACTTTTCTCTCCCGGATGCAATTTTGTTTTCGTGTCCTGTCATACCGGAACAATCAGCATTACGGTCATGTTGTCCATACCGCCCCGCCGGTTGGCGGTTTCCACCAGCTTTTCGATTCCTTCCGAACCGCTCTTCATATTCATCAGAAAATCGCGGATCTCTTTTTCCGAAAGATGTTCAAAGATGCCGTCGGTAGTGAGAAAGAAGCGGTCATTTTCCAGAATGTTTCCGGAATAAAAATCGGGAGGAAGGATGGGCTGCTCCCCGAGGGATCGAAGAAGGACGTGCCGGTTGGGGTGGATACGGGCTTGTTCCCTGGTCAAAAATCCCATCCGCACGAAAGCCCCGACCAGACTGTGATCTTTGGTAAGCTGAATAAAATGGCCGTTTCTCAGAAGGAAAGCTTTCGAGTCCCCGATGTGGGTGATATAGAATTTGTCGTCTTTTAAGAGCAGAGCGGTCAAGGTGCAGGACATCTTATTGCAGCTTCCGGCTCTTTCGGCAAGATCATAGAGATGAAGAGCGGTTTGTTCGTAGGCGGCGTTGAGGCGCTCCGGTACTCTTTCCGGATAATCCCCAAAATAATACTCCTGCAGCAGGACGTTGACTGCCTCCGCACTCGCGACTTCTCCGGCGCGGGAGCCGCCGACCCCGTCGGAAACCGCAAAAAGACTGCCCAGAGAATCCCGGACAGTCTGGTCTTCGGGAATATAATAACCGCAGTAATCTTCGTTCTTTTTGCGCCGTCGTCCCTTATCCGTGCAATACTGCAGCAATATTTTCGCATCTTGTCTGCTTTTCAATACGGTGCTCATCAACTTTTCAGTACCCCCAAGCAAAAAGATTTGTTGGCCGAATTTACGCATTGGCCGATGTCTTATGGACGAGGATCTCCTTGCCGGTATTTCTGCTGTGAATCCGGAAATAAACGATTCCGACTGCAAGCCATGCGAGCGAGACGCCGATTGCAAGGAGGGCCGACGTTTCGGTCACTCCTCCCGAGAAGATTCCCATGACGACGACCGCTATGAGCATGCCGGCATTTGCGGTTGTCCCGAGGACTGGAATTACGACAGCGGTCAGAGGATTTTTCCGGGGCTGGTGCGCCTGCGCGACCAGAGCAATCAGGTTCGTCATACCGTAAAGAAGAAAAGTCCCAATGTTGGAAATAAGCGTGACGGTGGTAAGCGCTGTAATGTTAATGACGGACAGCGCACCCACGGCGGCGGAAATCACCGTAATGATCCGGATGGCGGCATAGGGGGTAGCGTACTTTCCGTGCAGGGCGTTCAGGACGGTCGGCATTTCGTCGTCCTTTGCCATGGCATAGGTTACTCGTACCCCCGTATTCATACAGGAGAGCATGCTCCCAACCACCGCGACTGCCACGGAAACCGCGACGAGGATCATACAGGTAAATCCGGAACCATGGAAAAGGGTGTCGCCGAGGTTCCGCATCATATCTCCGATCGGCGCACTGGATTCGGCGGCGGCAGCATACCCGCGCCTGCCGTTGACCGTATAGGAGGTATTCATCCAGCTGTTGGCTGCGATGTATTCAATAAAATAAAATACCAGGCCTTGAAGAAGGAGGGACAGGACGGTTCCCCGGCTCACGCATTGAATGGATTTTGATTCGGCAGCGAGAGCGGTCGCCGATTCAAATCCGACCAGAAGCAGAATAGAAATAGTCGATTGAAAAAGCATTCCCGAAAAGCTGTGAGGGACAATAATATCCAGTATGGATTTATGAACGAAAACCACATGCTGTGGATTTGCAATTCGGTATGTGAAAGCAAGGATAGAAAGAAAAAGAATCGTCACCATCTGGATAATGTTGATGATGATGCTGAAAGCCGTCGATCCGGTGACGCCGTGATAGGCGACAAATCCCGTTGCCGCGGCAAGGCAGGCCGCAAGAAACATTTTAACCGGCAGCGGAAGATTCACACCGAACTGCCCGGCAATGTAGCTGATAAGCACCGCAAACATACCCGCCATCAGCCCAGGATACACCCAGTAGTACAGATGGGAAAACCATCCGACCACAAATTTGTCGATTCGTGAGAAAACGGAAAACTTCTCGGATGACATAAACGCCTGCTCAGCAAAATAGTAAGAACTTCCGGTCCCGGCTTCCGGATACAAAGTTGCGAGTTTCGCATAGGATATCGCCGTCAGCAGCGCCAGGATCAAAGCGAATGCGAGTCCCGGAAACATGTCCATGGCTGTGGATTTTCCACCGATCACCTGCCCCGCCTGCATTTGAAACGTAAGCCATAAGAACGCTCCCGGGGCAATCAGCGCCATGGCGTTCATGGTAACTCCGGTTAGTCCGAGCGTCTTTTTCATCGTAACCTGCTTTTTCATTCTATCAACCTCCCTGATGCCTTGAATTTCTTAAAAAAGCAAAAAGGCCCTTTCCGCTCTTCGCGGAAAAGGCCTCATTGCCCATTCCATAAACAGGTTCAGCCGGAACGGCAAGCTGGTATATCTTGGGAATTTAAGGAAATAAAAAAAGCCATAATCCCCCCTTCGGGATTATGGCTTCCTTGCCTTTTGCCCTCAATAAACTGTCCGGCTATTCCTGCCTAAACGAATCATTCAATGATACTATGTTTTATATATATTAGCATTTTTGGTGTCCATAAGCAAGCTTAAAATTATGTTAATCTGCCTAAAAAATTTCTGCTATCCTCCATTACCTTCCTTTTCATCTGGATATCAGGGAATCTCTCCTTTTCAGGGCCGCTTTTTGCCGTTTTCCATTCCGAAGGTCAGGAAATTCCGGATCCGTTTCATGCCGGAGAGAGTTTTCAGGCATCTTGCTTTTCGACAGCCTACGCGTTATGATTATAGAGTATAAAGTTAAAGTTTTAAGAAGAGGGTGAATATGCCATGTCAGTAAGTCTTGTGCTGCAAGGCGGAGGAATACGGGGATGGTATACGGGCGGGGTCCTTACGGTACTCCGGGAAGAAAACATAGAATTTCAGAAGGTATACGGAGTGTCTGCGGGAGCCCTGAGCGCCATCCCCTATATTTCAGGACAACTGAGCAGAAAAACAGCGGCCGCCTATGTCAGCAACCTGAAAGACAAGCGCTATATGAGTGTCGGCAACCTGCGCCGGACCGGTTCCTATTTTGGCTTTGACTACATGCTGGAAGAACTGCCCCGCCGGATGCCGTTTGATTCCAGGACATTCTTCAGTTCCCCCGTCGAACTGGAAGTAGGGACGACGGATCTGAAGACCGGACGATCCGTCTATTTTGGAAAAGAAGACCTGAAAAAGAGTGTGGCTCCCATCCGGGCGTCGTGTTCCCTTCCGTTCTTTTCCAACATTGTAAGGTATGAGGATTATTCCCTTCTGGACGGTGGCTGCGTAGAGCCGATTCCCATTGAACAGTCCCTCAGAGACGGCAACGAGAAGCACGTGATAGTTCTGACCCGTGTTGGTTCCTACCGGGAAAAGCGCGGACCCAGACTCTCGGACGTGATGCTGTCGAGAAAATATCGGCAGTACCCAAATTTTGTATATTCCATGGAACGCCATTACAGGACCTACAATAATGAAATTGACCTTTGTGCGCGTCTGGAAAAGGAAGGCAGAGCGGTCGTGATCCGTCCTCATGGCCGTGTCACGATCCGGCGGTACCGGGATACGGAACAGATGATGCAGATGTACCGAATGGGAATCCGGGACTGCAGAGCGAAGCTGTCTCTGATACGCAGGTTTGTTTCCTGAAAGAAAATATTGGAGGAAGCCCGCCGCCTTAAATCGGCGGTATTTCTGGAACGGACTCTTAAGGAAAAGCCCCCGGGATATTCTCCGGGGGCTTTTCCTTAAGTTTAGCCGATTATTCTCCGCCAAATTCAGTGAGCTTAAGATCCTGATTGTGCTTCAAGGCCCATTCAATGCTCCACTCGTTGCAGAAAAGGAGCAGATCGCGTCCTTTCAAATCCTGAACCTGACGGGTATCAGACGTAAGATCAAGAGGTTTCCCGGAAGAATGTGCGATCCACCGGATCTCCTCGTAAGGTAAGGAAGTCATGCGGATATCAACGTTATATTCGCTTTTCAGCCGGTACTGAAGAACGTCAAACTGAAGGACGCCGACCGCACCGACAATGACTTCTTCGAGGCCGGAGTTCGGCTCCTGGAAGATCTGGATCGCCCCTTCCTGCGCTATCTGGGACATGCCCTTGACAAACTGCTTGCGCTTCATGGTATCCACCTGCTGCACCAGGGAAAAATGCTCTGGGGCAAAGGTGGGAATGCCAGCGAAGCGGAATGGTTTGTCCGCCGCGCAGAGGGTATCTCCAATTGAAAAAATTCCAGGATCGAACAGCCCGATAATGTCGCCCGCGTAAGCTTCCGAGATAATCTCTCGGTTCTGTGCCATCAGGTGCTGCGGCTGCGCGAGTTTTACCATTCTTCCGCTCTGCACGTGGTAAACTTCCATGCCTTTCTCAAATTTTCCGGAACAGATGCGGATGAAGGCGATGCGGTCGCGGTGGGCACGGTTCATATTTGCCTGGATTTTAAACACAAACGCGGAAAATGCCGGGTTAAGCGGGTCTATCAGTCCTTTATCCGACATGCGGGGCAGGGGAGGTGTGGTCATTCGAAGAAATTCCTTTAAAAATGGCTCCACACCAAAATTGGTAAGCGCTGAACCAAAAAAAACCGGTGACAGTTTTCCTTTTCTGACGTCCTCCATATTGAGGGGATCCCCCGCGCCGTCAAGAAGTTCCACGTCATTTTTGAGACGGCGGAGAAAATCGGATCCGATCAACTTTTCTGCTCCGGGATCCTCGAGGGAAGCTTCCGTGGCGCGTACTTCCCGCTGCCCGAATACGGCTTCGCTGTTTGCGTGGAAAGCAAGAATCCTGTGGCTTTCCCGATCATAGACGCCCTTGAATTCCTTTCCGGATCCAATGGGCCAGTTTACGGGACAGGTGCGGATGCCGAGCAAATTTTCAATTTCTTCCATTAAATCAAACGGATCGCGGGCATCGCGGTCCATTTTATTGATAAACGTAAAAATCGGGATATGCCGAAGCGTACAGACCTTGAACAGCTTTCGTGTCTGCTTCTCTACGCCTTTTGCGGCGTCCAGGACCATCACGGCAGAATCCGCCGCCATTAAAGTGCGGTATGTGTCCTCCGAGAAGTCTTCATGGCCCGGCGTATCCAGGATATTGATGCAGTAACCGCCATAATTAAACTGCATGACGGACGATGTGACCGAGATTCCCCGCTTCTTTTCAATTTCCATCCAGTCGGAAACAGCGTGTCTCTGAGTTTTTTTCCCTTTTACCGAACCCGCTAAGGCAATTGCCCCGCCGTAAAGGAGCAGCTTTTCCGTCAGGGTTGTTTTTCCGGCGTCCGGGTGGGAAATAATGGCGAACGTCCTTCTGCTCTCAATTTCTTTTCGAAGATCTGGCACTTGTTGATACCTCCAGCCTTTTTTAGTTTTTCCGGGCTGCAGGTCTGTGTTATGGGTTCCTCATTCTTCATCCTCCGTCGCAGTCAAATTGGTACTATTGTAATTCTTTTTTCCCCAATATTCAAGCGGACTTCCAGCCGCTGTGTTATTTTTTTGTATAGAATGAAAGGGGCGGAACTTCTATGGGATGCATACAAGATTTCACTCTGCAGGTTTCCAAAGGAACACCATAGGGATCCAATCGTCGCCATGGGCATTGTTATGGATTCCAACGGGCTGCCTCTCTCTGTCAACATGTCCATCTTTCCAGGCAATACCAGCGATTCTGTTACCATGCAGCCCACGAGGAAGGATATTCGGGCATCCTACCATCTTTGGCAGGCTGATTGTCGTAGTGGACAAGGGACTTAACCCGTCTAAAAATATGAATGGAATTGTGCATCCAGGTGGCGTTGGCAGGCTTTGCGATACCCGTGATATCATGCTGTTAGAGGTCGGTGGAAGCCGGATGGTGCCAAACACAGCAGCTTTTCCGTGCAAAACAATCGCGGCGGTGCTGAACGGATGTCAAAGGGATTTATGTCGGCGCTCACCGCGACGCGGCATAGCGATGTTGGGAATCGGCCTTGAGGCCACTTCCATTTATGGGGACAGCCTCGTCTACGCGCTCCTCCGGGAGGATGGCAGTCTTGGCCGGTTTCAGAGGAAAATTCATGTTCCTAAATCCCAAGCAGGTCAGAAAGTTCAAGGAAGCTTAATGGAAAAAATCCAGGAATTTTTCCAAGGGCGGCATGCCGCAGAAAACTAGGAAGGTTCCGGCAGCCAGCCGGAACCTTCCTCTTTCACCGTATTACTTCGCGGCATTTTTTCCTTTTCCGACAGCAGACGCCTTTTCTGAACCGGGCATCTGCCGTTCGGAATTATTTAACTCCCCAACTAGAACATTGGACTCACCTGGCGCCTTCTGAACGGAATCCCGCGTACTCTCCGACCGCTTTTTTCCGCCCTGCTGTTTTTTTTCGCTACAAGATGCTTTTCATCAAGCAAAATTCGGCGTCTCAAACGGTTCCCAAAAGATTCCGCTTTTAATTTGTATCAGCTGCGGCCCAATAGAGGTGGCCTTCCTTCTGCGACGGCATATCCTTGCCCATTGGACTCACCCCTTTCCCTCCGGAAAAGACCGGTCAAAATTTCCTTCCGTCATGATGCTTTCCCATCCCGGAATTGTGCAGCTCAATCCGCTGCTTCTCGGAAATTTCATCTTCTTCTGGTCTTTTCCTCTTTGCAACGTTATTATAGCAGAGGTTGTAGAATAAGTCAATAGATTTATTAAAAATATAAATTTATTTTAGTATATTTTACTGGACAGCAATTTCCTGTTGACTTTGTCTGACTCGAAGGTTACAATAAAACCAGAGCAGAAAACAATGTTGGACGAGATGAGGAGAATCACCCGATGCGAGACGATTTTGGGCCGGATCTGCTTACCCTGGAAGACGAAGAGGGCAACGAGCACGAATTTGAAGTCCTTGACGTCATTGACAATGAAGAGGGCTGTTTTTATGCCTTGCTGCCGACATTCACCGATCCCAAGGAGAAGGTCGATGCGCGGGGAACCTACTATATTTTTGAATCCATTGAGGAGAACGGTGAGCAGCAGCTTGCCGAAATAGAAGATCAGGCTCTTCTCGACCGCCTTTCCAGAGAATTTGAAAGAAGGTTCGAAGAAATTTACGGGGACGAGGACGACGGGGACGAAGACGGCAGTCCGGAATCCAGTGATCCTTCTTAAAAGGCGGAAAATCGTACGGGAACCTGACTCCCTCCTGCCTGGTGCGCGGACCAGTGCATAAATAACCCTACAAATTATAATCGGGA
>DAITAP010000011.1:0-503 GCA_036824225.1 Caproicibacter sp. | reverse complement strand
CGGCGGCGGACTTCAGACCTCCCGGCTTCGGCCGGACGAAGGGAGTGCGAAACCATCGGGCTGGCACCCACCTGCTTTCAGTAGCAGGTTATTCAGCACCTTACGGCCAGGCGGGTCTTATATGCATAATAAATTCCCTGAATTCTTATTCAGGGAATTTTCTTTTTAGTACACCCTGTCGAAACGATCCCCCGGGCGGTGAAAGTCCTCCGTAAGGAGGAATCCCGGGAAAGCTCCGGATATCGGCGAAGAAGTCCGCTGGACAGAGTTTCGGACTGATATAGATCTGGCATTCTGCCACCATGATTCATGGTGGCACATGAATCTTTTAGCGAAAGCGGGGCTGACGGCGGACTGCAAGCAGTCAGATCCTCTGAACTGTTCCATACGAAAGGAAAAGCCCGCACGGGCCGGATATTTCGAGTTTTCCGGCACGATGCGGGCTTATTTGGTGCGCCCGGTGAGCGCACGTTCTAACGGGAGAAAGACCCGAACCCACCCGG
>DAITAP010000199.1:0-2198 GCA_036824225.1 Caproicibacter sp. | reverse complement strand
GCATGCCCGGCATCATGGGGCAGACGCTCAGCATCGTCGGCGCGCTGGTGGTCGGACAGGCCGCCGTGGACGCCAAAATTGTCAGCGCCCCTATCCTGATTGTCGTTGCCCTGACGGGCATTTCCGGACTGATGGTGCCCCGGCTCAAGGGATATGTGATTTTGCACCGCTTTTTTCTGCTGACGTTATCCTGCATCCTCGGACTGTACGGATATCTTCTCGGGGAAATCACGCTGCTGGCGGGCCTGTTCGGCATGTCGTCAATGGGTGTCCCCATCATGCCCGACGCATACGCCCGTCATTTCCAGGACTATAAGGATCTTTATTTCAGGGCCCCATGGAAAGACATGCTGCGCAGGCCTCAGTTTCTCAGCCCGGATAAAGTGCGCCAGGCAGGTGGGAAAAAAGCATGAGACTTCTCAAAAAAGCGGCGGCGGTTCTGGAATCCGCCCTGCTCGTCTTTTTTTTTACCGGCTGCTGGAGTTACCATGAGCTCGAAAATCTCGCCATTGTATCCGCGGTTGCCGTGGACGAGGGGAAAAATGGGAAAAACTATCATCTGTCCTTCGAATGCCTGAACATCGTTTCTTCCCAGGGCAGCGGAAGCACCAGCGGACAGGGCGGCCAGGGGGGCCAGAACGCCCAGTCCAATGTGCTGGAATCGGACGGAAATACCATTTTTGAGGCAATCCGCAACGCGCTTCTGGAATCGGGACAAAAGCTTTATTTCAGCAACTGCCAGGAAGTGATCGTCAGCAAGGAAATTGCCGAGGAAGGCCTTCGAAAAATCATTGGATTTTTCATCTCCGACGCGGAAACCCGCATCACTCTCAAGTTTATCATTTCCCAGGAACCGACGGCGGAGGAAATTCTGTGGCTGAAGCCAAAAACGGGGCAGACCGTCGCGATGGAGCTTTCCAGCTCCCTGGAAGAGTCCGAGGCAAACGCCCTCGCGTGCCTGCCCCTTCAGCTCTATGAAATCAACAATATTTTAAGTTCGGAGGGAGAGGCTCTGACGCTTCCCGGCGTAAAAATCGTCCGGGATACGGGAAAAGATCCCTGGGCCCAGCTGGATCAGACGGCAATTTTCCGGGACGACCGCCTGGCAGGCTGGATCTCGGAAGAACAGACCAAATATCTTCTGTTCCTCCGCGACAAGGTGCAGGGCGGCCTGATTATCCCGAATCCGCAGAACCCCGGCACGACCTTTGAGATTACGGAAAGCAGGACGGATATCGGCGTTTCCTTTTCCGGCGGAAGGCCGGATTTTGTCATCCATATCAAATCGGATATCACGGCCGATGAGCTGGAAGAAGGGGCAAATCAGCAGAAAAAGGGCTTAAGTTTCAGCCAGCTCGAAAATATCGCCAACGATACCGTGAAAACAGGCGTGGTAGGCCTTATCAAGTTTATCCAGAAAAATTACGGGATCGATATCTTCGGGTTTGGACGGAAAATATCCAAAGAGCATCCCGACGAATGGAACCGGATGTCTAAAAAGTGGGATTCCTCCTTTCGAAATCTCAGCTTCCAGGTAAAAACCGATATCAAGGTCGTGAGCGCCTCCACGCTTGTGGAAAGGAAGGACTCTCCATGATGTATATTACCATTTCCCTGATGTTCTACACCATCCTGTTTTTTACGGATTTTCTCCCCATGCTCAAAAAAAAGGAAAAAGTGTATCTGCGGATCTCTCTCCCCGTTTTTTTCGGTACCCTGATCCTCAACCTGCTCATCGGTCTCGAGGTGCCATACCGCAGCATTACCTCTCTCCTGATTTCCCTCATAACCATTTTTCAAAAGTAAAGGGGCTTATCCTTGAATAATAAAATCACTTCCAAGCAGATGATCCCCACCATCATGCTTTTTCTGACAGGGAGTTCCCTGATTACGGGTTCTTATTCGTCGGCCGGAAGAGACACCTGGGTCTGCATTATCGCGGCCTTTCTCCTGGTTATACCCATGATAGCAGTCCACTCCGCAATTCTGAACCTCTACCCGGGGCATGATTATTATGCCAATATCATGACCGCCTGCGGAAAATGGTGTGGAAAGATTTTTGCCCTGTTCTACTGCTTCTGCAGCATTCATCTTGCGGCGATCGTACTGCGCGATTTCTGCGAATTTATCCACATCGTAAACATGGTGGAAACCCCTGTCTATGTGATAGCGGCCTTTATTCTCGGAGTCGCAGCCTA
>DAITAP010000010.1:17482-23082 GCA_036824225.1 Caproicibacter sp. | reverse complement strand
GAAACCGCCGAATCTCAACGATCGGCGGGGGGTGAAATTCCCTATCCAGTGCTTCGGCGCCTGCAGCGAAGTGCTGAATTCCGTACCCCTTTACCTTGCGGACCGGTTTTCGGATGTGAAAAACATGGATTTTGGATTGCTCCGTTTTTCTACGGAAAGCCGGGAAGAAGAGGAAAAAATTCTGGATGCCTATTTCGCCGCGGCGGACGGGGAAAAGGCCCCGGCCTGTTCCGGAGATTTTACACGCGGGCTTTATTACCGGGGTGTCCTCTAAAAGAAAGGATCGAAAACAGCGGATGGATCATATCATGAGGAAAGAAATCCGGATAAAAAAACTTCGCCCGCGGGCTGTGCTGCCGACCAGGGGCAGCGGAGGGGCGGCCGGGCTCGATTTATACGCCTGCCTGGAAGCGCCGGTGACGATCCGGCCGCGCGGCCTCTATAAAATACCGACGGGCATCGCGATTGCCCTGCCGGATCGAAACACCGTCGGCCTGATTTTCGCGCGGAGCGGCCTCGGGGTCAATCACGGGGTGTCTCTGCCAAACGCCGTCGGCGTCGTGGACAGCGACTACCGGGGAGAACTGATTGTCGGAATCGGAAACACGTCGGATCAGCCGTATGTCCTTTCGCCCGGGGAGCGGTTCGCGCAGCTGGTCGTGATGCCGGTTTACGGGACGGAACTGGTGCCGGCGGACGATCTCGGGGAAACCGCCCGGGGCTCGGGAGCGTTTGGATCGACGGGAAGGACATGACGGCGGGTCCGTGCGGAAAGCGGAGGGATAATTTCGTGAAAAAGGGAATTCTAAAAACACTCTTGTTTGTCGTCCTGATTTTGCTTTCGATCGTTCTCGGGAAGGCGATTGGCACCGTTTCGGCGGGGGTTCCGTTTCTTTCCTGGCTTTCGGTGGGGACGAAGTTTGGCGTTTCGACTTTTACGGTCGATCTCTATGTGGTCCAGGTGACGTTTGGAATGGTGGTCAGCATCAATGTGGCTCAGGCGCTGCTTCTGCTCGCGGCGATCCTGGCCTGCACGAGAATCCAAGGGAGAAAAGGGTAGGAGGTTTTCAGAAAATCATGCTGCTTCTTGCATCTTCTTCCCCGCGGCGCAGCCAGCTGCTCGCCATGGCGGGATATGAATTTAAGGCCATACCGGCAAATGTGAACGAGACTGTCCTGCGGGGCACGCCCCCCATGCAGATTGTGGAACAGCTTTCGGCCCGCAAGGCGCGTGCTGTTGCGAGGAAAAACCCGGAGGATACCGTGATTGCGGCGGACACCGTCGTTGTCTTCAAGGGCCGCGTTCTCGGAAAACCGAAAAACGCGGAGGCGGCGAAAATCATGCTGAAGCTGCTTTCCGGGAATGTACATCAGGTCTATACGGGATACACGGTGATCAAGGGCAAAAGATTTGTCTGCGGCCACGAATGCACGTCGGTTGAGTTTTACCCCATGAAGCCGGAGGAAATCGACGCCTATATCGCGACGGGGGAGCCCCTTGACAAGGCCGGGGCGTACGGAATCCAGGGGCGCGGCGCGGTATTTGTCAAACGCATTAACGGCGATTTTTACAATGTCGTAGGGCTTCCGATTGGGAAGATTCACCATATTCTGTCCGAATTAAAAGAGATGGGGGAGTAATGGCTTTCAGAAAGGCGCAAATCTGCATTTTTCTGTTGAGAATCGTCCGCTTTGGGGGTATAATAAAGACTGTATTATGAAAAGAATGCGGATTCCGCGCCTGCGGAACCGAAAGGGGAATATAGCCGATGTCGATGTTTTCGAAAGATATTGGGATTGATCTCGGTACTGCCAACACGCTGGTGTTTATGAAGGGAAAAGGCATTGTGATGCGGGAGCCCTCCGTTGTGGCGGTGGATGTGCGCACGGACACCGTGCTGGCAGTCGGCAGACAGGCCAAGGAAATGATTGGCCGTACGCCGGGTTCCATCGTGGCGGTGCGCCCGATGAAAGACGGGGTCATTGCCGATTTTGATATTACCGCTACCATGCTGAAGCATTTTATCAAACAGGCCGTGCGCACCGGTACCTTTTCCAAGCCGCATATCGTCATCTGCATCCCGTCCGGCGTGACGGAAGTGGAGCGGCGCGCGGTGGAAGACGCCGCACGCCAGGCGGGCGCCAGCAGCGTGGAGCTGATTGAGGAGCCGATGGCTGCCGCGATCGGCGCCGGCCTGCCCGTCTCCGAGCCGACGGGCAGTATGGTGGTCGATATCGGCGGAGGGACGTCGGAAGTCGCCGTGATTTCCCTCGGCGATATTGTGACGTCCTGTTCGGTGCGCTGTGCGGGCGACAAGTTTGACGAGTCCATCATTTCTTATGTGAAAAAGAAGTACAACCTTCTGATCGGGGAACGCACGGCGGAGGATATCAAGATAAAAATCGGATCGGCGTTCCCGACCGACGACAATGAGAACGCTTCCGTCGAGATCAAGGGCCGTAACCTCGTGGACGGGCTGCCGAAGAATGTGACGATCACCGCGTCGGAAGTGCGCGAGGCGCTGAGCGATTCCCTCGCCCTGATTATCGACGCGATCCGCAGCACGCTGGAAAAAACGCCGCCGGAGCTTTCCGCGGACATCATCGACCACGGGATTACCCTGACCGGCGGCGGCGCGCTGCTGCGCGGGCTGGACAAGCTGGTCGAAAAGGAAACCGGGATGCCCGTGCATGTGGCGGAGAATCCCCTTGACTGCGTGGTAAACGGGGCCGGAAAACGGCTGGAAGTCAATATGCCTTCTTCCTACTACAAAGCCAATAAGGCCGGAAAAAATTCCAAGAAATAACGGCAGTGTTAAGCTCTGCTCCCGGGACAAAACCGGGGGCGTTTTTTTATTTTACGGGTTTGCCCCGTCCCATCATAAAAACTGCCCGCCGGGAAACGGCGGGCAGACATAGTTTCTAGCAGAGCGCTTTTTAGAAAAGGAGAAGCGTCAGGCGTTATAGCAGCTGATTCCGGGGAACTTGGCGTTCGCGCCGAGTTCCTTTTCGATATGGAGCAGACGGTTGTACTTTGCCACGCGCTCGGTGCGGCTGGGCGCCCCGGACTTAATCTGCCCGGCGTTGAGCGCCACGGCGAGATCCGCGATCGTGGTGTCTTCCGTCTCGCCGGAGCGGTGGGAAACAACCGTCGTATATCCGGCGTGGTGCGCCATGCGGATGGCGCTGATGGTCTCGCTTAAAGACCCTATCTGGTTCAGCTTAATCAGGATGGAATTCGCGCAGTGCATCCGGATTCCGCGGTCCAGGCGGCTGGTGTTGGTCACGAACAGGTCGTCGCCGACAAGCTGCAGCTTCCCGCCCAGTTCTTCCGTGATTTTGGACCAGCCCTGCCAGTCCTCTTCGCCGAGCGGATCCTCGAGGGAGCGGATCGGGTATTTCCCGGTAAGCTTTTTCCAGAATTCAATCAGCTCATCGGTCGTGAAATGGGTTTTGTGCTTCGGCAGAGTATAGCCGTCCGGGCCCGCCCATTCGCTTGCGGCGGCGTCCAGCGCGAGGAAGAAGTCTTTGCCGGGCTTATAGCCCGCTTCCCGGATAGCGCTTAAAATCAGCTCAATTGCCTCTTCGTCGGTCGAAAGACTCGGAGCGTATCCGCCTTCGTCGCCGACGGCGGTCGAAAGGCCTTTCGACTTTAAGATGGCGGCCAGCTTATGGAACACTTCCGCGCACCAGCGCAGCCCTTCGGAGAAAGACGGCGCGCCGGCGGGCATAATCATAAATTCCTGAATGTCGATATTGTTGGCGGCGTGCGCCCCGCCGTTCAGGATGTTCATCATCGGGACGGGGAGGGTGTCCGCGGTGACTCCGCCGAGAAAGCGGTAAAGCGGCAGCCCGAGCGTGTTGGCGCCCGCGCGCGCGGAAGCAAGCGACACGGCCAGAATCGCGTTTGCGCCGTACTGTGATTTATCCTTTGTCCCGTCGGCCTTCAGCAGAGTCGCGTCTACCGCGGCGGTATCGGTCGCGTCAACGCCGTGGACGGCCTTGCAGAGTTCATTGCTCACGTGCCCGACAGCCTTGGTAACTCCCTTTCCGCCGAAGCGGGATTTGTCGCCGTCACGGAGCTCCAGCGCTTCGAACGCGCCCGTTGAGGCTCCGCTTGGAACAGCGGCCGTGCCTTTCACGCCGTTTTCCAGCGTGACGGTGGCTTCGACCGTCGGATTTCCGCGGGAATCCAGAATCTCAAGACCTTCGACCTTTTTAATTCCGTACTCTGGCATTTTCAAAACCCTTCTTTATTCCATAATTTTTATCCTTACGGGAGAGCCTTTCGGAAAATCATCTCTCCCGGGGGTCAGCATCAGACAGCTTTCCTTTCTTTAGAATGTCTAGGCATATTATAGCGGAAAGTTTGTTACAATGCAAGCAAGCGGCGCGCCGGAAGGCGGATCCAAAAAGGAGGGAAAAGGCGGAAGAAATCTTTTCCCGCGCGTTCCGAAATTTCCGCGGCCAGAAGATTGGCTTTTGAGAGGATGGAACGAGAGAAGGAAGCCCCCGGCAAGGCAACCGGGGGCTTCCTTAATATATAGAATTGGAAACTGCATCCGCGGGATTTTAAGGGAAGAGAAACTCAGCTTTTCAGAAGACTCAGCACATTCTGCGGCTGGGCGTTTGCCTGGGTCAGCATGGCCGTCGCGGCCTGCGAGAGGATCTGGTTCTTGGAATACTGAACGTATTCGTCGGACATATCCACGTCGCGGATGCTGCTTTCGGCGGAGGTGAGGTTTTCGCTCATCGTGCTCAGGTTATTGGTGGTGTGCTCCAGACGGTTCTGCAGGGCGCCGAGATTTGCACGCGTGGCGGAAACCGTGTTGATGGCGTTCTTAATTGTGGTGATAGCCTCGCGCGCTTCAGTCTGTGTAGCAATGGAAATATCGCTAATCTTAAGGCCAGCTTGGCTCATGTCAGCGACAGTGAGCGAAACACGCTGATCTTCCTTATTTTCGGATCCGATCTGAAGTTGCAGACCGTCTTTGGTGACATCGGCAACATATGTAACATCGGCGCTCGGCTTAACGGCATATTCAGCCCCTGTTGTGAAAGTTACTTCCAAAGTTTTATATTTTGCCGTGTTATCAGAGGTGGCGGCTGTACCCATCGTGGCAGTAGCAGTATAAGTTTCTCCTGCTTTCAATGTATCATCGGCTGTAATAACCGTACCTTTGGAATCTTTAATGGTCCAACTGGCAACGTTATCGCTGGTATCGCTGGTGCCTGCGAATGTTACCTTACCGGTATCTGCTGCAATAGTGATATTAAATTTATCAGCCGCTGCCAGTTTGCCTCCGGAGACGGAAATAGAGGCAAGCTTATCTGCGCCAAATGCTGCACTACTAGTCGAGTCAAGTTTCAGGCTTTGGCCGATAGTACCATCCAATAGGTTGATCTGATTAAAATTCGTGGAGTTAGCGATGCGGTCGATTTCGGATTTCAGGGCTTCAATCTCGAGGTTCAGGTTGGCGCGGTCGGTGTCGTCCTGATAGGTGCCGTTGGCGGATTCGACGGCGAGGGTGTTCATCCTCTGCAGGATGGCCTCGGTCTCATTGAGGCCGCCCTAGGCGGTCTGCACGAGCGAGATGCCG
>DAITAP010000010.1:16687-17472 GCA_036824225.1 Caproicibacter sp. | reverse complement strand
GGGCCTGGTTCAGGCCGTTAATCTGGGCGCGCATCTTCTCGGAAACGGCCAGGCCGGCGGCGTCGTCGGCGGCGCTGTTGATGCGGTAGCCGGACGAGAGCTTCGCGATGTTCTTGCTGATGGCGTTGTCGTTCGCCTTCAGGCGGTTAGAAGCGTTCAGGGCGGCAATATTGTGTTGAATACGCATAAATTTTTTCCTCCTTGATAATGGTCCCGCGAGGGTAAGCCCCGGCGGAAAATAGCGGGCAGAGAAATCCTTTCTTCGCCCTTTTCGTCCTTCCAGACGGGCGCCGGCTTTTCTCCGCGGGCCCTGCGGGGAAAAAGCCCGAAACCCGGTTTGGAATTCATCTTTACATATCGGCACGGAAATCGGAAACTTTAGGGGAAAAAGAAAAAATCCGGAGAGGAAACGGGTATTTATTTTTTCCCCGGATGCCGGAGGTCTCTCGGAGGCGGCGCCCGCCCCGCGCGGATTCAGGCCGCGGGGTTTTTCAAGAGAAGCTCAATAGCGGAAGACAGGAACCCCTCCCCGGGATCCTCCGAATCCCGATGGCGGGAATTTTAGTTTTGTCTTCTGTTCCGGCGGATTTCGGGATTTTCCGGGAGACAGGACATCATGGCGCTCCCCCTTTTCCGCGCTTTCCGGAAAGGTCGGAAGCGGACGGGATAGGCGCTGCCCTCCGTCCGCGTGCGCAGGAAATCAGAGGGGGGCTTTTGAGGTTGATGACGCTCTCGGCTAAATTCCGCCTTCAAACCGCGGCGGCTAAAAAAACAGAAGGCCGTCC
>DAITAP010000010.1:6640-16677 GCA_036824225.1 Caproicibacter sp. | reverse complement strand
ACGTGCCGGCGCCCAGTTTACGGAGATCGGACTCTGGCACTACGAGGAACGGATCCACGACAATCAGCGAGGGTTTGGGCGCGTCGGCGGCCCATATAGACCAGACGATCCGGTTTTCGTCCTCCGATAAAAGAGTAAATTCCCGTACGGACTATAAAGCCGCGGATGCCTTCCGGAAACCGCAAAATGACTTTTCCATCGCTTTCCGGAACGAGCGGGCTGCCGGAAACCAATCCCATAAAAGTGCCTTCGTTACGCTTTTACGGAAAACCGGGGCCGATCCGGCTGCTTTTCCGCCCCGGCATTCCGCGGGGACGAAAGGTAAAAGGGAACGGAGCCTGTCCTGCGGACGGCCCGGACATAGCTTCGCACCAGCCGGTCAGCCCGCCCGCGCGGGAAAAGGCCCCGGTTTTTCTGTCCCCAGTCCGCGCGGAGCCGCTCCAAAGAAAGGCGAAGTTTAATGTCCCCGATCCCCGTGTCCAGCGGGACGAAAAGCACCGGGATATACGCGAGATCCGGTCCGGAGGGGAAGTCCAGTTCCGCCGAAGACGGGGAAGAAGGATCCGACCCGTTTTCGATGATCAGAAACACAGGCGCCCGGCCCCCTTTTCCTTTTTATCGCAGATAGTCCATCAGGCTGGTCTGGAGCACTTTGCCGCCTACCTGCAGGGCGGCCTCGTAACAGTACTGCTGCATCGTAAAATCGGTGACGGCGTCCTGAAAATCGACATATTCGACCTCATTGTCCCTTTCGTCGAGGCTGGTTTCCAGAGATTCCAGGTATCCGTCGGTTTCCTCCAGAAAATTCCCCCGGGAACCTATCTCCGTCTTTTGGGAGATAAACTCGTTTTCCGCCGTTTGCAGAGCGTCCTGGTAGGGCTCTAGTTCCTGCGCCAGATCGGATCCGGAAAGGCTATCGTCGTTCAGCTTGTCTTCGATCTCTTTGAGAAGGGAAAAAATGTTTTTCGGCACGCCCTGGGTCACGGATCCGTCCTCTCCCGCGATATCCTGCGTGCCGTATCCGAGATAGCGGATCCCCGGCATCGCGCTGTCAAACGCGCTTTGTCCGTCTATCTCACCGCCGCTTCGTTCGATGCCGAGCCCGATGTCCACATAGACATGCTCGTCCGAGAGTTCTTCGAGCGTGTGGGCGGGAAGCTCCCCGTTTTTGTCAAGGCCCGTGTCGACATTCAGGCCGCGGTAGAGCAGATTTCCGTCCGTGTCCAGGGTAAAGGGGGCGGAACCGGCGTTTGTCCCGCCGAAAAGATAGCTGTCGGCGTACCGGGAGTTTAACTCGGAGAGAAGGGAACTGCGGATCGAGGAAAGTTCGTTCGCGATGTCCCCGCGGTTTTCCGCGTTGGAGGTTCCGGTGACGGCGCTGTTGATTTTCTGCACCGCCGTGTCGATCTGCTCCTCCATCTGCTGGAGAATATGGTCGGCGGAGGTGTTGACGCCTTCGAGGCTGCTGATGTTGCTGCGGTAGCATCCGGCCATTCTGGATTCCCAGTGCACCTGGAAAGTCTGGGCGGCCGCGAGAGGGTCGTCGGAGGGCTTTTCAAACGCCCGGTAGTCGTAGGCGCGCCGCATCGCGAGGTCCATCGAAGCGAACGCGTCGCTTACGTCGCGCCGGTAATGGGACATCATCATCTGGTCTGTGATTCTCAATTTGATTACCCCCTTCCGGCAATGCCCATGCTGTTGATGATGGTCTGAAGGCATTCGTCGACGGCCGTCATGAAACGGGCGGAAGCCTGGAGTGCCTCATTAAACTGCACCAGGCTGATCGCTTCGTCGTCGACGCTGACAGACGAGATGGATTGCCGGCTGCTGTCGATATTCTCTAACCGGTTCGAGTTGTCCGAGTCGGTCTGAGAAATGCCGGAAACGCTGCGCCCCAGCGAATCCGGAACGTCCATGAACGCTTTCTGGATGGTGCCGCTTAACAGGACGACGCCGTCCGGCGTCTTGAAATCGATTTTATCGGACGTAAGCGCCGCGATCATGGCCGTGATGTTCGAATACGACGTGTCGGTGCTGTCACCCGGATTGGCGCCTTCCGTGCTGGTCGTGAGATAGCCGCTGCCGATGGTCCAGTCGGCGGAAAGCTGAATGTTTCCCGCCGTGACGGCGTCCGAGCCGCCGGACGTAAAAAGAGGCTTGACGGGCTCGTCGCCCGTGGCGTTCTGGGAGTTCATTTTTTGGGCGAACGTCTGGGCGAGCGTGTCCAGAAGCTTCCGGTAATAGCCGATCCCGCGGAAAGAGGCCGTGTCCCCGGTTTCTTCCCGGATGTCGTATTCCCCGTTTTCGTTCAGCACTTTCAGACAGCCGGCAAGGCTGCCCGAGGCAAGGTCCGCGTTGGAAAAATCCTTATTTTCCCCGCCCGCTCCCGGACTATTGAGGGAAAGGAGCACTTCGCCGCTTTCTTTTGTCCCCGTGTCGATCGAAAACGACGCGCAGCTTTCGCCGCTTACCAGCGTAAATTCCGGGCTGCCGTCCTCCTTTAAAAGGGCGTTTCCATCCCGGTCCGCGAGAAAGACACAGAGCTCGGGAACGGTTTTTCCGGCGCCTATCTCGACGTCTTTTTCCTCCACGCGGAGGTCGAGATATTTAGAAAGCTCGTCCAGCTTCAAATTCCGCTGATCGCGAAGTTCCAGGGCGCTTCCCCCGGAATTTTCAGCGTCCTCGATTCTCCCGTCCAGGTCGGCGATGCCCTGGAGAAGGTCGTTGACCTCCGGGACGGCGTAGTCGGAAAGCTGTTCGGCCTGCTGGTTCCAGGCTGTTTCCAGCAGCTTGGAGGCGGTGTTGAATTTTTTTGTGAGCAGATCCGCCGCGTCGCGGATCACGCTTTCTGCCGCGTCGCTTTTTCCGCTTGTCAGGTTTTGAAGCTGGGAGACAAAATCGCCGAGGGCGTTATCCAGCACATCCACTACCGAGGACGAATCGGAGTCGGCCGCCGTGGTGCTGTAGCTGAAAATATCCTCAAGCGGAGAGAGCGCGGACAGAAGGGCGGAGCTTTCCCCGGATTCCGCGTTCTGCACGCGGTATTCGCCGTCGAGAAACGCGTCGCGCAGCTGGACGGTGGAGTCCGCGTCCGCTCCCTGCCCGCAGACCGCTTCCCCGGTCCCGCTGTAAAACGAATCCAGGCTGGGCGGAGTGATGGCCGACTGATTCACTCTCTGCCGCGTATAGCCGGACGTCGTGGAGTTTGTGATGTTCTGGCCGGTGACGTTCAGATTTGCGCGCGCGGCCCGGACACCGCTGCGGGCAATGAAAAGTCCGTCAAATGTGGAACTCATTCTTCTCTTCTGCACCCTTTCCTTTTATGGATGGAAGCGTTCCCCCGCCTTCCTTAAGAAGGCGCGCTCCCTATACTTTCATGGAGAAGAGCCCGCTGTGCCTTACGTCCGTTTTTGCGCTTTCGCGGTAAGGACGCCGGAGCTCCGGGCTGTCCCCCAGCTTCGAGAGGACGCGGGAAACCTGATTGAGCCTGACCTTTGCCATTTTCTGGCAGCGGGCGTTCGCGCGCTTTAGCTCGAAAAGAACCTCGGAAAGACCGCGGTAAAGGGATTCCGCTTTCTCCCGCTTTTCGGGAGGAAAGTCGGGAAGCAGCTCCCGGAAGGACGCCCGGGGATTTCCCGTCTGGTCCATCAGTTTCTGCCGCTTCCGGTCAAGGCCCCGGGATTCCAGGACAAAGGCCTGCTCCCTCTTTAACCTCCCGTCCAGCTTTTCCAGGCGGCCGGACAAGAGATCCTCGTATTTTTTCTTTTCGAGGTCCAGAAAATCGCGGTAAAACCCGAGCGATTTTTCCAGTAAAAGTAACAGCTTTTCCGCAGTGTCCGCGTCCAACATGCTCCGTTTCCCTCCGATTCCTCTTCCCGGGCTTCCGGTCATTTAAGCAGGATATCCGCCAGTTCGTCCGGATTGGCAGGGATTTCCCCCTCTTTGATCCGGTTTTTTAGTTCCTCGACGCGCTTTGCTCCGCAGCTCTGCCGGCCGTCCTTCAGAATATCGTCCCGGATTTCCCGCAGAAGCGGGCTGTCCTTTTCTATTCGGGACGACAGCTCCACCGTGTCCGTTTTTCCACACCCGGCTGCCGGAAGGCTGCCCGTCTTCCGACGGGAACTCGCCTCCGTGGGTTCCGTCTTTCCGGTTTTGGAAATCCCGCGGAGATATTCCATCCCGTATCCCGGACCTTTGATGATCATGCTCTCCACTCACCTCATCTTCCTATATCGGCAGATCCCCTGAAAAGTTTAGCCGGAACCCGAAAAAAGGGAGAAATAGATTTTTTTAAGATTTGTTTAAAATTTAAGAATCTGTGACCGGAATAATTGAAATCAGAATTAAAATCCGGAAAAAAGCATCGAAACGCATAATAATATTAAATAAATATTGAACATTTTATATATTTACTATAAAATTTTCTGCCGTTTTTCCCCATTCCAAGGCGTGGAAATCGTTGACTTTTCAGCAATTCTGTATGATAATGTTCAAGTAATTACAAAATGGTATAAATTATCATGGAAAAAAGGAAGATTTTGTATTCCGTGGGGGAATCCGGGGGGAAAAAGGGCCGTCGGATGTAGGTTTTCCAGGAGAAGGAAAATTTCGGAAAAACGGAAGGGGTCGAAAAATCATATGGACTGGCTGGACAGCAATGTTCCGATCGCGCTGATCGGCAGGGACCTGGACGGTCTCTGGGCCCGGCAGCAGGCGATTTCCGACAACCTGGCAAATTTTGAGACGCCGGGCTATCAGGCAAAATCCGTATCGTTCGAGGAAAAACTCCAGGACTGTCTTGACGATGCGGGCGCGACACGGCGGGAAAAGGCGGAAACAATCGAAGGGGTTTCGCCGCGGGTCACGGTGGATTCCGGGCGAAGCGAGCGCGCGGACGGAAATTCCGTGGATCTCGAACAGCAGGAAATCGAAATGGCGCGTACGTCTCTCAATTATTCCTGTTCTCTTGCGGCCCTGTCGGACACATTTTCCAGGCTAAGGACCGCAATTGCTGGAAAATGAGACCGGACCGCGTTTCGGACAGGTGGAAAGCAGAAGGAGGGTTTCTTAAAATGTCTTTTTTGGATTCGCTCAATATCAGCGGTTCCGCCCTGACGGCGGAGCGGCTCCGGATGGATGTCATCTCGGAAAACATCGCGAACGCGCAGACGACGAGGACGGACAGCGGGGATCCCTACCGCAGGAAACTGGTGACGTATGAGTGCGCGGATACTCCCGAGTCGTTCCGGTCGATGCTGGAGGGAAAGATTTCCGGATCCGGCGCGGGCGGGGTCAAGGTGACGGGGATTGTCGAGGACGCGGCGCCGTTTCCGGAAGAGTATGATCCTACTAGCCCGGACGCGGACGACCGCGGCTATGTGAGACGGCCGAACGTGGACCTCCTCAAGGAGACGGTCGACATGATGGCGGCGTCCAGGGCGTATGACGCCAATCTGACGGCTTTCGAAAATGAAAAGGAAATGGCCCAGAAGGCCATCGAAGCGGGGAGGTAGCGGAAGATGAATCCAATCAGACCGCTCCAGCGCGTCCATTCCCCGGAAGAGCTTTCGAAGGCGGCGGTGGGGGAAGCGGAACCGGCCGCGGAATCCGGGAAACCCCTTTTTCCCGCGCTTTTTAGGGAGGCCGCCGAAGACGTCCGGCAGACGGAGGCGGGCGTGGGGGAGGAGATCGCGAAACTCGCGACAGGCCGGGAGCAGAGCCCCCACGATTTTGTGATCGCTTCCCAGAAGGCGAGCCTTTCCGTCAGCCTCCTGGTGGAACTGCGGAACCGGGCGCTCGACGCCTATAAGGAAATTATGAACACAAGCGTCTGACTGAAATTTCTGGAAGGGCGGAGTATGCGGTCCCATGAATGAGCATTTGAAAAAATATATCGAACCGATACGGAATTTCTGGGGAAAGCTTACCAGAAAGACAAAAATAATTTTTCTGTCCGCGCTGGGAGGAGTTGTCCTGCTCGCGGTGATCCTCAGCATGATTCTGAACCGCACGCAGTATACGGTGCTGTATTCCGGCCTCGCGAGCGACGAAGCCCAGCAGGTCATGGCGGAGCTTCAGAAGATGGACGTCGACTATCAGGATCGGAACGGGACAATCTACGTCGACTCCGGCAAGGAAAATTCCGCCCGCATGCAGCTTTCCAATGAGGGATACCCGAAATCGGCGCCGAACTATGATTTCTTTACCCAGCATGTCGGCGTGATGACGACGGAGGACGAGCGGAGTATCATCGAGAAGTATCAGCTCCAGGAGCGGCTGGGGTCGGTGATCAAAACGATGGATCCGGTGGACACCGCGTACGTGACCATCAGCCTGCCGCAGGGAAGCAGCTACGCGTGGGACGACAATCAGCAGACCGCCTCCGCTTCCGTCTCCGTCCGGCTGAGGCCCGGCAAGGAAATGCAGTCCTCGCAGGTCGCCGGAATCAAGCAGCTTGTTTCCAAAAGCGTGCCGAACCTGTCGACCGAGAATGTGACGGTGGTGGACAGCTCTTCGGGAAACGAGATGTCCTCTTCCAGCCAGGCCCTCCCGGAGGGGTCGCTCCAGATTACCCTTTCCGAGTTTAAGCTCAAAATTGAAAAAGAGTACGAAAACAATGTGCAGCAGAAAATCCTCGGCCTCCTCTCGCAGGCCTATGGAAAGGAAAATATCAGCGTCGGCGTCAAAAGCAAAATGGACCTTGACAAAAAAATACAGGATATCGTGACCTATACCCCGTCGACCAGCGACGGGCACGGCGTGGTCAGCCGCTCGGAAGAAGAATATGAACAGACGGCCGGGGGCGCTTCTTCCTCCGGAGGCGTGGCGGGAGCCCAGCAGAATACCACGACAACGACGACCACCTATCCGGGCGTTACGGTGACGGGGAATGTCATCACCACAAAAGACAAAAAAACATACAGCTACCTTGTAAGCCAGGTGGAGGAGCAGATCCAGAGCGACGCGGCGGCGCTCGACGATCTGACGGTGTCCGTCGTCATCCGCTCGGACGGAATCGACGACGCGCGGAAACAGGAACTGACGGGCATTGTGGCAAACGCGGCGGCCGTCGATCCGGGCAAAGTCGCCGTGATGGCCGTGCCTTCCGTGGAAAGCGTCCCGGTGGTTTCCCAGGCGGAACCGGCTTTTGCCCAGGTTCTGCCGCAGGTCCTCGCGCGTCATCCGATTTTATTTCTCACCGGCGGCCTGTTGCTTCTTTTCCTCGTGCTCCTGCTTGTCCTCGCCGCTTCCCACAGGAAACGCGAACGGCAGCGGAGGATTATGGAGAGCCTGGAGACCGAGGGAGGGCCTCCGGAAGCCTTCCAGCCCCTTTCCCCGCGGGGACCCGGGGGGAAGATGCCGGTACCGGCAGAAGCGGAAGAAACGCCGCAGCCGGAAAACCGGAAGGGACCGGGGGAACCGAAGAAAAAGGAACCCGGCCCGGAGGCCCCGAAAAAAGCGGGGCAGGGAGGAAAAGAGGAGAACGGCACCCCGGAGGAACCGAAGGAAACCATCGAAAAAATCCGGCGGGCCCGGAACGGGAAAGAAGAAGAGATTAAAAACGATCTGCAGGAATTTTCCTCCCGCAATCCCGAAATTGCGGCCCAGCTGATCCGCAGCTGGCTTAAGGGAGATGACAGCCATGGCGGGAAATAAACGGCAGACCGGGAAGATAACCGGAGCCCAGAAAGCCGCGGCCGTCATCATCGCCCTCGGATCCGACACGGCCTCGAAAATCTACAAGTATTTGAGGGAAGACGAGGTGGAGCAGATTACCTATGAAGTCGCGCGGATGTCCCACCTCTCTTCCGACGAGGTCAACGGCGTCCTCCATGACTTTTACCAGCTGTGCCTGACGCAGAAGGTCCTGACGGACGGGGGGATCGGATATGCCCGGAATGTCCTCGAAAAGGCCTATGGCCCCGAGCAGGCTTCTTCCCTTCTGGACCACGTGACCAAGACGCTCAAGAACAGGGCGTTTGAGTTTCTCCGGAAGGCGGACTACAAAAATCTGCTCACGGCGATACAGAATGAACATCCCCAGACCATCGCGCTGGTCCTTTCCTACGTAAGGCCGGATCAGGCGGCGGCGGTTCTGGAGGAACTTCCCCCGGAGAAACGCGTGGATGTCGTCCAGCGCATCGCCAATATGGACCGAATTTCCCCGGACGTGATTCAAATTGTCGAAAACAACCTCGCCGACAAATTCCAGGATGTGCTGGGCGTGGAGTTTACGCAGTTCGGGGGCGTCGACTATGTCGCGGACGTCATGAACAACATGGACAGCACCAACGAAAAGGCGGTTTTTGACGAGCTCAACCGGAAAAACTCGAAACTTTCAGAGGAAATCCGCAAAAAGATGTTCGTCTTTGAGGATATCACCTCGATGGACGACCTGTCCATCCAGCGGTTCCTCCGCGATGTGGATTCCAAAGACCTTGTCCTTGCCCTCAAGGGGGCCAAACCGGAGGTCGCGGATGTCATCTTTCAAAACATGTCGGAGCGCGCGGCCGATACCGTCCGGCAGGATCTCAGCGACGCGCATAACGTCCGCCTGAGAGACGTGGAGGAAGCGCAGCAGCGCATCGTCGGCGTCATCCGGAAACTGGAAAGCAAGGGCGAGGTGGTCATTGCGAAGAACGGAGATGAGATTATTGAGTAGGGTGATTAAATCCTACGAGTACGACCCGGAAAAAGCGCGGTACATCACCCTCCTCCCAGACTGGACGCGGCGGGAGGACCCGGAGAAAAAAACGGATTCCCCGTCCAGCCTTTTTGGGACGGGCTCAGGGAATCTGCCCGGATTCGAAAAGGCCCCGCCGGATCCGGAAGGCGGGCCGGGTTCCGGGCCCCCCGGAAAAGCGGCGGATGCCCTGTTTTCCGGAAACAAAGACCCCTCTCCGTCCGGCCTTAAAATTTCCAACGCGAAAAAGGGTGAGGCGGCCCCCGGGACGGCCGGAAAAGAGGCCGGGACCGGCGGGCGGCCGGGGCAGAAGGACCCCCTTACCCCGTATCTTTCCCCCTGGGAAAGGGAAGCCCGGGAAAAAAGCGGGGAAATCATGCGGGAAGCGTTCCAAAACGCGAAGCAGGTTGTGGACGCGGCAAAGGAATTCCGGGATCAAAAGGTTGAGGAAGAACGCCGGAAGATCGCGGCGGAATCCGACCAGGAAAAGAAGCGCGGCTACCAGGAAGGATATTCCGAGGGGTTCCGGAAAGGGAAAAGCGACGGGCTTTCCGACGGAATCCAGAAAGGGGAGGACGAAGGCCTCAAAAAATCCGCGGCCGAGAACCAGCGGACCGTCGAGGAACTTGGCAGGATGATCGAAACGGTGGAAAAGGCCAAGACGCGTATCCTCGAGAAATTTGAGGGCGATCTCCAGGAACTGGCGGTTTCCATGGCGCGTTCGATTCTGAAAAAGGACCTTGAAATCGACAAAAAGGCGATCCGCTCCATTATCGTCTCCGCGATGGATACCTACCGAAACCAGGAATGGGTGCGGATCTATGTTTCCGGCGGGACGGCGAATGTTCTGCTGAAAGCGGACGGGGGCATCGCGGAGGCCCTCAAGGAAGTCTCGGACAGCGTCAAGGTGGTCGCGACAAAGGGCATGGCGGATGACGCGTGCCTCATCGAGATGCCGGACCAGGTGATCGACGCGGGCGTCGACACCCAGCTTAAGAAAATGCGGGACGCCGTATGCGCCGGCACGGAACCTGAAATCCTTCCGGGAGAAAACAAAGCGTCTCCAAAAGAAGAAAAAGCCGCCGGACAGGGCGGCCGGTAAGGACCCCATTTTTTAAGGAAAGGAGGGAAGCGGGGTGAACCTCAGAGAAGCCTGCAGGCTGGTTTCCAAAATTGATCCGCTCGACTACAAGGGAAAAGTGCAGGACATTACCGGGATGATGATGGAGGCGTCCGGCCTCAAGGCCAGAATCGGGGATATCTGCGTGGTCGGGGAAGGAAAGGACTCTGCCCTGCCGGCGGAAGCCGTGGGGTTCCGGAAGGGGAACGTCCTTCTGACGGCGTACGGCGACAT
>DAITAP010000010.1:0-6548 GCA_036824225.1 Caproicibacter sp. | reverse complement strand
GGACCCATTTCCCCGGAATTCTATTATGACGTCGACGCGCCCTGCGTCAATCCGCTCCGGCGGCCCCGGATTACCGAGCGGCTCTGTTTTGGCATCAAGGCGATCGACGGGCTGACGACCATCGGGAAAGGGCAGAGGATCGGGATTTTCTCGGGAAGCGGAGTGGGAAAGAGCACTTTAATGGGGATGATCGCGAAAAATGTCGATTCTGACATCAACGTGATAACCTTGGTCGGCGAACGCGGCCGGGAAGTAAAGGAATTTATCGAGAAAGATCTCGGGAAGGAAGGGCTCGGGCGTTCGGTCCTTGTGGTCGCGACCTCGGATCAGCCGGCGATGTTCCGGGCCAAATGCCCGTTTGTCGCGACGGCGATCGCGGAGTATTTCCGGGACCGCGGCAGGGATGTGCTCCTGATGATGGACTCGCTGACGCGCTTTGCGATGGCGCAGAGGGAAATCGGCCTCGCGGCCGGGGAACCGCCCATCGCGCGCGGATACACCCCTTCCATCTACGCGGCGCTTCCCAGGCTGCTCGAGCGGAGCGGGAATTTTGACACCGGTTCCATCACCGGGATTTATACCGTCCTGGTCGAGGGAGACGATACCAACGAACCGATTTCCGACACCGTCCGGGGAATTCTCGACGGGCACATTGTCCTTTCCCGGCCGCTCGCGACCCGGAACCATTACCCGGCTATCGACGTCAACGCCAGCATCTCGAGGCTGATGACGGATATCGTGTCCCCGGGGCATCAGGCGCTGGCGGCAAAGATACGAAGCCTCCTCTCCATTTACAGCCGGAATTACGATCTGATTTCCATCGGCGCCTATAAGCCGGGACTCAACCGGAAGCTGGACGAGGCGGTCGGAAAAATCGACGCGGTCAACCGATTTCTGCAGCAGAAAGTGGACGAGAAATTTACGTTTGAGGAAACGCTGGACCAGATGAAAGGGATTTTGAAATGAAAAAATTTATTTTTTCCCTCGAGAGGGTCCTCGAATATAAACGGCAGGTGCTCGGGATGAAAAAAAGCGAGCTTTCCCTCCTCCGGTTCCGGGAAGAGAGCCTGGAGCGTCAGATGGAGGAGAAAAACCGGGAATTTTCCTCGGTCGGCCGGATTTTGGCGGAGAAAATGGGAGCGGGAATGGATCCCGGACGGATTTCGGCGTATGGGGTGTATCTCGGGGAGCTCAACCGCGACGCGGTCCGTCTTCTGGAACAGAAAAAACAGACGGCGGAAAAGGCCGGGGAAAAGCAGAGGGAAATTGTCCGGATGAATAGCGAGATCCAGGGCTTAAGGCGCCTGAAAGACAGGCAGTTTTCCGAGTACTCGAGGGAAGGACAAAAGCAGCAGGAAGCGTTCCTCGACGAATTCGTCGGCCGCGTGGGGAATCCGCGCGGGGTAAAAGCGTAAGGGAAAGGGGGCAGAAGGCCGCATGATACGACGGATTACGTTCGGGCAGTCCGGGATTTCCGCTCCAAAAAGCGCCGGGCGGGCAGGGAAAAAAGAGACCTTCCGGAGCATCCTTTCCGCGAAAGCGGAGACGGGTCCGGAAAAGGACAAAAAGCCCTCGGAAAGCGGGGAGACGGAGGATCGGATAGAATCCGGGGACAGGCGGCGGGAGAAAAAATCCCGGGGGGACGGGCGCGGAAAAATCCCCGGGGCCGGTTTGGCGGCGCAGACAAGTCTTCCTTTGGAGGCGGCGATTGTCCCGCGGGCCGCTTCGAAAGCGGATGCCGGATCCGGAAAGACGCCTGTCGCAAAGGAAATTTCCGGGCAGGACACGGCCCTTCCGGACGGGGCGGTTTCCCTTCGGGAGGACGGCGCCGCGCGATTCCCAGCCGCCCCGCCCGCGGATTTCGCGGATCTTCCGCGGACAGAACCCGCGGAGGGATTTTTAAAAGCGGTTTCGGGCGCGGGACAGAAAGAAAAAACCGGGGAAGCGGCGGGGCATTCTAGACCCCTCCTTTCCCCGGACGCGGAACTTCTCCCCGCCCCGTCCGGAATCCGGAACCCGGAAGAGGAAACCGCCGCGGATGGTACAAAAGCGGAAAACAGCGTTCCAAAAGAGCGGGAGAGGACCCCCGGATTCGAGACAGCCCTTTTCCGGGCGGCGGAATCCCCCTCGCCGGAAATCCAGCAAAAAAAGGGCGGCGCCGCAAAAGCAAAGGACGGGATCCTTTCCGCGGGGAGGGCGCAGGGTTCCGGGAAACCGGACCGGGAATTCCCGGTTTCCCCGGAATCCGGCAGCGCCGTTTCGGAACCGGATGCCCCCGCCCTGGCAGGCCGCGTGGCGCTTACCGCGGCGGGAAAGCTCCAGGCGGGGAAAAAAGAGTTTACGATGGAACTATATCCGAAGTCTCTTGGGAAAGTATCCGTCCGCATGACGGCGGAAGACGGCGTCCTCACGGTGGAAATTTCGGCTTCCAGCCCGAAGACCCAGAGCCTTCTGCTTTCGAACGCCGACGAAATCCGGTCGATCCTGCGGCCGCCTCTCGGCCAAGGGGTGCGCGTCCTGGAGGCGGATGTCCCCTGGTACGCGGAATTGCCGCAGGACGGCCGGGAAAACCGGCGGGAGAGGCGGAAGAGGGAAGAAAGCGGGTTTCGGGAACGCGCCGCGGCGATGAACCCCTCCGGCGCGGGGACCGCCGATTTTCTCGCGCTGCTCCAAATCGCGGATAAGGAACATGGGAGAAAGGGGGAATTTCTTTGAACATAGAAAATATCGGAGCGGTTACGGGCCTGACGCGGTCGGACACCACCGGGGAAACCCAGGCGGCAGACCGGAATACGGGCCTTGACATGAGCGAGTTTTTAAAGCTGATGGTGGCCGAGTTTCAGAACCAGAGCCTGGAAAATCAGGTGGACAGCTCCCAGTACGTTACGCAGCTGGCCCAGTTTTCCTCCATCCAGGCGGTAAACGCGATGGCTTCGAGCATGGACAGGCAGTACGCGGCGTCGCTGGTCGGGAAAATAGTGGCGGTGAGTCCGGCCGGGGGAACGGCTCAAAGCGGCCGGGTCGAGGGCGTGAACTTTTATCCGGACGGGAGCAGCCGGGTTGTGGTCGGGGACACGGAATACGAGCTTTCCGACGTGATTCAGGTCGTCGGGGACCAGGCCGGGGACGCTTCGGAAGCGGAACCGGATGGGACCAGGGCATAGCCGGCGTCCCCCTTTTAAGCTGAAAACGGGGGCCGGGGGATCCGGTTGGGAAACCTTAAGGGATTTTTAAAAAACGGTTTTTAAATCACCTGTCTTAAAAATTTTATGGTAGGGAGAGATTTTTATGATGAGAGCGATGTCCTCCGCGGTTGCCGGGCTGAAAGCCCATCAGGACGCGATCGATGTAGTCGGCAACAATATTGCGAACGTCAATACCCATTCGTTTAAAAGCGGAAGTGTTTCTTTCCGCGACGTGATGTATCAGAATCTGACTTCGGCCTCGGAGGGGGACGAGAACGCGGGCACGGCGGGCGTAAACCCGTCCCAGATAGGGTACGGTTCGGCGGCCGCCTCCGTTGGAGTCGATACTACGAACGGCGGCAAAGACCAGACGGGGAGGCCGAACGACTGCTATATTGACGGCGAGGGATATTTTGTCGTCAGGGACGGAAAGAACGGGGAAAAATTCACGCGGGTCGGAACCCTTTCGTTTGACGGGGACGGATACCTGACCGACGGGAACGGGGGCTATGTTCTCGGATACGACGACGAAAACTCGGCGGGGGATCCGATCCACTTTGACGACACGGATCTTAAGAACGTCTCGATTGAGCCGGACGGGACGATTACGGCGATAGCGTCGGACGGGGACGCGGAGGTCATCGGTCAGATATGCCTCGCAAGCTTTCCAAACGCGTCCGGCCTCGAGGACATCGGGAATTCTTATTACAGGCAGACTGGAAATTCCGGCAGCCCGCAGTATTTTGAGCCCGGATCCGGATCGACGGGGAATCTCGTGACGGGATCGCTCGAAAACTCCAATGTGGATCTCGCGACGGAATTTTCCAACATGATTCTCTACGAGCGCGGCTATCAGGCAAACACCAAAATCATATCCGTCGCCGACGAGATGCTGCAGACGCTTGTCAACATGAAATAAAGGCGGGAGGCGGCGCTTTCCCGGACCGGGAGACTGAAAATATCCCGGAGACTAGAAGAAGAAGGGGACTCTTGACAAGGGACAGGCATTTTTTCGTACTGGAAAACCGCGGGGGAAAGGGAGCTTTCCGCTTTGGGGAGAAGCCGCGCGTCTGCCGGTTTTCTGCAGGGAAAAAATCCCCTTTTGACTTTTGTATCTTCGAAGAATGGTGGTTGATGATGGCAGAAGTTTTGTCGCAGCAGCAGATCGACGAACTGCTTGGAAGCCTGCAAAAAGGGACGACGGACTTAAACAAGATCGAGGAGCAGAGCACCGCCCGGAAAATCAAGGAGTACGACTTTTTGTCCCCCAAGAGGTTCACCCGGGAGCAGATCCGGTTTCTTCAGAATATCTTCGAGAGCTTTTCGAGGCTTCTTTCCCTGCACCTTTCCGGCATGCTGCGGATGACCTGCCAGGCGGAAGTCGAACAGGTTGAGGAAGAGGAGTATCGCGAGTTTGGAAACGCGCTCAGCGATTCTGTCCTCGTCGCCGTGATGGGGCTGCACAGCCAGCAGTACCATATCGAGGATAAGCAGATCCTCTTAGAGATGCCGCGCCCCATCTCTTTCTCCATCATCGACAGGATGCTGGGCGGAAACGGATCCGGCTATCAAATCGAGCGGGATTATACGGAGATCGAACTTTCCCTGCTCAATTATCTGTTCCGGCAGGTGGCGGATCTGATGAGCAGCGCCTGGGGAGGATATACCGACGCGTCCTTCCGCCTGGACGCGGTGGAAACCAACGCGCAGACGGTTCAGTTTATCCAGCCGGACGAGTCGGTTGCCATTGTGGTGCTCGGGGTGAAGCTGAACAGCCTCAAAGGGAATATCAATATCTGCCTTCCGGCGAATTCGCTGGAAGAGATTTTTAAAAGCTTTCATTCCAAATATGTCAGGCAGCCAAAACGCGAGGATCCGGATACCCGGAAGCTCCGCAGGAAGAAAAACCTGGAACTGCTCAAAGACACCCCCCTGGCGGTTACCGCCGTTCTGGGTGAGACGCGCATCACCCTGTCCGATCTCCTGAACCTGCAGCGGGGCGACGTGATTCCCCTGGACAGCAAGGTCAGCGAAGACTCCGTCGTGCTGAAAGTCGAGAAGCTGCCGTGGTTTCTGGGGACGGTCGGGATGAAACAGAAAAAGTACGCGGTGAAAATCAGGAAAATCCTCCCATAATTATTTTTGAGAAAAGGTGGTTCCGTTGGGAAAAAAAGAAGGGAAAATCCTGTCCGGGATGGAGACGGACGCGATTGGCGAGATCCTGAACATCAGCCTGGGATCTTCGGCGACGTCCGTGTCCAGGCTGCTCGGCCAGCCGGTCAATATCACGACGCCGAGCGTGGAGGTCATGAAGACCAGGGATTTTGACGTCAAGACCTATGAGCCGGCGGTCGGCGTGGAAATCAACTACATCAAGGGGCTTGACGGCCAGAACATCCTGATTATGAAGGAATCCGACATCAAGGTGATGGTGGGGCTGCTGCTGAAAACGGATTTCTCCGATAAAAAATTTGAGATGAACGAGATGAATGTCGGTGCCATCTGCGAAGTCATGAACCAGATGATGGGTGCCTCCGCCACGGCTCTTTCCCAGTTTCTGAACCGATCCATCATGATTTCCCCTCCGAACGCTTTTCTCATCAGCAACTCCGAAAAATTTAAAAACAAATATTTTGAGAACGACGAGGATATCGTTGTCGTCTATTTTAACCTGATGATCGGAAAGCTCATCAACAGCAAGTTTATCCATATCATGCGGATCGATCTCGCAAAGGAACTGATTTCAAACTTTGGCCTTAATGATGCTTCGGACGCCGGACCGGCCCTCAAATCCCTTCCCCATCCCTCCGCGGAAGGGAAGGAATCCCCCGAAAATTCCGCCGGGACTCTGTCTCCGGCCGAAAAGGCGGGCCCCGCCTCGAAAGAGGATCTGCCTTTAAAAAACGGATCCGCCCCTTTGACGGCCGAAGAGGGGAAAAAAGAATCCGCTTCCCCCGAAAGTCCGGGTTCCGGAGCGGATTCCCCGCCCCAGAAAGATGGGAAATCCGTCCCCGGGAAGGAAGCGCCCGCCAAAATCCCGTATCCGGAAGCGTCCCCGGCCCCGGAAAAGGGATTTCGCGTGCGCGGCGCCGTTTATCCGGTTTTCGGGGATCAGAAGGCCAAGCTGAATCAGGATGAGTCGAGCAACCTGAAAATGATTCTGTCCGTCCCGCTCCAGGTCACCGTGGAACTCGGGCGCACGACGAAAAAAATCAATGAAATCCTGGACTTTTCCTCGGGCACGATTGTGGAGCTTGGCCGCCCCGCGGGATCCCAGGTCGACGTGTATGTCAACGGCAAGGCGATCGGAATTATTTTCGCTCTAAGCAAAACGTTTGCAGGGGGACCATTTAGAGAGGTATT
>DAITAP010000198.1:0-2322 GCA_036824225.1 Caproicibacter sp. | reverse complement strand
AGGTCCCGGGGATCCGGGCGGCGGTCTGCCACGACTGCTATTCGGCGGAGCGGGCAAGAAAGAGCAACAACGCGCAGATCCTATGCATGGGCGCGCGCGTCATCGGCCTGGAGCTTGCCAAGCAGCTTGCCGACATCTGGCTGGCTTCTGATTTCTCCGGGGGCCGCTCTCAGCCGAAGGTTGACCGCATCAGCTACTATGACGACCTGTACAAAAAGCGAAACTGAAAATTCTTATTCCGACCATTTTCCGGGAAACCGGATTGGAATACGACAAGTATCGTGCAAAATCAATTCCCCGGTCAGCCGGGTTCCTCCGGCAATACCGGGGAATTTTTCAATTGGATAGAAAGGAATCTCCCCGTCCGGTGTCCGCCGGACGGGGAGATTCCTTTTGCCCTTTGTACTCTTTTTTACTGATCGAAAGCCGCCATTCGAGCCATGTCGCCTTTCAGGTCCTCGTAAACCGAACGATAAACAGCATAGTATTTGTTGTAAATTTCATGACGCTCTTTGTTGCAGGGAATCTCCTTCCCCATTGTCTGCCATTTTTTTACTTCGTCGGAAGTCAGGCAGCCGGTTCCTAGGCCTGCGAGAATGACATCGCCGAGATTCGCTTCGACATCATTGGCAGGACATACAATCGTATGCCCCGTCACATCGGCAATGATCTGCCTCCAGATTCGGGATCTCGTCACACCGCCCGCCACAATGATCTGATCGCCAAGGTCCGTGTTCGTACTCTCCATCGTATGGCGCAAAGAATAGGCGATCGCTTCCAAAAAGGCACGGTAAACATGGGCTCTTGTATGATTGAGCGACAGGCCCAGAACAAGACCGCGCGCATTTGTATCCCACACGGGGCTGCGCTCGCCCATAAAATAGGGAAGAACAATCAGCCCGCCGCTCCCCGGGTTAAGCTTTTCCGCTTCAAGGTCGAGAACCTTATAGGCGCTTTCGCCGCCCTGTTCTTCCGCCTGTTTTTCCGTTTGAGCGAAATTGTCGCGGAACCATTTCACAAGCGCGCCGGCGGTCGCCGCTCCGCCAAAGGAATAGGACAGGTGCTTTGAATCAAAGGTATAAGGCATTTCAATCAGCCCTTTTGCGTGAAGAGGCTGGTCATGCACCAGCGCGGCGCACATGCTGGTTCCGATTGCCGCAACATAACGGCCCGGTTCAAACACCCCGAGTCCGAGCGTTGCGACGACGCAGTCGACCCCTCCCGCGCAGACGGGCGTCCCTGAGCAAAGCCCCAGCTTAGAGGCGGCCGATTCCGTCAAACCGCCCACCACCGCACTCGATTCCACGATTTGCTCCGGCATCATGCTGCGTGGAATCCCCATGGCATCCAGCATCTCTGTGGACCAGCATCTCTTTTCCTCATCGAAAATTCCGCCGATGTTTCCCGCGGAGGAGTAATCAACGGCCACCTTTCCGGTAAGCTTATAAATAACATAAGCATTGGGCGGTAAGAATAATTTCGTTTTTGCCCAGTTTTCCGGTTCGTTATCTTTTATCCACAGGATTTTCGTATACCCGTAATAGGGGTCCGTCCCGTTATGGGAAACCTCATGGATCTTTTGCGCTCCAATATGCTCCAGCACCCACTGCTGCTGCTTTCCCGCGCGGCGGTCCATCCAGATGAGGCACGGGCGCACGGGTTCCATATTACGGTCCAGCGGAATCCCGCTTCCCCCGTAAAGCCCGCTGACGCAGATGCCCTTTACCTCTCCGGCCCTGATTGCCGCCTTCTCGAAGGCGCGGCGGATGGAACGCTCCGTTGCGCTCACCCATACGTCCGGCCACTGTTCCGCCCACAAAGCATGCGGAGTCAACACATCATATTCCTCAAGGTCGGATGCGATCAGGTTTCCCCGCGTATCCATCACGATTGTTTTTGTGCCGGAAGTTCCAATGTCCGTTCCGATCAAATAGTTCATCCTTATTCCCCCGCCCATCATGTTCGAATTACTTTTGAAATTTTGCAGCGCCACATAGAGTAAAACAGTCCGAGACTCCATCCCTGCTCCATCCAGGCCGGCCTCTATCTCCCGGTCTGGTAGATATTGCGGATCGAGTCGATAATGACGGCGACAAAAATCATCACGCCGCCTGCCAGCGTTATCATTGTCGAAGGAATTCCCAGAATCGCAAGGCCGACTTGAATCACCGTCAGCAGTAAAGTGCCCCCCAGGACGCCCACGATGGAGCCTTTGCCGCCGGTCAGACTGACGCCGCCGATGACCGCCGCCGCGATGCACAGGTTTTCATAAGAGCTTCCGAAGGAAGACGTCACGGCGCCCATATATCCGGAAAGCAGGTA
>DAITAP010000009.1:5556-23616 GCA_036824225.1 Caproicibacter sp. | reverse complement strand
CGAGGCGTGTCCGCCCGCTCAAGGGCGTGCGCATGGCGGCGCAGGCCCGCCTCCGCTGCCAACCGCTCCGTGACGCCGCCGGCGATCTCGACGGTGGGGAGCACCTCCGCCAGCTGGTCCGGACGGCAGACGGGCCTGCAGGTCTCCCGGTCCGGCGTACCGTCGGGGCGGTAGAGCGGGTTGAAGCTGGCAAGGCCCAAAAAGCGGTCAACCACGTAGTGCCCCGTGAGCTTCGCCGTGATATAGCTCGAGCCCGTCAAAAACTTGAACGTCTTCCTGTACACCTCCGGCTCCTTGTCCTTGATCTAGAGGATCTTCGGCATCACGTCCGAGGAGCACAGAGGGCGCCCGTACCATTTTTTGATCTATTCCTCGCCGTACAGTTCCGTGAGCTGTGCGATTTCGTCCGTGGCCCGCGCGTCAATCCCGTATAGAATCGCCTTGCGCAACGGGCGGCATTCCCGGTCCACCGGCAGGCAGTCCGCCCCGAGCGCGCTCGCCCCCACGCAGAGGATGCCCTTGCTTTCGAAAGTGCCCGTGTCGATCCCCATGAAATATCCTGTTTCCATATGGTTCTCCTTCTCCGCTTCCATCCCGAAAAAACGGCCTGCCGCGAGTCCCTCCGAGCGGAGAGAAGCCGCAGCAGGCCGCCGGATCCGTTTTCCAATGATTCACCTGTGAAAATGCACGACGAAATTGCACTTGTCCCCGCGCGTATAGGAACGCGCGTATTCGATCGTGCGGTCCTTTTCGTCGTAGCTCGTAGAGGTGAACATCAGCACGGCCCGTCCGGGAGCAACGTTCAGCATGCGCGCATCGTTCGGCTCCAGTTCCGCAAGGTCCAGCGTCTGCCAGGCACGCCTGAGGCTGATGCCGTAAAAGTCGTATACCTCGTAGAGACTAAACACCGACAGGTCGATCCCTTCCAGCTTCGGCACAAGGCTGTGCGGCAGCAAAATTTTCTCCATAGAAATCGGTTCGCCGTCTGCATAGTCGATCCGCTTGATGTAGTACACTGTGTCCTTCGGGCCGATGCCGAAGATATGCGCATACTTGGCCCCCGCCTCGCGCTGCGCCTTCGCGAGGATCTTAGTGGTAGGATGCGCGTGTTTCGCGCGCATGGTCTGCGTGAAGCCGCCGAGCGTCTCCAAGTCGCGCTCAATTTTATTGCCGCCCACCACGCATACATACACGCCCTTGCCCTGCACGCGCTTGAGCATCCCCTCGCTCACCAGAGCGTCGATCGCGTTGCGCACCGTCAGGCGGTTGATCCCGTAAAGCTCCGCCAGCTCGTTTTCGGAGGGGATCGCCATTCCGGGAAGGTATTCCCTTTCCTCGATTTTCGTGCGCACCACCTCGCGCAGTTGCAAATAGATCGGGGCATGGTAATCGATCTTGCGTTCACCGGCCATATTCTGCCTCAACTCCCGTTCCGAAAGCGCCCGGGGTCACCAGGCGCCGTTGTACCCCAGCGTGACGCTGCTGTTGGCCGCGCCCATGTGCATACATTCCTTGAGCGGCTTCTGCTCCAGAATCCCGCGGAGGAATCCAGCGATGTAACTGTCTCCCGCGCCCATCGTATCCACAACCTTGCACGGCACGATGCCACCCACCGTAAATTTCTCGCCGTCGTAGGCTAGGCTACCCTTTTCGGCAAGCGTCACAACTACCAGCTTGGGTCCGCGCGCGTACATCTTCTTCATTCCTTGGCGCAGTTCGGGCGTATCACCGCCGTCCGACGCGTAAAAGAGGTAATCCACGCTGCCGATGGCCGTATCCACGACCGGATCCTCCGGGCGCGTGGCGGCGTCGAACGCAATCGGGGTTCCCCTCGCTTTGATCCTCGCGAGGTCATGTTCCCTTTTGCTCCACAGGCCCGTGACGACCATATCGTGCCCGCTCAAAAAGTCAATGTCTTCGCCCGACAGGCGGAAGTCGGCGAGCACCCCTTCTTCGTAGTCACCGAAAACGCGCTCGCCGTTCACGAGCTCAACGTGCGTGACGGCGGTCTTTCCCGGCAGCACTTGCACATGAGACGTATCAACGTGTTTCCCGCTGATCGCATCCAGCATCAGCTTGCCGTACCGGTCGGCCCCGACCGCACCGGTGTAAGACGCCTCGCCGCCGAGGCGCACGAAATAAACGGCCACGTTCACCGGGTTTCCGCCCGGGAACGCCTTGCCAAGATTTTCATAAACATCCATACAATTATCACCAACCGTAGCCAATCGCATGCTTCTATTCTCCTTCTCCAGTAAGAATCCGCCGCGTTCCCGGCCCTCAGCGGATCAGTTCGCTTGCAAATCGGATATACTTCGAGCGCGCGATAGATTTAAAGTATTCCACTGGCGCATCGCCTTCATCACGAACAACGCCCACCTGATAGAAGACTGGTGCGCCCTCCGGCATTGCCAAAAGCTCCGCTTCCTCTTCGTCAGTATAGGTAATACTCACTTTTTCCACGCCGCGGGCGATTCTGATTCCGTAATGTTCTTCCAGTATTTTATAAAGAGAGGTGTCGGAAAAATCATATGTCTCGAGCCCTCTACACCGCTCCGCATCCAGATAGGCAGTTTCCAGCAAAACTGGGACCTCCTCCAGAAGTCTCACGCGCACCAGTTCCATCACCCTATGCCCCAGTGTGAGGTGCATTTTCTGCGCAACCTGCTTGTTTGCTTCACGGACACAGAAACTCACAAGGCGCGTGCCGACCTCGCGCCCGGCAGACCGCGCCGCGCTACTGAAGCCGTTCGCATCCTGTAGGTTTCGTATCAGCTTTTTGGGGGCCACAAATGTACCGGAACCCATTCGGCTGTAGAGTACACCCTCTTCCGTGAGCCAGCGTATTGCGTTGTGCAGCGTCGTGCGGTTAAATCCCCACATTGCGCACATGTCACGCTCCGAGGGCAACCTGTCGTGCGCTTCCAAGTTGTTTTTTAAAATGTAACACTCTATCTGTTCCGTCGCGGCGTCGCGCGGACGGATACGATATCCATGTGTCATGGTGACACCTCCCGGTAGAAGATCTGCTAAGCTTAATCGGTTTCAATGTAATTAAGTATAACATATTTGGGGAGGTGGTACAAGCCGTAGCAAGAACACTATACCAATCGCACCGACAGTTGCCGTCAGGACAATTTTCTCCTTGTGAAATGGCCTTTCAATGTTGGAAATCTATTTACTGTGCTAAGAAGCCAACTGTGAATAAGAAAACCGAAGTCTTGATTTATGCGTTCCTCTTTTCAGCCTTCTGCTGGTTTCTCTTATCCCAGAAATGGTAAACCGGCAGACCTGTTGCAACCGTTATACCGGCGCAGACCAGGCCGGGAATGGGAGCCCATATAAAGGTGGAGTAAATCAATGTTCCGGTGATAAACATTGCGATAATCGGCATTAAGTAACCGCCCGGCATCCTGTAAGCGGGTTTAAAACTTTCCTTGCGGCGCAAGACGAAAATGGTGCCGAAGGTGAGGAAGTTCTTTAACAGAGCAACCAGTGTGAAATAACCGAGTAGGTCGGTCAAGCTGGTCGCGAAAATTAGGACAATGGCCACCGCACACTGGACCAGGATGGAAAAATACGGAGTTTCATATTTCGGGTGAACTTTTGCAAAGGATTTGAAGAACAGCCCATCCTTCGCCATTGCGTATTCGATACGCGGTTGGAACATAATGCAGCTTGACAATGAGCCGATCACCACGATAACCGCCATGACGGCGACCACCGTGCCCGCGGCGCTTCCGATCACAGGGATCTTGGAAGCCAGCAGAGCAATCGGCGCGTCGGATACGGCGAGTTCCTTCACGCTCAGTAAACCAGAAGCGATGACCGTCAGACCGACATACACCAACAACACGATGACTGCAGTTAGAATAAGTCCTTTCGGCATGTTTTTTTTAGGGTTCTTGATCTCGCCAGACATATAGCATGGGGCGGCCATTCCGTCAAATGACCATGTGGTCGCAGAAACGCCGGCGATCAGAGCCATAAAACCGGTTGGAGCGTTGGGCAGGGACTCCGAGGACATAAAAAGGCTTGACCGAAGGAAAAATGCCCCCACACCGATTATCAGCACAAACGGAAGTATCTTCAGTGTCGTGATGATGGTCTGAAATCTGCCGCCACCCTCCACGCTACGCAGATGAATCATCATCAGGATAAGGACCATTACCACAGCGATGAGCTTTAGGAGGAAGCCGTGCACCGGCAGAAAGAACGCCAGATAGTTCGCGATCGCGATCGCCATGATGGAGATGGAGGGCGGGTCCGTCGCCCAGAAGCTGATCCAGCCGCACAGGAATGCCAGCGGCCGGGACCCCGCCTCTTTGAAATAGACGTACTGTCCTCCGTCCTGGGGGAAGGCGCTCGCGAGCTCCGCATAGCAGAAGTTCGCCGGAATCTGCAGGAGGCCGCCGATCAGGAAGGCCAGAACCAGAAACAGGGAACTGCCTGCCGCACCTGCAACTTGGCCCAGGGAGGAGAAGATCCCGGAACCGATCGTCGTGCCCACGCCGAGCGCGATCACCGCGCTCAAGCCCAGCTTTCGCTTCAACTCCGTATTCTCCGGGCTTGCAATGACTTTGTCGGGATTTGCCATAATGATTCTCCTTTCGGTTTTGGAAACGATGGATACCCTCTTCATTTTTTCATGCGTCGGTTTTGACCCAGCTTCCCGAGAATCGCCCGGGTAAACTTCTCCAAATCATACATAACATGAATCAATTTTAATACCACTTCTTTCACAATCATATCATATTTGTCTAAAAAATTCAATAAAAAATCCTCAGAATAAAGCACTAAATCTAAATTCTGTGAGCATAGACAAAATCGATGCTTTCTTTTCGTCATTTCATCAAAGGATAAACTCCGATTAACACCGGATTACTATCTAATTTTTTCATACCGCTTCATGCCTTCCGGCAGAAGCTCCGCCGTTCGGGCAGGCGCAGGCCCCTCCCCGCTTCCGCCGGGACAACCTCCGGAGAGCCTCACTCCTCCCCAATCACCTGGATGCAGATCGTGCGCTGCGACGGTCCGTCAAATTCGCAAAAATAGACCTCCTGCGCGCCGCCGCGTACCATTTTCCCGTCCGCGATTGCAAAATGGCAATGGTTGCCCGTGAGATGCGATTTCAGATGCCCCGTGGGGTTGCCCGCCGTGGATCCGTAATCCCTCAGCATGCGGGCGTGCGCGTACGGCCAGTCCTCGGGCACCAGGCGCGCGAGGAGCTGCCCGAGGTCGCTCTCCAAGCATTCGAGCGATTCGTTCACCGCCACGCCCGTCGTGGTGTGCTTGGAAATCACCGTCACCATGCCGTTCTGCACGCCGCTTTCCGCCACGGCCTTTTCCACCCTGTCCGTGATGCGCAGGAACTGATTGTATTCGGTGGTCAGCACCGTAAACGACGTCGTTTTAACAATCATCGCTCACTTTCCCCCTTCCGCCGGGCCGCCGAGAAACTCGATGGCATTCCCGCCGCGGATCAGCTCCAGCGTACTGTCGCGCAGGCCAAGGTGCGCGAGGGCGTCCGCCATGCGGATCTGCTCGAAGCGCGGGTTGTCGCTGCCGAACATCACCTGATGCCGTAGGCTGCGGTCCAGCCAGGTGAGCGGGATTTCCTGCGTGAACAGGCGCGTATAGAATTCCCGCGCGCTGTCGAAATACAGAGCGGCCGTATCGGCGTAAACGTTCGGATATTTCACGAGCAGCATGGCGGTCTCCTGCACCCAGGGCCAGCCGAAATGGGCAAGGCAGATGCGCAGCTTCGGCCGCGCGCAGGCAAGCTCCTCGAATTCGACGGGGCGTGCATATTTGGAAAGCGTGTCCGGTTCCCACGACAGACCGCTGTGGAAGATGATGGGCCTGTTGTACTTTTCACAAATATCGTACAGCAGGCCGAGGCGCGTGTCGCCCGGGTAAAACCGCTGACGGGACGGGTGCAGCGCCAGCCCGCTCAGGCCGAGGCCGCCGAAAGCGGCCTCCAGCTTTTCGGCCGCCTCCGGATCGAACGGGTCCACCCCAGCGAACCCGATGAATCTGTCGGGCGCAAGGTCGACGAGCCGGCGGATCTCCTCGTTCGTCACGATCGCACTGCCCGTCTCGGTCGTGTAGTCCTCCGGCAGCAGGCAGAGCCGGTCAAGACCGGCGCAGCGCATCTGGTTGAAAATATGCTCGAGCGGGGCCGTGCCGTTCCGGTGGATATTCAGCACGTCGTGGCGCATCTGCTCGCGCGCCGGGTCTTCGTTGATCGGCTCGAAAAAAGCCGGATGCACGTGCATGTCAATGAACAAAGACACACGCTTCCTTTCCGTGGATGAAAATACGGGCGCCTCCGGCCGCGAACCGCAGGCGGTTCCCCGCCGAAAACACGCGCGGGGCGCTTAAAAGCCCGCTTCGGCCATCATGGCGCGCACATTGTCTACCGCGCGCTTCGCATACATGCGGGGCTCGTTGATATACCCCAGGACAAGCTCGATGGTTGCAGTCCGGTCGTAGCCGATGCTTTTGAGCTCATACAGGACTTCCCTGAGGGGCAGGGAGCCCTCGCCCGGCATGATGTGGCTGTCGGTGCCCTGTTCGCCGTCGATGATGTGCAGGTGGTCCATTTTGTCGCCCAGCTTGTCAAAATAGGCCATGATGCTCTCGTGCTGGACAAACGGCGGAACGACGTCGCACATGCCCACGAGATAGGGGTTGTCAATCCGGCGGAACAACTCCACCAGATCGTTCGCCCGGGTGAAGAAGTTGGATTCATACGGCGTCAGCGGCTCCACGGTCAGCTTGATCTGAAGCTTCGCCGCGTGCTCGCCCAGCTCGCGGATGGTCTTTTCCAGGCGGGGCCACAGCTCCCGATAGGTGGCGAGGTAGCCGCCGTTGGCCGGGCTCGTGATCATATATTCGGCGCCCATCGCCTTGGCCATGTCGAGGCAGAGCTTCAGATAGCGCACGGCGTCCTCGCGCTGCGCCTCGCTGCCAATCATGTAGTTGTAGGGGTAAGCGTTATGTTCCGGCGTATAGCCGCGGACCGGCATCTCATACTTGTCGATCAGGCGCTTCACCTCGTCGAGGTCGCCCGCCGCAAGGTCCGGCGCGAACGCGTGGGGACGGCCGCCCCACAGTTCGATATAGTCGTAGCCGAACCGCTTTGCGTCGATGAAGCAGTGCTCCAGCGGATTGCGCTGATAGCCGCACGTGAACATCCCGAGTTCCATCATGCTCTCTCCCTTTCTGAAAATAGAATCACAGAACCGAACGCCAAAGCTCTACTTTGCGTCCACCCACGGCTCAAACACGCTGACCACCTGCGCCGCGATCCGCGCGCCGCGCTCGAGGCACCCGGGAACGGAGTCACCGTTCAGCACGCCGCACAGGAAGCCCGCGATGAAGCTGTCGCCGGCGCCCACAGTGTTCACGACCTTTGCCGGGAAGACGCCGCCCTCGTAGAAAGTCCTTCCGTCCCACGCCAGGCTCCCCTTCTCCCCGAAGGTCGCGACCGCCACCTTCATGCCGCGCGCCACCTTGTCCATGAGAAAGGATTCAATAAACAGATCACGCGCCTTATGATAAGAAAAGAAGCCGTAATCGACATATGGAAGGGTTTTCTCAATAAGCGGATGGTCCAGCCGGTCGGCGTAGTCGAAACTGACAAGCGGACCGCGCGCCCTGATCTTCGGAAGTACCTTTTCAGCCTTGCCCCAAAGTGCTGAATGTACCAGATCGTGACTAGCGGCAAAATCAACATCTTCATCGTCGAATACGATTTTCTTGAGTACACCTTCCACATAGTCGCCATGCACTCGGTCAAGGCCATCCATATCCATATACGTGACAGCGGTAGGACCGTTTCCCACCTTTAGGTGGCTGACATCAAGGCCCTCCTTCAAGAGGGTCGAAACCATCCACCGCCCGTTTTCGTCATTCCCGGTCGTGCTAATGATAGATGTTGAAATGCCAAGCTTCTGCAGGTTCACTCCTGTATCTACCGCATTACCAGTAGGATATTTTCTCTTGAGGCGCTCATACAGGTCAATACAATTGTCCCCTATCATCGCTGCATTCATTTGCAAACACCTCTTCCCGTTTGGTATAAGTCCGACAGACGAGATTTTTATTTTGCCGAATTCCTTAAAAATATAGATATGATTATGCTTTTTTAAACCACTTATGACAAAAGTAGTATAACACGTATAAGTTTTCGCGTCAATATAAAAAATTAGCCTAATATTATTATTATATTTTGTATTATATTCATAATTTGAAACAAATCGGTAAAAATGTAGCAACACTTGCAACTCAAACGACGCCACAGATTGCATTTTGCCTGCATCCTTGGAAATATTGGTATTTTGCTTGGAATTTCACATTTTTCAAGCTGATTTGCCCATTGCTCCAGTTAAATTTCTCTAAATTTTTTACTACATTTTATACAACTTGTATATTGATTTTAGACGGAGCTTTCCCTATAATTAAAAAAGGTGGGTATTCTACCATTTAACTTTTTTAAACCACTTCCAAAGTAAACAACATGAAGAAGGAAGAAGGATCAAAAAAATTATGATCAAATTTAATGAAAAAGAACAAATTGAAAGCGTGGCGGGAGCCCTCGCCTTGCGCGGCAGAATCGAAACGATCGTTGATAGCGTCTGCGCCTCGGGATACGATGCGATCTATTACCTCGGGATCGGAGGCACTTATGCGTCCAGCCTGCAGGCCGTCACCCACATCAGAGAAATGAGCGCGCTACCCGCTTATGCGGAAAACGCCGCCGAGTATATCACGCTAGGCAACCGTCGTATCGGAAAAAAATCTGTAGTGGTCATCTCCTCCGTAACGGGCAGCACACAGGAGATGGTGGAGGCCGTCAGGCGCGTCAAGAAAGCTGGCGCGACTGTGATTGGCTTTGTCGATGAGGAAACGGCTGAGCTTGCCAAAACTGTTGATTACGAAATCGCCTATCCGGCCAACGAGCAGCTCAAATTTTTTCTGGTTGCCGACCGTTTTATGAAAAACAGCGGAGAGTTCCTTGACTACGACCGCTATTACGCCGAGATGGAAAAATATCTTCCTCAGGCTCTGGTGGATGTAGAAAGGGCAGCCGACGACTTTGGAAAAAAATTTGCTGAAAAGCACAGGAACGACGCGATCCATTATTTTGTTGGGGCCGGTAACCAGTATGGCGCAACATATTCCTATGCCATGTGTTATTGGGAGGAGCAGCACTGGATGCGCACAAAATCTATCCATGCGGGCGAGTTTTTCCATGGCACGCTAGAGATCATTGACCGTGACACCCCCGTAACCGTGTTCCTCGGAGAGGATGCCGAACGGCCGCTCGCCGAACGTGTGGCAAGATTCCTTCCGCGCGTCTGTTGTAACTACACCCTTATTGATACAAAGGATTACCCGCTCAAAGGGATCAGCCAGAAATACCGCGGAAGTATTTCCCATCTTGTGATGCATGCGATTACTCAACGCATTGATGCGCATCTGGAGCAGATCAACTGTCATCCGATGGTGATCCGCCGCTATTACCGCCAGTTCGATTACTGACCGGCCCGCCCTCTCCTGGCGCGGCCGTCGAAAGAGAGTGCGTTTCCGCAGGTCGAAAGAGAGTGCGTTTCCGCAGGTCGAAAGAGAGTGCGTTTCCGCAGGAAGTCGGAAACGCACTCTTCCTTTGTCTTTCGGCCGCATTCCACGCGGACCGGCTACGGCTGATCGCCTGTATCCGCCCCCCGAGAAAAGGGACAGAACCGCGTCCCGGGCTCTCACAGCCCCAAGAACAGATGATCTCCGCCACGGCTTCGTGGTTGTTGTCGGCCCGCGTGATGTAGTCCGCCTGCTCTTTCACCGCGTCGAGCGCGTTGCTCACGGCGACGCCGACCCCCGCCCCGCGCAGAAAGTCGATGTCGTTTGTGTAATTCCCCGCGGCGATCACATCCCGGCAGGCGATCCCAATCAGATCGCACAGCGCGCAGATCTCCCTCCATTTTGTGACCCCTTTGTGCATGATATCGACGCAGCCCGGCTCCGACTGTACGTGCTCGAGCGTCAGGCGCTCGGCGTCGATAAAGGCTGTCACCAGGCCGTTTTCCACGGTGGCTGTAAATCCTTCGACCGTGCGGTAGGGCGTCTGCTCAAGCAAACGGTACACCACGGGGGATACGCCCAACTTCTCCGCATACGCGCGCGTTCCCGCCGTCAGCCGGTTGACGCCCCAGTACATACCGTCCAGCACATGAAGCGGATAGTCCCGGGAAAGGCAGAATTCGATGAGCCTTTTTGCGTCCGCCTCCCCTACCCGGATGTTCCGCAGCACGGCGCCGTCGCGCATCCGCACGATCTTCCCGCCGTTGTTGAGCACCATATAATCCGCGTGCGCTTCCGGCTCGCGGATCGGAATCATGTCGACGTCCCGGCGCCCCGTCACGAAACACGCGAGATGGCCCGCCCGCCGCGCGCGCAGCAGCGCCCGTTTCGTCTTTTCCCCCAGCCGCCCGATCGTCCACCGCGGTTCCGTCCAGGTCGATCGCCAGCAGCTTCCGGCCGGCGCTCATAGGGCCTTCTGATACGCTTTCACCGCATCCATAAACGAGCGGACGCGCTCCAGGCCGACATGCCGGTGAAAGCCCCCGTTTTCCTTGAAAGTCGTGCCCACTACGGCCGCATCCAAACAACTCAGCTTGGCGGCGATGTTGTCGACGCGGCAGCCCATGTTGCACAGCACCGCTACCTCGGGCACCGCCGTCTTGACCGAGCGCATTAGCCTGTCGTCCACCTCCTGCCCCGCGGCGGACGCGGAAATGCACAGGCCCGCGGGCGAAGCCTTGAAAATGACGGACTTCGAGATCTCCTGCAGAGGACGCGTATCCAGGTTGCGGTCGGACTCGGGGTTGATGAAATACAGCATCTTCAGGTCGTCGAGATGCAGCGCCGCCTTCCGGCGCATCAGCATGGAAAAGTCGTTGTTATAAAGGCCGCCGTCGCCCACATAGACCCCGCAGAAGGTGTCGCGGATGAACTTTGCGTCCACGGCCGCCGCAAGCCCAATGGAGGCGAGCCCGTCCGAGATGCAGTCGACGCCATAGGGGACCCGGAGGTCTGGCATCAGCTCGCCGATCACGCGGGCCATGGCGGCGGGGATGACGAAATCCATGTGCCGCTGATACGGCAGGCTGAACTCGTTGCTGAAGAGGATGCCGGCCACGCCGCCCTCCTGCAACGCCAGCAGGTCCTTACGGGCCAGCTCCACCACGCGCTTCATGCCGTCCCCGTGCCGGTACATCGGGTCGCCCGGCAGCGGGTCGAGGTGCAGCATCGAAAGAATCGGTTTTTTCACACCAAACATGGTTTTCGTCCAAAGCATAAGTCTTCACTTCCCTATCTGATCTGATTTAATTTTTTGTTTTGACCCTGATCGGAGGGCATTCTCTATATAGGATTTTAATAATTTTATACCAATTTTCTTTTTTAAGTATAACATCGACAGGCTCCGGAAATCAAGAAGTTCACATTTCTTTTCAAAAATATCGGTAGATTCCTAAAATGATATGGCGTATTTTATGATATAGAAACGGCTTGAAATCGACCTGCAGCCGCCTTTTCGCCCTGTTCGCGGTCGATTGCCTAAAATTTTTTCATTCCAAAGCTTTTTCTTGCATCATTTCACAGAGTGTGTTATAGTAAAGACGGTAAATTGGTATGAAATATATCCTATCTTATCCATAATTGAGATCTGCTTTCCGGTCCCGGGCGGCGGGACGCCTCCGCCCGGGAGTTCGGCAGCAACATTTGAAGGGGGATTTTCCATGACAAAAAGCGCTGATCTTCTGCTGCGTTCGGACGCCGTGTTCTCCGGTGTTTCAACCGCGCCGGGCCCGGGCTTCGTGGCTGTTTCCGGCAACCGCATCCTCGCCGCGGGAGGGGGCGGGGGCGACGACTGGGCTGCCCCCGGAACAAGGGTGTACGATCTGGGCAACAGGCTCGTCTGCCCCGGTTTTTCGGACGTGCACTGCTTTTTTACCGGGTATCTGCTCACGCAGTCGGGCTCGGACCTGTCATCCGCCCGAACGGCCGGGGAAGTAATTCGGGCAGCCAAAGCTGCCCGTCCGTCCGGGGGCGCACTTCTCGGGCGCGGCGTGCGCGCCGGGATCCCCGCGCCTTCTTTTCGGGAGATGGACGACGCCTTCGGAGATGTGCCCACCATCCTGTTTGTGGAGGGCGGCGAAACGTGCTGGATGAACATGGCAGCACGGAAGACCTTTGATTTCACGCCGCAGACCTGCTGGTCCGAAAGCTGCTGGAAGCTGCTGCGTTTCCTGCTGCAGGACCGGGCCGGATCGGCACCCGCCTTCCGCGACTACCTCTCGATGCTGAACGCGCGCGGCGTCACCTCGATCAAGGAAATGGGCTTCGATGATTTTTCCGGCTTCACGGACGTGCTTGCTCGGATGGAGCGGGAAAACGCCCTCACCATGCGCGTGCATTTCATGAGCCAGCCCGTCGGCGCGCCGATGAACCTCGCGTACGGGCGCGCGATGCGCGACCGCTTCCGGGGCACCTTCGTCCGCTTTTCCGGCTACAATCAGATGACCGACGGCTCCATCAGCCAGATGGAGGGCGATATGAAACAGCCCTATCGCTGCGCGGACACGAACTGCGCCAAAAATATCGACTGGGCGGGCATCGAGGCAGACACCTTGGCCGCCGACGCGCAGGGGTTCCGCTTTTCGCTGCACGCGCAGGGTGACGCGGCGATCTGCAAGACGCTCGACATTTTTGAAAAATGCCAGCATGGCCCCAACGGGAAGGTCGTGAACCGGCAGGCCATGACGGACCTCGAATGTAGCGACCCCGCCGACCTCGAACGCATGGGCAGGCTCGGCGTGGTGGCCGAAATCTATCCGCAGATCATGTCGATCGCCGACCGCAGGAGCAAGCTGGCCATGATCGAGGAAAAAATCGGCATGGAGCGGGGCCGCAATTTCTGGAACCGCCGCAAGATGGCCGACAGCGGCGTGGTGATCTCCTGCGGCACGGATCTTCCGCTGACGTTCGACAATATCCCCGAATCCGTCTACCATTCGGTCGGGGCGCTGTTCCCCGAGGGAGGCGAATCGTTCAACAAACAAAACGCGCTCACCGTCGGCGAACTGCTCCGGGCGTGGACCTTCGGCGGACAGTACAACTTGGGCCGCTCCGATGAGCTGGGCACCCTGGAAGCGGGCAAGCTGGCCGACATCGCCGTGCTGGACACGAACCTGTTCGAGATCCCGCCCGCGGAAGCGCGCGAGGCCCGCGTGTGCCTGACGATTGTCGACGGGAAGGTCGTATGGGAATCCCTCTGACAGCCTGAGCAGGATCATCCCATTTTGCCAGCCCGGAGAAAAAACGCATATCGGTTACAAGGAACTATACGCAGATCGTAAAACGGGTTGCTGACAACAAACGGCTGCATACTTCCACAAAGAGAGTATGCAGCCTGTTTTGTTGTCTGGGATTCCAAAGAGGACACCTTTTAGGCTGTCCGCCAGTATAAACATTAAACTGCGCCACTGCTCAGCGCCTGCCGCAGACCGCCGAACGGAGAATCGGAGAGAGGACCGGATCACTGCTTTCCCGCTGCTTTTTCTACGGCTGTCAGCACTTCGTCGGATAGGAGGTCAACGGACTCGTTGGGAAGCATCTGAGCATAAACTCGGACGCCTTTTTTCACGATTTTGCCCAGCAGTTCCAGATCCTCAGGAAAGACGTAAATCCGGTTGATCAACTTCACGGTGCCTTCCTTGTAACCGACGTTGCCCACGTTGAGCTCTGAAACATCACAGTTCATAGCGATCTGATAAGCGTCTTTGACTGAACCGGTCAGAAGGAAGATTTTTTCCATCAGAAAATCGCCCTGTAGCTTTGTAATAGCGTCGCGAACCGGCAAAACGCTGAGCTCGAAATCCTTCGGTGCCGACATCCTTTGCAGGGACGTCAACATTGGGCTAGCCGCGGTCTTATCATCTGCAACCACGATCCGCGAGGGACAGATATGGCGCGTCCACGTGGTTGCGATTTGTCCGTGGATCAGACGGTCGTCAATCCTGAAAAACTGAATCATTTACAGTACCCCCACAACGCTTGCTAGCATTCCGACCACCAGCAGGATCCAGAGAACGTAAACCGGCTTGAGTTTCGCTTTTTTCAGAAGAAGATAGCAGATGCCCACGACCAGAAGCGGAATCAGACCCGGTAAAATGGAATCCAGCCTGTCTTGAATTTTTATGGTGCCCTTCCCGAGCTGCATGGTTAGGGGCGTGGAGGCGGAGACCAAAAGCACGGCCATTGCGCCGGCCATCACGCAGCCGAATTTCGAGGCAACAGAGGTTATGGAATCCATAATGGTCATGATCTGATCCATGGCTTCCATTCCCTTTTTGAATGTGTAGATAGTGCCGTAGTATCTGGCTAAGAACAACGGAATCAGCACGAGCGGAATCACCATGATCGGGCCGGCGATACTGCCACTTGTCGCCAGAGCGGCGCCAAAAGCGAACAGGACAGACATATACAGCGTGTAGACCAGAGTGTCTCCGATTCCGGCAAGAGGACCCATGAGGCCAACTTTGACAGACTGGATGGTCTCCTCATCGACCTCGTTTTCTTCCATGGCACACGTCATACCGAGAACCGGGCCGGTGAACACAGGATTGCAGTTGAAAAAGTTGTTGTTTGCGGTAAGCCGCTCCTTCAGCTCCTCCGATCTGTCCTTGTACTTGCGTTTTAAAAAGGGAAGGATGCAATAAAGAAAATCGTATGCCTGCTCCCTTTCAAAGTTTTCACAACACTGAAAGGCAAGGATCAAACGCCACGCAACCTTTTTGATATCTCTCGCGGGCTCTTGGCTCATAGTTGTTCCATTTTTCTGATCGGACATTTCGCGTCATCTCCTTCGTATCAATTGGCTTTTTTAGCATTCGCGGCGGCGGATTCCCGTTTGGCGATTTCCACGATCCCAATTACGATGATGCCGACAATAGTGATCGGGATAAACGAAAATTTCAGATATGCGGCAAGAAAATACCCGAGCATCAGATATACAACGTATTTTCTGGCGGGGAGCATCTTTAGCAGAAGAGCGATGCCGAGTGCCGGGAAGAGTTTACCAGCCGTACCAATCGCGGTGAACACCCACTGCGGGCATACGGAAAAGATGTTGTTCACGACGGTTGTGCCGAACGCAACTGCAAGGAATACCGGAATTGCTCTGCTGAGCGCCCAGGTCAGGTAGCCGAGCGGATGCATGGCTTCCAGTTTCTTAATGTTGCCTTCTTTCGCAAACTGGTCGGACTTGTGCTGATAAAACGTATTGACCGTCATCGCCAAAATGTCGAAATAAGTAAATAAAAGAGCCACAGGAATGGCCACAGCGATGGATGCGGAGAAGTTTTTTCCGGTTGCCGCGCCTATTGCCACACCGATAATAGTTGCGCAGGTGTAGTCCGGAATCACGGCACCGCCGTAGTTCCAGACACCCATCGACATCAGTTCGAGCGTGCCGCCGACACTTAGGCCGAGCGGAATGTTCCCCATGATGATTCCGGCACCAAAGCCGGCGAGCAGCGGCCTTGAAAAAAGTGCGGTTTTAAAGCATTTCAGATCCAAAATACAGAATGCAGCCCATAATGAGAGGGCAATTGCTACTCCAAAGCCTATTCCCATAATATTTCCTCCTCAGACGGCGTTATCAATATTCTGATAACCTGACCTCAAATGTACGAATGGACAAATCCCCGATCAATGCTTTCCTGTGCATCAGAGCCTTGGCGTATTTCACGCCAATGTCGACGCCTCTTAGCCGGGTGTTGGCGGCGTAAAAGCTCTGGTATGGAAATCCCGTCACTCCCTCCCGGAAAAGCTGATATGCTTTCAGGGCCTCAAACCATTTTTCATAGACGTCTGTGCTGTCTAGGTAAAATTCCGGCACGAAGCCTTCCTCATCCTCCATATTCTCGCCGAACCAGAGGTTTGGTAAAGCGTAGGGCCCGGCCCCAGTTCGGTAAGACTCGTCGGGCATCCGAAACACAGCCTGTGTCACGGCGCGGCAGGTCTGGACGTGCCGCGGGTGATAACTTCCCTGCCAGTGTGTAATGACGGCGTCAGCCTTGATTTTCCGAAACAAGTCGCACAGGTCGCGCACCGCAATCCTATCCTCGGGTATCTGACCCGCCAGATACCCCATCCAGATACATTCCGCACCGAGCGCTTCTGCGCACCGCTTCATTTCGGACTCCAGCTGCCTGCTATATTCGTCCGGCTTTTTCATCGGATTTCCGCGCTCTCCGCGGGTCATGTGAATCATGTAAACCTTCCAGTGTTGCGCCTTCATCAGCAGGGCTGCTTCGCCCCCATCAGTTCGGCGTCCAGGGCATGTGCCCCTACCACCGCTAGTACAGGCACCAGCTCCACCTCCCTTTCTCCGATCCTCGGCATAATTTCCACCATTACACTAGATCTTTTTATTTAAATGGGTTTTTCCCATCATAATGGTTATAATGGTTGCAACGCGGCGCCCCGCATTCAGTCCCGGTTGTCCTTGACCAGCTTGGTATAGGCTGCGTAGACGTCATCGTTGTTGGTCTGCGGGCATTCCACAACATTCGGTGAGACAAAGATCGAAAGCTTATGGCCCATTTTTTCAAGTAGCAGGGCCGTCTCGCTTGCGATCGATTGTGTGATCGTCACGGCGGCTATCGTTGAGCTAGCGCCGACCTTCTGCGCGTAGCCCGGAATCGGCACGAGAGAATCTTCAAGCGGGCAGCAGTTGTCAATCATGATGTCGGCAACATCCCCGAGCTTTTTCCCACTAGAGTGTGTGGCCTTGGCTTTTCTGTAGTTTTCGCCGGACGTTACGACAACGACCTTCATGCCATGCTCTTTGGCGTACAAAGCGCATTCGACCGGCGCGGCATTTAGGCCGCCGTGGGAATAAACGATCATCACTTCACCTGCCTGAAAGTGGAAACTCTGCAGGAAATTGCGGATGTAGCCTTCCTGCCGCTCAATCCAAAGCAACTCACGCGCCCCGCCGGGGCCAATCACGTTGTTCCACATCAGCCGCGGGTCCATGCACGGGTGAAAGCCTACAACGCCGCCGTATCTCGGGAACATGTCCTGCGTTGGCAGAACGGAATGTCCACTACCGAAAAGATGAACAAACTTTCCGGAATGGATCGCTTCGGCGCAGAGTTCAGCCGCTGCTTGAATCTGCCCCGCTTGGGTTTCGTCAATCTTTCTGATCACGTCGCTGACTTTTTCGGTATACTGCAATTTGCTCATCGTTTTAAACGCCCTCCCATTAATTGCTGGAACGCAGACCCTCCCAAAATATGCATCGTTTGAGGCTGGATTATGCAAAATTCCAGCATGTGTGATAAGAATCCGATAACCTGCAGGTTATTTCGTGAAAAGCATAGCATAAGCCCGGGGAAAATTCAAAGAATTATCGTAATTCGTAAATTTTTAACTAAATTTCTGTATGAACTCCGGATTAAATGTACCGACTGTAAAGACAAAGCGTAAAGTTTTCGCAAGAAATTCGACAATATTTGTCGAATAAAGATAAACCTCTGTTTCTCTGTTCTAAATTGTTTTATAATAAATGAGTAGTCTTGCAAGAGACTTTTGCATAAACTTGCCTTTTGATATTTTAATTGAGAGACGGGAAGGGATGATGTTTCTATGGTGAGCTTCGATTATCAGATCAGGGAATCGATGGGCCTTCACGCTAGACCTGCCGGTCAGATAGTGCGGATGCTGAAATCGTGCCCTTGCAAAGTCGTGATTTCCTGCGGGGACCGTTCCGTGGACGCAAAAAAGTTGTTTGCCGTTATGGGAATGGCGGTGAAGTGCGGCGATATCGTCACGGTGACGTTCGACGGGGAAGAGGAGCAGAGCGCCTGCGAAAAGACAAAGGCTTTTTTCGATCAGAATTTTTAGTGCCTGTGAAAAGGAGAGAAAGGGCAATGGTGACGCTGGAAGGAATCGGGACTTCCGAAGGGCTTGCTTCCGGGAAGATTC
>DAITAP010000009.1:0-5546 GCA_036824225.1 Caproicibacter sp. | reverse complement strand
AACGAAAACGATCCGCCGGAAAAAATCACAACCGCCGATGCCGGGACGGAACTGCAGAGGCTGCACCGAGCGATCAAAAGGGCGAAGCTTCAGATTGAGGAGCTCTACGGGAAGGCCGTGAAAGAAGCCGGGGAAAACGACGCCTCCATTTTCGAGATACACACCATGATGCTCGAGGATTCAGACTATCAGGACGCCATCGAGTCCGCAATTCGGAAGGGCGTAAACGCAGAATACGCTGTTTACATCACCGGCTGGGACTTTGCCGGAAGATTCAACGAGATGGAAGATGAATACATGAGGGAGCGCGCCGCCGACGTGACCGACGTTTCGCGCAGGCTCATCCGCGTTCTTGCAGGGAATACCGACGATCCCCTGAAGAACGTCAAGGAAAAGGTGGTCGTTGCCGCCGACGAACTGATGCCGAGCCAGACCATCAAGCTTGACAAGACAAAAATTGCTGCCTTTGTTACGCGCGGCGGTTCAAAAATCTCCCACAGCTCCATCCTTGCCAGAAGCAAGGGAATCCCGGCAGTGGTCGCCCTGAACAACGGATTCCGGAAGCTGTGCGACGGCGGCTATGCGATTGTGGACGGAACGAGCGGCATCGTGATCCTTGACCCGGATGTCATCACCAGCATTCAGTATACCCAAAAAGAGAAAAGCCTGAGAGAGAACAAGATCCGGCTGGAAAAGATCAGGGGAACTCCCGCAGTCACCCTGGACGGCAGAAGGATCCAGCTTTGCTGCAACATCGGAAATCCGGAGGAGGTGCAGGCGGCCCTTGAAAGCGATGCGGAGGGAATCGGACTTTTTCGCAGCGAGTTCCTGTTTCTGGGGAAAAGGGCCTTTCCGGCCGAGGAAGAGCAGTTCCAGGCTTACCGTTCCGTCCTGACGGCAATGGGGAAAAAACGCGTTGTCATACGCACGCTTGACCTAGGCGCCGACAAGCAGGCTCCTTACTTCAACATCTCGAAGGAGAACAATCCGGCGCTGGGCTACCGGGCAATCCGCATCCAATTGGACAGAGTGGACCTGCTGACTGCGCAACTCCGCGCGCTTTACCGGGCTTCTGCCTACGGAAAGCTGGCCATTATGTTCCCGATGATCGTTTCCGTCTATGAGGTACAGACGATCCGCAGGCTGGCGGAATCGGTTCGGAAAAAGCTTTCGGAAGAGGGGACGCCTTACGATCCGAATGTCGAACTCGGCATCATGGTGGAAACGCCAGCCGCCGCGATCCTCGCGGACAGGCTCGCCGCCGAAGTGGATTTCTTCAGCATCGGGACAAACGACCTGACTCAGTACACCTATGCCGCCGACCGGATGAATTCAAAGGTTTCCTATCTGTTTGACAGCGGCGGCACGGCCGTCATGCGCCTGATCCGCCGAATCACCGAGCAGGCGCACCGGCATGGCATCTGGGTCGGAATCTGCGGTGAAAGCGCGGCCGATCCGAAGCTTACGGAATATTATCTTCATTTCAGAGTGGATGAACTTTCCGTCTCGCCGCCCGCTCTACTTGGGCTGAAGGCGAAAATTCAGAGCCTTCGGATCTCCTCTGTCCAGGATCGCCTGGACAAAAGCCTTGAATAGGCGGAGAAAATTTAAAGAGCGTACCTGGAAATCCTTGGGAGGATAGCATCATGAACCTGCTGCTCAGAATGAAAAGAATTCAGGATCTGTCGCCTTCCGAACGGCAGATCGTCAATTATATTCTGGACAATCCCGACGGAGTAGCCGGCATGGGCATCGTTGAAATTTCCCAGAAGACCTACACGAGCACAAGCACCATGATGCGTCTGATCAAAAAACTCAATTTCAACAGCTTTATCGACTTTCGGCTTCAGCTTTCGGCCGACACCAAGGAATACCTGAAAAACGCGGTGATGCATCCCGGCCAAGTTGGCATTGAAAAAAGCGATTCGTTGAAGGATATTATCGACAAGGTTTCCTCCAACAACGCCCGTGCGGCGATCGATGCGAAATTTCTGAATGACATCGCGGTTTTCCGAAAGGTGGTCGATATGATGTGCGCCGCGAAGGGAATAGACTTTTACGGGACCGGTGTCTCCAACCTGATTGCCCAGGACGCCATGATTAAGGCGCTGCGCGTTGGGATACAGGCCACGGCGCACCCCTATTATTCGGAGATGGCAATGATCGCGAACATTTCCCAGGGGGATCGTCTGGCATTCCTAATTTCCTACACGGGGCAGACGACGGACACGTTGCGGATCGCCAAAAAGCTCCGGAAAGCCGGAGTGCCGTCCGTCTCAATTACCAGCGTGGTGAAAAATCCTCTGGTGGAATACTGCGATGTCAACCTCTTTGTGGATTCCTTCGAATCCGCCTTCCGCGTTGGCGGAATGAACAGCCGGATTTCGGCCCTCAACCTGCTCGACATCCTGTTCACCGCATTTATCAATTCCAACTACGAGGCCTTTACTGACACCATCTCAAAAACATTTCTTCCAGAAACCTTCAACAGTGACTCCAAATAGAGGCGCACTGCTGTCCGTTGCCGCAGAAAGGGGGAATTTTAATGACAGAAGTAATCGTTGCAGGTCATGCGGACTATGGCACATCCGTCGAAAAAAGCATGTCCATGGTCATGGGGAAAACCACGGGGTTCCATTTCATCGATTTCGACGCCGACGACGGCGTCGATTCGCTGTAAAAAAAATTTGACGAGGCAATCCGGCAGTGCGGGGAAAACGAAATTCTTTTTGCCTGTGACCTCAAAGGTGGCAGCCCTTTTAAAACTGCGGCGATCAGAAGCGCGGAAAACGGAGCATACCGCACGGTCGCGGGTATCAATCTGTCCGCCTATGCGGAAGTCCTGAACAATCTAGACCTTTCCGTGGAAGAGCTCGCCCAGATGGCCGTGGATGTGACAAAGGAAACCGTCTGCCAGTTTCCGGAAAAGCCCTGAAACGAGCGAAAATGCCGGGAATGCTGGCGTCCATCCTGCGGTTTCCTCCGGATGTGTGTCGCCGGCAGTTGTCGGGGATGCAATGAAAGTCCTCGGGAGAAGAAGAAAGAGAGGGAAATGGCGTGATTTTAAAAAATGCGATGGTGTTCGACCGCAGTTTCGACATAATCCGTTCGGACCTTTCCATCTCCGGCCAGAAAATCGACAGGATCGCCCCGATGATCCGGGGCGGCGATGAAATCGACCTTTCCGGCTGCCTGATCGCGCCGGGCCTTGTGGATATCCATATTCACGGATGCGATCAGGCTGACACGTGCGATGCCACCGGCGAGGCTATTTCAAAAATGGCGCTCCACCTTGTGAAAAACGGCGTTACTTCCTTCTGCCCGACCACCATGACGGTTTCACAGGGACGAATCGAGCAGTCTCTCGCCGCCGTCCGCAACTCCATGGAACATCCGACTTCCGGCGGAGCTTCCGTCCGCGGAGTGAATATGGAAGGCCCGTATATTTCGCCGGACCGGCTTGGCACCCAGAAGGATAAATACATCCGGCGGCCGGACTGGTCGGAGTTCCGACGCCTGTACGACGGATGCGGCGGTATCATTTGTCTGGTAGATATCGCCCCGGAGGAGGAAGGGGCGCGGGAGTTCATTGAAAACGCGAGCGGCATCTGCCGTGTTTCCCTGGCGCATTCGCAGGCGAATTATGATCAGGCAAAAGAGTCTTTCCGGTGGGGAATCACCCATGTAACGCATCTGTTCAACGCAATGAGCGGACTGAATCACCGGGGGCCAGGGGTCGTCGGCGCGGTTTTCGACGACGACCATGTCAAGGCGGAGCTGATCTGCGATGGGCTCCACATTCATCCAGCCGTTCTGCGGAGAGCGTTTCGGATTCTTGGCGAGGACCGCACCGTCGTCGTCAGCGATTCCATGCGGGCGGCCGGTATGCCGGATGGGGAATATGAACTGGGTGGACAGATGGTGAAGGTCAGCGACGGACGCGCCCGCCTCGCGGATGGGACTATCGCGGGATCAACCACGAACCTGCTGACTGAAGTGAAAAATCTGATCCGGTTTGAGATTCCGATCAGGCAGGCAGTAAAATCCGCAACCATCAATCCCGCCATTCAGATCGGCGCGGAAGATGAGATCGGCAGCATCGCAAAAGGGAAACAGGCCGACCTGATTGTTCTGGATAAAGACTACAATCTGCTGATGACGATTGCGAGAGGAAAAATCGTGGCGGACCTTCTGAATGGCACCGGCTGTTTGAGAATGTCAGAGACTCGCCCCACGGCGCCTAACGTTTCATCTGGGTTATTATGATACCGACTACCCACCCATTAACATGCCTGAAAGGTGTTCCCGGGTGGCCCTGCATCGAATTCGACTGAATTACTCTAACAGGCCGCCGCTAAAGCGGCCTTCTTTTGTGCCTTCGGTTCCTTGCTACCCGTAAACGCCAAATGCTGAAGCCATACAAGATTCCTCTTTAATGGCAGTATGCAATGACTTCTTTGTTCTTTCGCGCGCGATCCGGGTATGATAAAATATAGAGAGAAGACACTTTGAAAATTGAAATCTATTGAGAGGATATTGCTATGGAAAAAGAGGATAAAAAAAATACCGTCCGGATGCGCAAACTGCAAAAACGGCATTTTATGCACGACGGCGATCCCATTGTTCCGTGCACTTCCGGAAGATCTACAGAAAGGTCTGACGGAGCATGCGATACAGACGACAAAAGCAAAGGGCAGCTTTCTGTTCAGGGTGGGCGAGAAAGTCGACTCTGTTCTGATCATCCGAAAAGGAAGGATTAAACTCTGTAAATACGATGCTGACGGAAACGAATACATCCTTGATATCATTCACGACGGAGACGCCCTATGGGAAAATCTTTTCCTCGAAAACGCCGTTTTCCCGTATTCGGCGGTATGCCTGTCAAAGGTGGAGCTTTGCGAGATCAGAAAGAGTGAATTTATCCGGCTTCTGGCGGATCGCCCGGTTATTGCGATGAATCTCATTTCACTTCTCTCCCTCCGGCTAAAGGATTCCAATGAAAAGGCGCTGCTGCTTTCCATCCATGACCCACAGGTGCGACTGGCGGGGTTTTTGCTGGACAGGGATATCAGATGCATCGGGCCGGAGATCAAGCTGAAACTGGAGGATATCGCCGCCAGCATTGGGCTGCGCCCGGAGACTGTCAGTAGGATCCTGAGCAGATTCGAAAAAGCTCATCTCATCAAAAGGCTCGGTCAGGGAAAGATTCTGGTCACGGACCGCAGCGAACTGAAGAAAATTTATGAAGCCAGCCGATCGGTGAAATGACCAGGAAAAATGCGCGAATATTTTAATTCAGCAGCCGAAAGGGCTTGCCGTCTGTGGAATGCAGGCGGCAAGCCCTTAAACTTTTTCAATATATCATGATATCATGCCGCCCGACAATTGAGGTGCTGCCTGCAGCGGAAATTTGATCTTGATCAAAGAAAAGAGTTTGAAACGAGAGTATGCTGAGAATACCAGAGAGATTAACTATTAAAAGTCAAGCCTGAAATTGAGGAAAGCGGTGAAAAAGAGATGGTTCAAAAAGGGTATAGCAAAGCAGG
>DAITAP010000008.1:21974-23688 GCA_036824225.1 Caproicibacter sp. | reverse complement strand
CCGCCCGGTTCTGTGACCGCGATCGAGAGCAGCGCACGCCCCTCCTCAAGGCTGTTTGTGATGAGGTAATTCTGACCGGTGCTGAGACGGCCTGCGAACGGCTGGCTTTCGGAGAGCGGATAATTGGAAAGGGACAGCTTTGTCCAGCTACGGCCGAAATCGAAGCTTTCGGAAACCGGGGCGTCAGGCATATGCTGCTTTTTGACAATCAAATTCGGATTGCCTCCGTTGTATGGGCGGCAGACTGCGAGGAGATGCCCGCCGCCGTAATTGACGACCGCCGTTTCAGGGTAAAGTATCTTGAAATCGTCGTCCCGCGGGATTCGCACGAAATCCCAGTGCAGGAGGTCGTCGCCATGGCTTATCGCGACGGCCGCGTAATACCATTGGTTCTCGCCACCGAGAATCCAGTTGCCGTTCTCCATTTTCTGCGGAGTGCAGAATGGAAGGAACATCGGTATTTTCGACCCGGGGTGATAAACCCACCGCTTTTCGGATTCGTCAAGCGTGAAAATTTCGGTGTTTGGATGGTGTCTGTCGTCCCAGCAGACAAAAAAACCGTAAAGGACGCCGCCGTTCGAGAATAGCAGAGGATGGTTGTACGAGTTTGCGCCGATGAGGGGCGGTTCGCACCAGATCTCCGGTTCGCTCCAATGCAGGCCGTCAGGAGAAGTGCAGCCGCGGATAATCTCGTTATAATCGCCGGTCTCGCGGATACGATGATTCGCGAACGCCGCCCAGAAGCGTCCGTTATGCCACTGGATCGTGGCCCCGTGTAGGTAATGCCAACCTTCTGGCTTGGCGCGCTCGATTACCGCGTGCGTGATAATATCAGGATCCGGCATGGTCTCCGGTGAAGGAAAGGGTACAGCCGGATCCCAGACCGGGAATAGATCGCGTCTTGAAGCGAGTTCCGTTGATTCCGTCATGAATTTTTCCTCCCTAAATTTGCATCAGAAAATAGGTTTTTGCTTTCTTTCAGACAGTAATTGTAAAATGAAATGGATATTTCATTTTTAAATTTACCATAAAAAATCTCCGCTGTCAAGCAGCGAAGCAAAATAAACCGCAGAAGGAAAAACAGGTTTGCTCAAAAAGATTAACAAGCGGCAAGCTGGGAAAAACTTATGAGTCGGAGCATGCCAATTTTCATTATTATTGATAGCGCTCAAGATTTTTAGTGATCTCCGCGGACGCCTTTTCCAGAATTTGATGATAATGATGAATATCGCTGTCCGACATATTTCCAATAAAGCCGGAGAAGGACAGCGCGGCAATGGTTTCTCCATTCCTGCCGCAGACAGGAACAGCAATGCAGCCTCCACTTTCCTGCGATTCCTGCGCGTCCACAGCATACCCCGCCTGTCTGATCTTTTCCAGTTCATCTAATAAGTCAATTCTTTTTGTGATGGTATGTTTTGTTAACGGTTTCAATTCTATCTTGTTGAGTATTTCGCCGCGAATGAAATCCGACACTCCCGCCAGGAGGATTTTCCCACCCGCACTCGCATAAATAGGCAGCATACTTCCTTTTGGTGGAACATAATCAACGATTTTTTTTGTCCGCGTCTGCTGAAGAATATAGCATTTATCATTTTCCCTGACGATCAGATTCATCGCCTGCGACAACATCGCAGTCAAACGGGCCATGGTATAATAGGCGATTTCTTTCAGTGCCAGGTAAAAATTATTTTTTTCCGTGACACAAGAAATT
>DAITAP010000008.1:18264-21964 GCA_036824225.1 Caproicibacter sp. | reverse complement strand
GACAATATACTTTTCGTTTTGATCTTGATACACCCATCCCTTGCTTTTCAGCGTTTTCAAAATTCGGAATGTCGTCGTCAAATTGATCGCACATTGCTTTGAAATCTCATTTACACCCAGTGGTCGATCCGATTCTTTAATCATATCCAGAATTGTCAGGGCTTTTTCAAGAACTTTAACATTTTTATAAACCTTTGTCTCCATTTAAATCCGCTCCTGTCTGGAATCCATTCTACAGTGTTTCCAGTTGAGCCGCGGAAGATTTTTCCACGCCCGGATAACAGGAGGAGCGCTTTTCATCTTTCAGCTTCAACCAAAATCGCTATTAAGATCAGATGATGGATAGCTTTTATAGGAATGCCTGTTTCTATTTTATCATATATCTTAATTTATGCAATTACCCTATTATAAAAATACACCCGAAGCCGACCGTTCGGCAGAATGTGCCAGCAGTCGGCTTTGAATGTAAATTTCGAAATATATTCCGTTTATCGATTGATACGATGGGGAAATTTTTCAGGATTTTTTCCCAAAATAGCGCTCTTCACTCAGTTCGATATAGCGTTCCAGACCAATTTTCTTCAATTGATCCTTATAGGCCTTGCAACACCGAGTCATTGTGAAAAGCTTTCCCGTAGTCAACTACCCTGACTTTAGTCAGTGGTAGTTGACTACGGGACAATTCCCTGCGCCAAGAAAGAGCTTTTTTATCTTTCAGCGCGATTTTCCTTGAGCTCGATGCTACCATAATCCTTCCTCCCAAGCGCAGTTGCTCGATAAAATTAAACAGGATGGCAGGTTAAAGATAAAATGAACAAAAAGCCGATACGGAACCAAGTGAAAAATCTTTGGGAGAATGTCTAAAGACATTCTCCCAGAAGGCGGAATTCTTTCTAAAACACGCGGCTTTTCGGCGGGAATCCGCGCTTCTTTTTTCTTTTCCTCATACAGCCGGTGCTTCCCGCCGGCATGTGGAAGGCAAAAAAATAAAGCAGCTGAATTTTTACGCGATCCGTGTCTTCTGACTGAAATCTAACCTCCCGTCACCTGCCCGTTTCCCGGACGATCCGAATCGTCCACGGCGTTATACGGTTTCCAATACTGTTCTGAGAGACCCGATTTTGTCACTGATGTCGAAATGGCAATGGATTTTGAGGAGTGCACCAGCTTCACCGGGATTTGCATGGTCGTCGTAACCTGGATTTTTCTCCCCAGCTGCACGGTTCCGTCATAGTCCGTCTCATCCTCGATTAGTTCGCTGCCGTCAAATGAAATGGCGAGGTTTTTAGATCCTGAGTATCCCGCGCTGTCCGTCCCAAGCCCGGTTTCCCTTATCAGCCCCTGATACCGCTCCCCGACTTGCACGCTTCTTGTATTTCCTTCCATGGTGGCAGCGCGGAGCATCTGTTCGGTCAGGTAGATCTGCTTATGGTAGGCGTTGAAAAAATTAAACAGGTTGATGGAGAGCGCCAGAACCATCATGGAGAGAAAAAGGCCAATCACGACATCGATATATGCCTCGCCGTTTTCTTTCCGGTCCGTCACAGTTTATCTCCTCCCTAAAAATTGAAAATCTGCCCGAGCCCTCTCAGGCCGGCCGTGATAAAAATATACGCGTAGATTACCATAATGCAGACTAGGTGAAGAACGGCGAGCGGCTTGATTTTGGAGGGCAGCCGCATGATTTTATCGGCCACGATGGCGTCCTGTTCATCCGAAAGCCTCCGGCTCAGGGATTTAAAATACTCCGCGGTATCTTCGCCTCGCAGGGCCGCAAGCAGTCCCCGCACCGTGTCCGACAGGTAAACGCTGTCATACAGCCGCGAAAACCTCGTCAGCGCCCGTTCGCTGCTGCCGGTCCGCATATCCGCGATCACGATTTTCAGCTGTTTTGTCAGCGGCGTTTCGTCCGTTTTTGTATAGGCTTCCAGCAATCGGAGGACGTTGCGGTCATGAAGGAACGTCTGTTCCGTCACCGAAACAAAGTTCGGGAGCTCCGCGTCGATTTCTTTTTTTTCTTCCTCAAAAACATCATCCAGCCGTTTATACTGCCGGTACGATACGGACACGCACAAAAAAACGACCGCGATATCGAGGGGTGCGGACAGGATGGAAGCCGGAATCAGAAGGGGCAGCAGGAGAATTCCCCTTGTGATGCACGACGCGATAAACTGCTCCGGGGAGAGATGCATTTCCAGCGTGTCCAGCTCGCTTTCCAGTTCGTCCCGCTTTGATTCACTCAGGTGGATGTGTCCTGCAAGCTTTTCCGAAATCCCCGCGAGAAATGAGTCCACAGCCCCGCCGGGCGAATACTGACGGGCAAGGTGCGAGATGTTTTTGACAACCCGTCGGGGAGGAAATCGGAAAAGCGCGGAAAGCAGGATGAAAACGCCGGCCGCGGCCAGAACTACCGCAGAATATTCGAGAAAAGGCAGCAAATCCAAAAAAATTCTCTCCTTTCTCAGGATGGCTTACGGACATCCAGAACCTGATACTGCGGCGGCCTAATTAGGCGGACCAGCCGCAATATGCTGAAGACCGTAACGCAGCAGACTCCGGCGCAGATCAGTTTTCCGCCGGCCGTTCCGGTCAGGATCTCATACCAGTGATTGGAGTCATTGGACATCAGCTTGAGAAGCGGAAAATTTATATACGTAATCAGGATGACTCCGATAAGCTGGACTTTCATCGAGTTTATCTGGGGTTTTGCCTTAAGGCTGATTTGCCGGAGTTTCGAGTATTTGCTGACAATCGGAGGGAGGGTGTATTTGAGGGAGTCGTTTTCAACACACTTCTTGAGGGCGCCGCACCATTCCTTAAATATTCCGTCGTCGATCTTGTCCCGCATATGGTCAATGTTGTCGCGCAGGTTCGGGTTTATCATTCTGTTTTCCGCCACAAACTCGCTGAGCGCTGTTTTTACCGGACCCCTCGCGTACGCGATGTTTTCCCGGATCGAATGGACGAGGTCGGATGACCGGAGATAGGAAGCCGTGACAATCGACGTGAGGACGGAAAGTTCTTCCTGAAGTTTCCGCGTATAGGAGTAGGAATAGAATTTGACGGCGATGTACGGGATGGAGCAGAGCCCCAGGGAAAGGGGAAAAATCAGGAACGCGTTGTCTCCGGCCGCCGAAATCACGATTCCCAAAACAGCGAGGACTGCGGACGAAACGGCGAAAAAGGGGAATTTCTGCGACTGGCGTGTGTAGTCGAGCATATGCCGGAAATCGGTCAGGACTCTCACGGGAAGACCCGGCCGTTTTCCTTTCTGCACCGCCGCGATCCGGGATTTCAGAGATTTTTCCGGTCTGACGGCGCTGAAAAGCTCATCGGTAAAAGTCTGCGGGGTAAAATCAAGAAGCAGGAAAAGCGAAACTACCATCATCAGAAATATGGCCAGGGAAAAAAAGATCATCGAGCAGGTGCCTCCTTTTTTTCTTCCTCCAGCATTTCTCCCAGAGATTTTACTTCCGAATCCAGCATTCCGCCGTCTTTCATTTTCTGAATCAGCCTCGCGCTCGGCGGGCTGAAAGACTCGGTTCCCTTTACGCGCACCGACCCGGTTTTCGGGTCTTCGGTGTTGCTGAGGACATGATACTGATAAATCGTGTGATATTTCCGGGTGCTGAGCCCGGCTGTCAGGCACTCCGTGATGTTCATCAGATGCCGCCTTTTATCCGCGAGTCTTTTCAGCGTG
>DAITAP010000008.1:2620-18254 GCA_036824225.1 Caproicibacter sp. | reverse complement strand
CCGCGCTGGGCGCGTGAAGGGAACTTGTGACCGTGTGATCGGTCAGGGCCACTTCCACCGCCGCGGCGCTTTCCTCTCCCCGCATCTCGCCGACGATAACGACGTCGGGGTTAAACCGGAGCGCTTTTTCGACAAGGTCGGTCTGGCCGATATTCTGCGCCGGATCCTCGGACGGCCTTGACATGGTTGACACCACACTGTTCACGATGCGGCCGTCTTTATCCCGCTTTACCAGATCCAGTTCCCGGGATCCGGTCTCAATGACGTAAATCCGATAAAAAGACGGCAGGGAGGAAGCGACAGCGTTCATCATCGTCGTTTTCCCGGAGCTGGTTTCCCCAATGTACAGGGTGCTGATCCCGTATTTCAGCGCGAGTTCCAGAAACCTCAGCTGCTCCTCGCGGATCGTCCCGTTTTCGATAAAAAACTGTCGCTCAAAGTTTGCCGGGCGCACAATACGGATAGACGCCGACACCCCGGCGCTTTCGCTGATCACCGGGGCTTTCATGGCGACAAACCGGGTGTTTCCGGCGAGATTGCCTTCCACCATGGGGGTCGCCTCGTCGATGTTCTGCCCGGAGTAGTGGCTCATCCGTTCGATTACGCTGAGCGCGTGATCCGGATTGCAGAAGTGCGGAATTTTTTCCCGCGTCCCATCCCTCCGGATTACCTCGCAGTCGTCCCAGGAGTTGACGTCGATTTCCTCGTTCCGGTTTTTTACGTCCGCGATTTCATCCGTCAGGCAGGAATAGCCCGCCATGTCCATATAGAGCAGATCCGCGAGAACGGCCCGGCTGGGTATATTTCGGACGGAAATGTTGTTTTCCGTCACATACTGAGCGATATACCCTTTGATTTTCTGCCGCCGCTCCCGGTCCCGGATACTCAGAAACTGCCTTGTGGAAAACAGGCCGGCGTAGTGGGACGACAAGTAGCGCTGCGCTTCCGTCAGCGCCCGGTAATAGCTGCCGCTGTAATATTCCTGCCTGATTTTAACCGCCAATGTTATTTAGCTCCCCCGTTTCTGCGAACAGTCTGGAAATGCCTTTCTCAAATTTTTTCGGGAGACGTTTCAGTACGAAGGTTCCCTCGAAAAACTGTTCCCTCACATCGCTGTCGTACGGGATAACAAGATCGACGTGGGGGTAGAACCGGTCGACCTCGGCAACCGCGTCGTAGGGAGAAACTTTGTTCAGCACGATGATCGTTTCCTTTAATTTCCTGCTTTCCGCGTTGTCCTGTCCGTAGATGAGCCGTGTAAGCGGTCCGGCCTGTGAAGCGTAATAAACGATGTCCTTATACCGGCACCCGCCGACGCAGATTACCTTCCCGGCCGCCGCGATCGCCGCCGAGGATATCGCGTCTCCGCTGAAACCGCTGACGCAGTCCACAATCATGCAGCCGCAGATTTTTGACGCTGCCTGAAAGACGTTTTCGACGTCCGCTGTGTTAAGCGGCGGGTAGGATCCGCCGTTTTCCCCATACGCGTAGCCAAGAAATCCCAGATGTTTCCGGTTCGGGATGCTGACAAGCTCGTCCAGAATATCCTTTTCCGAAATTTCTACGGTTTTTGTGATTTTTCCCAGCGAATGAATTTTATCGGCCGGCGCTCCGACGGCTGACGTCGTCCTCGGAAAAACAGCCGGAACGGTCGGCGCGGTGCGGTCGGCGCACAGCACGATGGTTTCCGTTCCCGCCTCGGCAAATCTTGCCGCAAGCGAAAAAGCGACCGCCGTTTTCCCAGAGTCCGGACTCCCTGTTACCGCAATGATTTTCATCCGTTCCACGCGCCTCCTTGATTTTTTCCCTCTTCCCCGTCCGCCCTGATTTCAAGCAGCGCGGCGGCCACGTTTTCACAGCTTCGCGTCCTGCGAAATTTTCTGCGCTCAGGATCGCCCGCCTCATAATGCCGGATCATGTTCCAGACGTACTCGAGGCCGCGGCTTTTTGCGTCCGACATAAGATATTCCGGATCTTCGTAAATTCGGAAAGGGGAAAGCGCCTGCGACGCTCCTTTTGACAGAAGCAGGATCTGCATGCCGTCGCAGATCGGGAACTTTCCCGTTCTGCCGTGTTCGACCGGAGTGCCGGAAAAATTCAGTTCCCAAAAACCGTTTTGCCGGTTCCGATAAGTTGTATTCCCGTCGTCCGCTTCCGGATCCGTCCCGGCGCTTTCCATTTCGGAGCCGATTCGGTCCGTCCTGCCGTCTCGGAAAACCTGGATGTCTCCGTCTGCCGAAACGATGATCTCCGGATATCCCAGAAGAAAATATTCCGCCGCGTGCCCTTCCACGCGGATAAGGGAAATTCCGGCAAAAGGGCCGTCGCTTTTTTCAGGCGGCCCCTGTCCGGCCTTTGTTTACGCGCGGTACCGTTCTCCCGTCCGCGCCACGGCGGTTTTAATCCTCTCCTTCAGCGTCTTTTTCCCTCCTTCCATGCTGTCTTCCAGAAATCTGCCAAGGGTCCTTGAATACCACTGTGCCCAGCTGTCCCATACGCCGGGAGGCCCGGGGAATGCCCCGCCGCCGTATCCGTCGATGATCCAGGCGGATGATTTCCCGTATCCTGTCGCGCTTTCGTTCGTGTTCCGGTCGGAAGCCAGAATGGTGCCGACATTCATATGCATGATGGTTCGGCCTTCTTTCCATAAAATTAAGCTGCGGCGGAGACCCCCGGCAGAACCGTTGTGGACGAATGGCTGCCGGGGTTCCCCTGTGCCCGCGGTCACGCTTTCTTAAAATATGCCGCCTGCGCGTCCAGGTACTTTTTTCTGATATCCTGATCTTCCCCGCGGTACTTGAGCGTGAAGTAAAAATTTCCCCCGCTGTTTAATTCGATGAGCTTTTTCGCCTGGACCGGATTCACGACAAACGTAATCGTGCTGGGCTTTAAGACGTTGCCGTCCTTATCGGTCTGGTTTTCCTTGAGAATCTGGACTCCTCCCGACGCGGTTTCCACCAGGACGGACACATAGGTAAGTTCCGGAACCACCTGCGCCTGCCCTTTCTCGACGGAGTAAACCGTTACAATATCATCCGGCAGCAGATGATACGCGAACGTCGAGGCTTCCGAGTGCGGAGCGATGGTCAGAGCGTGTTCCTCCGGCCTGAGGCTCCTCAGTTTGACGTCCGGCTGCGTGTCCGACGCGGATATTTTCCGTTTTGTGACCATATCGTGGGTCTGCATGTCGCTTATCGCGTATTTCCCGACGGCAAGTTTTGAGTCCGGAATATAGTCGGCGGGGAGATTCAGCCTGCCCATACTGACGGATTCCAGCATCCCGTCTGTAATTTTTGTGCCGACCCTGATGTCTTCTGCCGCCCTTACGACAACCGTCCGGGCGAGCGACAGATTATTGTAGACCGGTATTCCGACAAAGGACGTAACGGCTGCCAGAATCATGACAATGCCTGCGACTAAGATCCGGTTTTTGAAGATTTTCAATATTTTCCCGCCCTTTCTACACAAAGTACGATACGATACTGCCCGCTGCGATATACGGGATAAAGGGGAAAGGTTTGTTTTTGTCCGACCTTTTTGCGAGGATTTTGACGCCTTCGACGACGGCGGACAGAATCAGGCTCAGGATCAGGGCTTCATATCCTCTTTCGAGGCCGAGAATCAGCCCCGATACCGCCATAAGCTCCACGTCTCCCCACCCGGTATGATGCTTTTTTTTTCCTCTTCGCGATAAAAATTGAAATCAGGAAAGGCAGCGCCGAAACAGCAGCTCCGAAGACCATGTCCGCAAGTTTCCCTGGAATATTCGAAGCAGCCGCGAGATTTAACCCGGCCGGCACCAGAAGCGCGACCGGAACCCATAGGGGAAGCAGGTGTGTCTTGAAATCGACCGCGGCCGCGTAGCCAAACAGAGCGCACACCGCGCCCGACTGCACCAGGAGCAGGACGCTCCTTCCCTTGAAAAACCAGGCCAGGATCCCTCCCGCCAGGAACAGGGCGGCCGAGGCGGAGAAAAGCGCCGGGGTATGGAAGGACGCCGCTTTTCTGCTTTTCCCGCAAGATTTATCCGGGCCGTCAGTCTGGCTGATTTCCCCGGCTTTCGAAAGGTTCTTTTTCCCGCTGTTCATCTTTTAGCTCCCCCTGGAAGAAATTTGTTTGAGATATGGAACCGCCGCCGCCGCTGCGTAATAGAGATCAATTCCGGCGGCGGCTTTCGACAGAAGGCCGTACTGCCCTTTTCTCCCCGCAGCCGCAAGCAGGAGGCTTATCCCGACGTAAGCCGCCATCAGCGCCGCGGCACTCTGCTCCGGCGCGAACATCTCTCCCGCGGCGCAGACGGACAGCACAAACCCGGCTATCTGGGACGCGTCGCGCCATTCTGCCCCGCTTTTTCCCTTTTTCCCAGCGGCTTTGAGTTCCGTCTTTCCTTTCGGATGCGGAAGAAAGAACCGCCTTTTCACGGCATGCCGGCTTTTTTTCGGACTGCCCGCGTTGCTTCCGGGCTGCCGGCCCGTCTTAGACCCGGGCGGCGGCTGCTTTCCTTTTGCGGCGCCGCCGCTTTCCAGCGCGTCCAGCTCTTTTTGTCCCTCTTTGGAAATCTGCCCGGTACGCCTTAACTGAATCAGTTCCTTTCGCCTTTTTTCTCTTTTTTCCCGTTCCGCCGATGCCTGCTTTCTGTATTTTCGTTCCCTTTCCTGCTTCTCGTATAAGGCGAGATATTCCTTCGCGTCCGTCACGGGCTTTTCCCGCGGCGGGATTTTTCGGGCCTGCCGGTTCCCCATGGCTTCGAGCATGTCCGCGTGAGTGAGGATTTTTTCCATAATCGGGGGCAGATTCAGGGCCTGCCTGGATCCTTCGGAAGAAGCGGACCGTTTTTCCTCTCCTTCTCTGGACCCCTGTTTTCCGGAACCGCCGAATTCTGCCTCTTCCTTTTTCCCGTTCCGCACCGCCCCGCACCCGGGGCATACCCCGCACTTCGGATCGAGGGGATGCCCGCAGATCCGGCAGAACCGCTTTCCCTTTCCCGCCTTCGTTTTGCAGCGCGGACATTTCCTGCCGCTTCCTTCCATCCAGGTTCCGCATTGCCCGCAGTACATGGAGTCCGCCCTCTTTTCTTGTTATAATAAGCAATATGATGAATTCATGCTTTATTATAAACTACATGTAGTATAATTGTCAAAATAAAATGGCAGGATCTAGTCCGGCCGGCAGCCATATAGCTGAATTTCGAGATCATTGAGGCCCTTGTTTCGGATCTGACGGACTCGTTCCCGCGACAGGCCGGTTTCCCTGCCGATTCGGGCGAGGGAGACGGGAGGCGACCCGATTCCAAAATTGCGGATGAGGACGGAACGTTCCCGGGCCGGGATGCGGTCCAGCGCGGAGAGGACTTTTTTTACCTTTTCCCTGATTTCCGTCTGTTCCTCGAATGGTTCGTTCCGGTCTTTGAGCCTGCTAAAATACGTGAGCGATTCCGTATCCGGCGGGGGGTCGTCCATGGAAACCAGCTTCTGGGGAAACGTTTCCGTTTTTCGGATGGTCTGAGGGGAATATCCCGTCTCAGCGCACAGTTCGTCGATCCCCGGTTTTCTGCCGCGGCCCTCCAGACGCTCCCTTGCCTTCGAAATTCTGTGGATCCGCCGGAGAACCTTGTACGGCAGCCGGACGCAGCTGAGGTCGTTCCGTACCGTACGGCTGATTTCCATCCGAATCCAGAATCCCGCGTAGGTTCTCAGACGGTACCCGAGGGAAGGATCATATCGTTTGACCGCTTCCATCAGGCCGATATTGCCTGCCTGGATTAAGTCCATCCTGTCGCATCCCATCCGGACCGCCCAGTTCATCTGTCTTACAATGCTGATGACAAAACGCAGGTTGCAGCTGATCAGGAGATTCTCCGCGCCCTTGTCTCCTGCCCGCGTCCTGCGGCTTAGCTCCAACGTCTCTTCGCGGGTCAGTTTTTTGAATAGGGAACAGTCCTTCATGTACTGGCGGAAAAGATCGATCTGCCTGCCACCCCGGCTGTCTTCCCGGAGATCCTCGTCATCGACAAGTTTCAGCCCGGCCCGCGCGGCCTGGCGGAATATCCTTCCCATATCCCTGATTTGATAAACGCTTGCCATCAGCCGGAGGTCCGAGGAATACACCGAATTATTTTCTCTTCTGACGTCCATGATCTTCCGCGCCAGCTGCTTGTTCGACAGTTCCACTGTTTTCCTTCACTCCCATCCGGATTTCGAACTTCCTCTTTCCCAGAAAATCTTCCAGACATTCCGCGGCCTCCGCGCATAGGACGGATAAAAGCAGGCCGGCGGGAAACTGGCAGGCAATATGGATTCCGAGCGCAGAAACCGGCAGGCTGATTCCCTCAAGGATCCAGTCTTTTTTGCCCTTCGTTTTCTTTCTGAAATTTTTCCATAGGGCCCCAGCCTGAAGGAGGAAAAGCGCGAGAATCAAAAGGAACCCGGAAATTTTTCTGAAGTCAGCTTTCTCACAGAGATTAATTCCCAAAAAACCCAGATAGAGGTTTCGGATCCTGCCCATATTTTCCGGATTTCGAACGAGCCCCGGATATTGGAAGACAGCCGAAACCGCTTCGCACTCGCGGCCGATATGGAGAAACCGGGGTATTTTTCTCGCCGAATTCATGACCGCGTCGGCTTCCGCGGGCGTAAAGCCGCAGAAGTACGTCAAGGGCATTGTGAAAATTCTGTAAAAAGCGAGAAAAACGAGGATGGAAAGAAAAGGCGAAAAAAGAATGAAAAAACAGCCGCTGAAACTCCCCGCTTCGTGCTTTTCATAGATTCTGTTGATTTCTCTTTCCAAATCCTGAGGTTTGCCCTGAAAGTTTTTCTTGATGCCGTTTACTTCATTCTGCGCGGCACAGATCCGCTCCATCGTAAGCTTCCGATTCCGTTTTGCCGGCATCCCGACAATTTGAATCAAAGCGGTCAGAAGAATGACCGCCGTTCCGTAGTTTCCGGAAAACGGAAGCATGGCGTCCAGTACCCATGCGAAAACGTGCCCGATTCGATCCACTCCAAATCACCTGTATATAGAATAAGACTCATAGTTAATACTACATAGAGTATACACTATGAGACTTATAAAGTCAATTTTTAAAGATGCAAATCCAGTTTTCCCAATGAGCGTGTCCTTTTCTAAGAAGGCGGAAGCGGAAAATCAGAACGCGTTTCTCTATTTTCTAGCGGGATCTCCGGTTTTCGTCTCCCCATCAACCAATATCCGGAACTTAATTAGGGGAGGGCGGATGGATCTGTGGAAAAGAGGCAGAAAAAAGAAAAGCGGATTTGCCGAAGAGAAATGCGGCAAATCCGCTTTTCCAAAAACACGGGGCGTTATTTAATTTCGACTTTCTTGGTCTGGGCTTTCGCCTCTTCCACTTTCGGAAGATCCAGCTCCAGAACACCATTTTTGTAAGAAGCGGAAATCTTCTCCACGTCAATTCCATCGATTGCGAAGCTGCGGCTCAGGCCCGAGTATTTTCTCTCACGGCGGAGATAGTTTGTCTTCTTGTCTTTTTCTTTGTTCTCTTCCTTGTGTTCGGCGGAGATGGTCAGCTGATTGCCTTCCGTGCTCACGTTGATCTCTTCCTTGTCAAAGCCCGGCAGATCCGCCTTCAGCACATACCGATCTCCTTCGTCCACGATATCGGTGCGGCAGGGAGCGGAATCTCCTTCCATGCCGCCGAAGAAGGCGTCATTTACCATCCGGTCGAAAGTGTCAAACAGGTTGCCGTTTCTCTGCTCAAAAGGAACCAAATCAAACATAACACCGAACCCCCTTCAAAATACTCTGTGAAATTTATCATCCCGGGATCCTTTTCCGATCCCTTTCGACACCTTCAGTATAGAAATTAAATATGAACGAAAATAATAAATAATATGAATAAACTGTAAATTTTAGCACTCTAATGATTAGAGTGCTAAAATTTCTGAAAATACCCAAAAGGATCGGGAGATGTGCCTTTTCTCAGTGCCTGATTTTTTTGACAATCCAGAGAAAAATGACAGAACCAAGAATGGAAACCAAAACGCTCCAGACGTTCAGGCCTGTGACGCCGCTTCCGCCAAACAGGTTGACAAGAAACCCGCCGAGGAAGGCGCCGATGACGCCAACGATGATATTGCTCAAAATCCCCATGGACTGGTCGGTATGCATAATCTTGCTGCCGATCCAGCCTGCCAGACCGCCAACGATAATCCACGATATCAGACCCATTTACTTTACCCCCCTTTCCGAGCGAATACCTGATTTTACCATGAAATGTCTAAAAAAGACAAGCCTTTTCCATTTTCCAGGTTTTTTTGAGGAAAACGGAAAAAAGAGGAGAACCGGATTCTCTTTCGGCACTCCTCTTATTCTTGCCTGTTCCCCCGAGAAAATTGCGGAAAATTCCGCGTCTTCCGAAAGGAGCCCTGCTCTATTTCCGACTCTTAAACTCCCGGATCAGCATGGCCGCGATATTGTCCTTTCAGGAATTCCGGCTCGGTGATTTTCCGGAATTCAGCAAATGGTAGGCATGAAGCACTTTACCATGCTTTTTCAGGATCCGAATTTTTCTACCGTGTTCCGAAATACGGTCGTAATCAGTTTTCTGAAACTGCTGATTAATTTTCCGCTCCCAATCATCTTCGCGTTGCTATTAAACAATTCTCTTCAATAACGCGGGGCGCCCTCCCGGACGAGGTCGGTCCGGGAGGGCGCCCCAGTCAGAAAATTTCAGGAACGGCAGCAGAGAATCCGCTCTATGATGTTTTTCAGAATGCAGAGATCCTGGGTGTTCAAGTTGTCCAGGTCGTCAAGAATCTCTTTGAGGGCGCAGGCACTTGAAGAATTTCCGGAACTACCAGAATTGGAATTATTGCAGTTGCAGGACATTTCCGCACCTCCTTCTCATAGCCTGATTCATACTATGCGGCCGGACGCGGCATGTCAATATTCTGTTTTCCGGCTGTTGGGCACCGCTACGGCTCCGAGAGAAAGCGGTGCACCCAGACTGACATTTCTCCTGGTCTGCGGTTTGCCCACGCATAATAGGGGACCCAGAGCAGGGAACAGGGTTCCAGGGTCGGGGCATGATCGGCGTAAAGAAGATCGGAGTCCCAGTTTTTTAGGGAAAAGCGGAATCCGTCCGAAGAAAGCGCCACAATATTCTCAGGCAGCCCTTCCGCGGCCGTTTCCCGGAAGACGGTCCGGTCCGGCAGACATACCCGGCAAAGTCCCGGACCGTTGTCGGCCTCCTCGAGACAGTAGACGAGAGGACCGCGCGTGACGGCGACCCTGCCGACGTCTTCCCCGACGCGCGGGTTGGCGAAGACGCGCCGGACTTTCATTTCCATCGAGAGCCGGATTTCATCCCCGTCTTTCCATTCCCGGTCAAGAACGGCATAACCGTTTTCGCTTTGAAAATCCGCTTTTTCCCCGTTGAGCAGAAGAGAGAATTTTCCGCCGCACCAGGCGGGGATGCGGAGGGCGTATCGAAACCGGCCCCGGCCTGCCGGATGGACGACGGCGGATACGCTTCCCTTTAAGGGGAGGGAGGAACGGAACTCCACGCGGACGGGAATGCCGCCTGCCACAGCGGAAACAGTCCCGCCGATATAGAGGTTTTGATAAAGGGTGTCCGGGGTAGAAGTGCAGACGTATCCCCCGAGAGACGCGAGCAGACGGGCCAGGTTGGGCGGGCAGCACGCGCAGCCGAACCATTTCTGGCGCGTGATCTTTACATGCCGGTGATCCTCTTCCTTCCTGGAAGCTTCCGGATCGGCTTCCAGCGGGTTTACATAGAAAAAGCGCTTTCCGTCGAGGGACATTCCGCTGAGAGCGCCGTTATACAGCACACGCTCCATCACATCGGCATATTCTGCGCGGGGTTCCAGTTCCAGCATCCGGCGGGCGAAGAAGACGAGGCCCACGGAAGCGCAGGTTTCCGCATAGGCCGTGTCGTTCGGAAGATCATAATCATAGGTGAAAGCTTCTCCATGGTGGGTAGCGCCGATTCCCCCCGTGAGATACATCTGCCGGTGCGTCATGTCGTTCCAGAGGCGCCTGCACGCTTCCGAAAGGGAGCGGTCCCCCGTTTCGCGCGCGACGTCCGCCATTCCGCTGTAGAGATAGACTGCGCGTACGGCATGTCCTTCCGCCTTCTCCTGTTCCCGAACCGGACGATCCGCCTGGTGGTAACTGTTCCGGATAATCCGGTTTCCGTCCCCGGGAAGGCCGCGCTTTTTCCGTTCTTCCTCAAAGAACAAAGGTTCTTTTCCACGTTCGTCGATAAAGTAGCGCGCAAGACGCAGGTGCTTTTCGTTATGAGTCACGCGGTATAGGCGCACCAGGGCCATTTCGAGAATTTCATGCCCCGGATATCCGTGAATTTTCCCTTTTTCCGGGCCAATCAGCGAATCCACCAGATCAATGCAGCGGATTACCGCCTTTAAAAGGCGATCCTTTCCTGTCGCTTCATAATAGGCGACGGCAGCTTCTGTCATATGCCCGAGACAGTAAAGCTCGTGGTTTTCCTCAAGGTCTGTAAAACGCTGATCAAGGCCGTTTAGAATATAATAGGTATCCATATATCCGTCCGGGCGCTGAGCTTTGCAGATAAGCCCGATGGTTTCGTCCACTTCTTTTTCCAGTTTTGCGTCCGGATGCTTTTCCAGGGAATAGGCGGCGGCCTCGATCCATTTCGCCAGGTCACTGTCCTGAAAAACAGCCCCGCCATGCCTGCCTTTTTCCAGACCGGCGGCAATTTTGAAGTTCCGGATGCAGTAACTTGGATCCGCTCCGGGGATCCGGTCGTTCAAAGCTTCCCACTGATAGGGAATCATCTGGGTCCGCACGGTTTCCTGGACTTTGCTCCAGAACGGATCGTGAATCTCGACGTTTTTCAAAGGGACTGCCTGGGGATTCGTATCAGCCATGAAAATCTCTTGCTCCTCTCTTTAGTCATAACACAGGAATCCATGCCCCGGCCGGGGACAATCCATGTCCCCGGCCGGAATCAGGTCCGATAAAACCGGTATGTAGAGTATTATAGGGGTTTCAGGAAAAAATAGTTTCTATCCTGGAAAATACATAGAACTGCTGCCCGAAACTTCGAAATTTTATCCAATCTATATCTGCGCGATCTTTCCGAACTCCTTTATGGGGGAAATCTCTTCCCAACTGCCTCTTTGCAGCATGCTCTCTCTCTTTTTTTGCTTTGCAATCGATTTTTTCTAAGGCTTTTTGCGGGGATCCTGTCTCTCTCTCTGGGAAAGGGATTTCCCTTAAGTGCCGTCTTCCCTTGCGGCCAGGCGGAGAATGGTCCGGATTTCCCAAATGGGTGTCCCCGCCATTTTTAGGCAGCGGACAAGCCCATTTTAAAAACCGATCGGAAAATTCCCGGCATCCGTTTCATCGATAAAAATAAAAAAGGGGGTTGCCTTGAAGCCTACTTTAAGGTATATGATAAAAGAAAAACAGAAAAACTGTAAGGAGAGGAGATTCCGGCTTGATGAAAACGGAAGGAATCAGGAGTGTTCCAAGACTTGGTTTTGGGACCATGCGCCTGCCTCAGAAGGACAAAGCGATCGATATCGAACAGGTCAAAAAAATGTTCGATCGCTTTATGCGAAATGGCTTTACTTATTTTGACACCGCCTATGTGTATCACGGGGGAAAATCGGAAGGGGTGCTGAAAGAGGCATTAGTGAAACGTTATCCAAGAAACCGGTTTACGATTGCGGATAAAATGCCGGGCTGGCTTTTAAAGAGCGACGAGGATGTCGGGAAAATTTTCGAGGAGCAGCTCAGGCGAGCCGGTGTAAGTTTCTTTGATTTTTATCTGCTTCATGACGCCTGTGCCAATCACACCGCATTCTATAATAAGTTCCACTGCTGGGATTTCGCGAAAAAAATGAAAAAATTAGGGAAAATCCGCCATTTCGGATTTTCCTACCACGACAGTCCGGAACTGCTTGACAGGCTGCTGACGGAGCATCCCGAAGTGGAATTTGTTCAGCTCCAGATTAATTATATTGACTGGGAAAACGAAATCGTCCAGTCCCGCAGGTGTTATGAGACGGTCCGCAGGCATGGGAAGCCAGTTATCATCATGGAGCCTGTAAAGGGAGGAACCCTTGCGTCTCTGAGTCCTGAACTGACGGCAAAGATGGAGGCCGCCGATCCCGGAAAATCTCCCGCGTCCTGGGCGCTGCGGTTCTGCGCTTCGCTGGAGGGCGTGATGGTGATCCTGAGCGGAATGTCTTCGGAAGATCAGGTGAAGGACAATATCGCGACCATGAAGGATCCGAAACCGTTTAACGCGGAAGAAAAAGCGTGTCTGAAGGAAGTTCTCCAGTCGCTTCAAAAGGCCCCGCGCATCGGATGCACCGGATGCCGGTACTGTGTGGACGGGTGCCCGAAGAAAATTAAAATTCCGGACATTATCCGGGCGTATAATACGGATCTGGTGTATGGAGACCATGATCGCGCCCGCAACTTCTATCGGGATTTGACGGCGGACGGCCACAAGGCCTCTACGTGCATCCGCTGCGGCCAGTGTGCCGGCATCTGCCCCCAGCATCTGCCGGTACCCGATCTTATGAAAAAGGCCACGGAAGCTTTCGAACGCTGACTAAAAAAGGGGGGCATGGCAAAATGGGATCTTCCGGTTTCCCAGGGGGAAGACCAGGGGAAGACGTGCTTGCAGAAGCAAGGAAAAGAATCCTGTGCGGGAAGGCGTCCTGCGTTGTGATTCGGGGAAAACGGATTGCCTGGACGGCGTCCGGGCACGGCGTTGCTCCCCTCCTTACGCTGTATGAGCGATCGCCTGAGCTTTTGAAAGATGCCTGGGTGGTAGACAAAGTGATCGGGAAGGCTGCCGCGATGTTGCTGGTCCTCGGCGGAGCGGCGGGGGCGTACGGCGTGCTGATGAGCGATGCGGCCCTTTTGTACCTGAAAAGCCATGGGCTGCGTGCGGATTCCGGCAGGCGTGTCAGCCGGATTCTGAACAGGACCGGAGACGGTGTCTGCCCGATGGAACGGGCGGTAGCCGACACGGAGGATCCGGAAGAGGGATACCGTCTTCTGAAAAAAGCCGTCGGACAGCTTCGAAAAAGCGCCCGGCCATAGATCCTTTTCTCTCCTGCATATTCGACGCCTGAAATGGGATACTAATTCCATCAAATGAAATGAAAGGATGGTCTTGATGTCCCAGCTGAATCAGATTGAACTGCAGAACCTCCGGCATCTGGTCGGAGCCCATGACACGGCCTGCGAAAAATTGAAAACCTACGCTCAGCAGGCTACGGATCCCCAGGTGAAGTCCTACTTTGAAAAAGCCGAGCAGGATGCGAAGAGCACAAAACAGCAGCTTATGAATTTCTTACAATGAAGGAGGGCGCGAAAATGCAGGAAAAAACCATGGTAAACGATGTTCTTTCGATGGAAAAAAGCGATCTGACCTTTTATGCGAACACGATCTCGGAATGCCAGAACCAGCAGCTGAGATCCGCGATTCAACAAATCCGCAACGGCTGTGAAAATTCCCAGTACGAACTTTATAAGATCGCCCAGTCAAAGGGCTACTATCAGCCTGCTGCTCAGGCCAACGATCAGGAAGTCCGGCAGGTAAGAAGTCAGCTGCAGGGCTGACGCGAAAAAAGCCTCGACTTCGGGGAGGGGAAACCTCACCGGGCCGGGGCCTTTTTTTTATGGGTTCCAAAGCCGCTATCCTTTCGGATAAAGAAATTCCCGCAGCGCCGCGCTGTTCTTTTCCAAATCAGGCACCAGGACCTGGCCGATTCCCCGATAGGTCCGATCCTTATAGGCGTTGGGTTCCGGCATCTGGAGGGATTCTGTCTTATAGGAGGACACGGTAGTCCCGATGGACGCGAGGTACATCAGTTCGCCGTCGTCCAGGTTTGTTTTGATATAGGGGAGATAGTCATATAAAATTTTATTGGATTCCAGGGGGTTCATGCTTTTCATTTTCTGGATCATCAGCTGAATGACCTGCCTCTGACGTCCGGCCCGGCCGAAGTCGTTGACACCGTATTCGTCGCTTGCGTCGCGGATGCGGGCGTAATAGAGACACAGCCTTCCATTTAAATGGTTGACGCCGGGCTTGAGATGGCTGCCCATGTTTTTATTTTCCTGGTTGCAGGCGGATTTGGACATCGGAACGTCCAGTCCGCCCATCTTATCGATGACCGTAGAAAAATTTTGGAAATTGACCGATACGTATTTATCGATATTCACCCGGTAATTGTTTTCCAGCGTCTGCATTGTCAGAGCGGCGCCGCCTTTTGTAAAAGCGGTGTTCAGTTTGCTCTTGCCGATGCCGGGAATTTCTAGATAAGTATCGCGCAGAAAAGAAACCAGGTGGATGGTTCTGGAATTCCGATCGATGGAAAGCAGAATGTTGGTGTCGGATCGTCCGTCGGAACCGTCTTTGTTTTCGTCGACGCCAAGCAGAAGAATGTTCATCACGCTTCCGTCCGATTTGACATCCCATGCCGGTGCGGCGGAGGGCTGCTGAACATAGCTTTCCAGATCCTGGCTTGTCACGTTGTCGGAACGGTTGAGCCGGGAAGCAAGGACGTGAAAATAGATAAGCCCCACGCCTGCCGCGACAAGAAGCGCGCACAGAAACACCGTAAGGACTTTTTTGGCACAACCTCCCTTTTTCTTTCCTCTGCGGCGGGGAGAACTGCTGTAGATGTCGCGATCGACGTAATTATAGCGATCGATGTCGCCTCTGTTTCCATAGCTCTGTCTGCCGCGCCGGGAAGAGGAATATACATTACGCCCGGAAGGGCGACCGTAGTTGCTGCTCATGCCACACCTCGATTTTCAACAATTCTTATTTAGTCTAGTATAAAGAGAGATGCTTGTCAACCGAAGGAAACTTTCCAACTGCTTTCGGCTTAGGAAAAAGCAGGATGGCCGGCCTTTCGGAACAACCTTTTTTCGTGCTGCCGCATTGGTAGCAGTTTACGAGGATCCGTTTTCCTGCCGGGAACCAAAGAACCAAATTTACAATACCGCATAATATGCAGTAAGCAGGCCGGAAAAAATGGGAATCAGAGGCAGACAAAGTTTTCAAGGGGGATTTTTTCATGTGTGGAATTGCGGGTTTTAGCGACTACTGCAGAGATTTTACCGAAGAAGCGCCGATTCTCGGACGCCTGGTCCGCCGGATGGGAAACACCCTCCGGCACCGGGGACCCGACGAGAACGGTATTTTTCTGTCAAAGCACGCGGCTTTTGCGCATCAGAGGCTCTGCGTTATCGACCCGGAGGGCGGAAAACAGCCTATGACTTCCTATTCCGGCGGATACCGCTATACCATCGTTTATAACGGGGAACTTTATAACAGCGGCGAACTGCGCCGCGAACTGGAGAACGCGGGTTATCTGTTTGAAACTTCCTGCGATACGGAAGTCCTCCTGAAATGCTATATCCAGTACGGGCCGGCCTGCGCGGAAAAGCTGAATGGGATTTTTGCCTTCGCGGTTGACGATGAGAGGCGCGACTGCTGCTTCCTCTGCCGGGATCGTTTTGGTGTAAAGCCCCTGTTTTACACCGTTCAGGGGGAGCGGCTTGTTTTTGCGTCGGAGATCAAAGCCCTTTTTGAGTATCCGGGGGTTTCTCCCGTTCTGGATCG
>DAITAP010000008.1:0-2610 GCA_036824225.1 Caproicibacter sp. | reverse complement strand
CTGCGAGGTGTTCGGCCTGGGACCGGCGAGAACCCAGGGCGTGGGCGTATTCCGGGGAATTCAGGAGATCCGGCCCGGCTGCTGTGCGGTGTTCGGACATGACGGCCTCCGACTCAGCCGTTATTTCCGGCTCGAGAGCTACGAACATCCGGACAGCTACGAAGATTCGGTCGAGCATGTGCGCGATCTCGTCCAGGACTCCGTCACACGGCAGATGATTTCGGACGTCCCGCTTTGCACTTTTCTGTCCGGCGGCCTGGATTCCAGCGTCATCACCTCGCTGGCCTCAAAAATCTGCCGGTCTGCCGGCCGCACGCTTTCTACTTATTCATTTGATTTTTCCGGAAACGATCGCTATTTTAAGCCGAGTGCGTTTCAGCCCGACGCGGATGAACCCTGGGCGGAAAAGATGGCCAGGTTCTGCCATACCGATCATACGAAGCTGGTATGTGACAACGTAACGCAGGCCGACCTGCTTTATGACGCCGTCGACGCCAAGGATCTTCCGGGAATGGCGGATGTGGACTCCTCCCTCCTCTATTTCTGCGGACTTGTGAAAAAAAGCCATGTGGTTGCCCTCAGCGGGGAATGCGCCGATGAGATTTTTGGGGGATACCCGTGGTTCCATAAAAAGGAGGCGTTTGAAGGGCACTGCTTCCCATGGTCGCCGGACCTGTCCATCAGGACCAGCCTGCTGAAACCGGAAATCAGAGATGCCCTCCATGTGGAAGAATATGTGAACGAGAGGTATGAGGAGTCCCTGGCCGAGGTCCCGGTGCTGGAAGGAGAAAACCCGCGTGAAAAACGACGCCGTGAAATTTCCTACCTCAATATCAACTGGTTCATGTCGACCCTCCTTGACAGGAAAGATCGGATGAGCATGGCGAACGGTCTGGAAGTCCGCGTCCCATATGCCGATCACAGAATAGTGGAATACGTTTTTAACGCTCCGTGGTCCTATAAATGCCACGGCGGGATCGTGAAATCCCTTTTGCGTGACGCCGCCAGACCCTGGCTTCCGGAGGAGATCCGTCTGCGCCGGAAAAGCCCTTATCCAAAAACCCATAACCCCGGCTATGAAGCAATCGTCCGCCGCCGCCTCGCGGATGTCATGGCGGACAGCGAACAGCCCATTCATACCCTCCTCGACCGTAAAGCAGCTGACAGGCTTTTGGGGGCGGAATCGGATTATGGAAAGCCCTGGTTCGGACAGCTGATGGCGGGGCCGCAGATGATGGCCTATCTTCTTCAGATCAATTACTGGCTGAGAAAATACCAAATTCAGATTTCCCTATAGCACTTTCTCTTTATGTAGCATATTTCCTCCCGGAAGTTTGGGGGGTGCGCCCGGAAAAGGCTTTCAAAACCTTTTCCGGGCGCATCTTTTTTTCAGCGAATTTTATGACGGATCGGCCCCTTGCTTCCAAGGAATACCTTAATATTATACAAATATTAAGCAATAGAACTGGTTAAATAATGCAAACTTTAATTATTTTCCTTTTTTTGATTGCAATTATTACAGGCCTGTGATAAACTGTAACTAATTTGTAATGAATCTGGAATTTCAAAGTGAATGGATTTGCGGGGGGTTCAAATGAAGAGAAGTCATTGGGGGAAAGTTGCTGCCGGGGTTCTCTGCCTGGCGGTACTCGCCATATCGAATGCAGCCGGAGGAAACAGCGCGCAGGCGGCGCAGGTAAAAACTGGGGCTGGACTTTCCAACCATGTGCTGACGGCATATCGCCAGGGCTGGAAATATCAGTACGGCGCCTACGGCCAGTTTATCGGGGGCCGGCGCCGGACGGACTGTTCGGGACTAATCAAGTCCTATCTCTGGTGGACCGGCCCGAACACAAATCCGCGGCCGTCCCTCATGTCCGTCGCGGGAAGTTCAACGGCGATGCTTCAGTCCGCGTCTGTCAAGGGAAACATCAACCTTTCCAATACTTCCTCGCTTCCGCGCATTCATGGGCTGATCCTTTTTAGCCCCGGGCATGTCGGAGTGTATGTAGGAAACAACCGCGAAGTCGATAACCGCTGTACGGGGAAAAACATTCAGTACCAGCCCGTGTTCGGCGGAAAATACCGCTGGCAGAAATGGTTTAAGCTGCCGCAGATTCAGTACCCGAAAAGCGGGTTTGTGACGGTTGACGGGGTCCAGTATTATTACGAAAACGGGCAGTATGTTACCGGGACGGCGAAGACCCTCAACGGGACGCTCTGCCGGTTTGACTCGTCCGGGAAACTGTCGTCGGCTGCGCTTCCTTCGAAAGTTCAAGCCGTCAATGCGGCTGCAGGCGTCCAGCGCAGGGTCCTGCAGGTCGGCATGCGGGGAAACGATGTGCTTGCTCTCCAGAAGAAACTGACTTCGCTCAACCATATGACTTCTGACAATTGCACGGGTTATTACGGCCAGATCACCAAGGCGGCGGTGCTCGCGTACCAGCGCGCGTGCGAACTTCCGATGACCGGAGCGGCGGACGCCGCGACGCTCCGCGATCTCGCGCTTTTATAGCGCCTTACCCTGGGAAAGACTCCTTTTCATTTCAAAACAGAAATCGAGTAGGAGGTCACCCATTTGAGTGACCGACCTCTCACACCACCGTGCGT
>DAITAP010000007.1:15972-23695 GCA_036824225.1 Caproicibacter sp. | reverse complement strand
CCCGATATTTTTCCCCGCCTTTAAACCGCCCTGCGGCCGAAAAGGGCGGCCGCCTGATCCATCGGCATCGGGCGCGCGTACCGGAACCCCTGAATCTTATCGAACCCGCACCGGCGCGCGAAACGGTCCTGTTCTTCGGTTTCGACTCCTTCCGCCGTAATGTCCAGGCGGATATGCCGGAACATCTGCGCAAGATCCTCGGTGAGAATGCTGCATTTCCGGTTTCTCGCCGAACCCCAGATAAGGCTCTTGTCTATCTTGACAGAGTCGAACGGCAGGTCGCTTACATGGGCGATACTGGAATATCCCGTACCGAAATCGTCCAGCGCAAACCGGATTCCCGCGGCACCCAGTTCCCGGATCCGCTTCGCTATCAGCGGGTAATCGTGGATTATCGTACTTTCGGTCACCTCAAAGACGATCCGGTCGGGCGAAACTCCGCCTTCCTGGATAATCCTCAGCAGTTTCTCCGCCGAATCCTCCCGTTGCAGCTGCACCACGGACAAATTGACCGATACCGCTTCAATTTCGACTCCGCGCGCGAGAAGCAGGCGCAGGGCGCAGCAGGTCTTCCAAAGCACCATCCGGCCGATTTCGACAATCAGGCCGGTCTGTTCCGCGGCCGGGATGAACTCGTCCGGCGGCACAAATTTCCCGGATGGATCCTTCAGCCGCAGAAGCGCCTCCGCCTCGGTAAACTGCTCCTTGTGTACGTTGTACAGCGGCTGGTAATACACTTCGAAACGGTTCTCCCTCATGGCCCAGCGGATTAAATTTTCCGCCGATCGTTTTTCAATTTCACTTCCACCCACTACTGTCTGTCTGGGCTTTTTTGCAGGAACGTAATTTTTTGCGTCTTTTGTGAAACACATATGGATTCTCCCGTTTCGCAGAAGGGTGTTCCCCGCCCGCAACAAAGATACGACGTGTCAGCCTCTGTGGTTAGCTTACGAGCGAAAAAAATATAATTCTGGATATTTCCCTTATTTTGTTACCATCATATCATCCTAAAAAGAAAAAGTACAGGGAAAGGGAGAATAATATATAAAAAAGCGGAAAGATCTGCAGGCTCCCTGTGCATTGGAAGAAACGGGCACATATTTCCGTGTTCCCAAGAGAGACTAAAACCGGGGTGAAACAGATGACAAAAAAGCGGAAAGCGACTGCCGCAGTCGTTGCGCTGATCATTGCGGTGCTGGGAAGCACTTCTGTCTACGGGGTCCTTCAGACGGAGAAATACAAACGCGACCTTCAATACGGATATCTGCGTTCTCTAAATGACCTGAACGACTCCGTGGAAAATATCGAGACCGTCCTCAACAAGGCGGTTTACGCCAATACTCCGACGGAGCAGCACGGGCTCGCCGCGCGCCTCCTTCAGGAAACCAGCGCGGCCAAATCGGCCCTGGCTGTCCTTCCCGTCGGGGACAACTCTCTGGACAACATCAGCCGGTTTATCACGCAGGTCGGAGATTTCTCCATGATGCTGTCCCGGCGGATAGCGGCCGGCCAGAAAATTTCGTCGGATGAATACAAAACGATGCAGAATCTCGAGAGTTATTCTAAAAAGCTTTCCGGAGGGCTTCAGACCATGAGCCTGGATTTCAGCACGGAGACCTTTCACGACGCAATCCAGGAAACGGCAAAGGAATTCAGCAACTTTCCGACGTTAATCTATGACGGGCCGTTTTCCGACAGCGTCCTGCAGCGGAAACCGGTCCTGACCCAGGGAAAGACGGTTCTGCCGCAGGGCAACGCGCAGAACACGGCCGCGGAATTCCTCGGCCTGTCTTCGTCGAAACTGACCCATACCCAGGATACGGCCGGAAACCTTCCGACCTATAACTTTACCGCAGACGGCGGCGCGGTGCGCATTTCCGTGACAAAGTCAGGCGGCTATGTGGCGGACATGGCCAACAGCCGGACATCCGGGGAGAAAAATATGGATTTCGAGCAGGCCTCCGGAAAAGCGAAGGCTTTCCTTGAAAGCCGCGGCATCCGCGGGATGAAGGAAAGCTACTATGTGATCGGCGACAACATCTGCCTCATTAATTACGCCTATTTCCAGGATGGAATTCTCTGTTATCCGGATCTCATCAAAGTCGGCGTAGCGCTCGATAACGGCGAGATCGTGAGGTTTCAGTCCACGGGCTATATCATGAACCATAAAAGCCGCAGTCTCTCTGCCAAAATCTCTGCTTCCAGAGCCCAGAAAAGCGTAAGCCCGAACCTCACCGTGAAGCAGTGCAGGCTCGCGCTGATACCGACTCCCGGTTTCCACGAAGTTCTCTGCTATGAATTTCTCTGCTCCGGTTCCAAGGGAGACCGCGTCCTCGTCTATATCAACGCGTCCACCGGCTATGAAGAAGATATTCTGATTCTCCAGGAGTCCGACGACGGCATCCTGACAAGATAAAGAGGGGGAATTTTCCTTTCGGCAGAGTTCCTCTCTCAGGAACCCGCCTGTGCGGCGTAAAGCAGCATGCCGAGATTCTCCTCGTAGATCTGCGGGAACTGGGAAAGCGGCAGGGGATTTTGTCCTTCCCCGACTTCCACCGTATAGCCCGGACGGCGGAATTCCTGCGTATACCAGTCCTTATACCCCGCATAGGACGCAACACCCGCAGCTTCCGTAAGCGTATAGCCGCTGATGCGCGCGAGTTCTTCCCCGATGGTCCGCGCCTCCGCGGGGGCAAGGCCCATAAAATTCCAGTAAATAACCCGGCCCTGCGAATGATAAGCCATCACAAGGCGGAGATCATGGCTGCGGGTAAAACTCACCATGGCCCGGGTCTCCGGTTCCGAAACGGGGTAAGGGCCGGAAAACCTGGTCGGACCCGGCCCCGTGATGCCGAGCTCCGACTCGGCGCGCTTGGACTCGCGCCAGGCGGCGTTGTAATTGTGATTCAGATCGACGCCGCGGATATTTGCCTGCCATACGGTGGAAAAATCGGAGCTCCCGCCGTTCCACGCTATCAGACGGTCATAATACGGGTTGCCCGGCAAAAGGCCGTTCAGCACAAGATCCACTCCGTCCGGGTTGACCATCGGAATCAGCCAGATGGTGGTGGAATCCCAAAGCCTGCGCGGATCCTGCCCGTTAATCTGCTGATTCAACGCATAGGCTCTGAGATATTCCTCCGCAAATTTCATCAGCAGGGGGGAAGTGATCCACTCCAGGGCGTGATGCGAGGCGTTATAGGAAACATTCCATGCCCCGGTGCCAAGGCGCAGGCAGTAGAGCGTCCGGCCCAGAACGCTCGCTCCGATTCCGGAAACCCGCAGAAAAGGGTATCTCGCTTTGAGGCCCTGAATGTTTCTCATCAGGACTTCGTAAGTATAGGCGGTATCGACCGCGGTTACCTCAAAGGAATACGGGACGGTAATCCGTGCCCCGATGGGAAGGTTCCGGGGATCCCTCGACGGGTTGGCAACCTCGATCGCCGCAGGATCCGTTCCGTAACGCTTCGCGATGCTTAAATACGTATCGCCGGGCTGTACGGTATAAACGTCGTATCCCAGCAGGAACTGCGTCAGCACCTTCCATGTCTGAGGACCAATCACCCCGTCTACCGTAAGATCGAACCTGCGCTGGAATTCCTCCATGGACCGCCGCATATTCTCTCCGAACAGGCCGTCCACCCCGCCCGTGTAAAGGCCCATCTTTTTAAGGACAGACTGGATTTCCATGACATCGCTTCCAGCGTCCCCTGTTCGTAAAATTCTCAAATAAGGTCCCTCCTGAAAGTAAAATTCTTCTTTTCCCATTATATAGAAAATACTTTCTGTTTATACACCGGGGATTTTAAAACAGGTTTGAGAATTTCCGAATTCCGCAAAATGGCGACGGGAATTTGCGCGGCAAGCCGCCCCGGGGCCGCCCATCCCGGGCCCGTCCTCAAAAGAGCCGGCCGCTTTTGTAGGAAAAGCGTCCGGCTCTTTTTAAAAAACAGGGGTGAATTTATTTCAAAGTGCCTGTGCCTGCACGGCCGTAATGGCGATAACCCCCACGATATCTTCCGCCCTGCATCCGCGCGAAAGATCGTTGACCGGTTTCGCGATGCCTTGCAGAATTGGTCCGTAGGCGGAGGCCTTCGAGAGACGCTCAACCAGCTTATAGCAGATATTTCCGCAGTTAAGATCCGGGAAAATCAATACGTTCGCCCGGCCCGCGACTTTGCTGCCCGGCGCTTTTGATTTCGCGACAGAAGGCACCAGAGCGGCGTCTGCCTGCAGTTCGCCGTCCAGCAGAAGATCCGGCGCTTTCTGCTTCGCGAGCTTCGTCGCCTCCACAACCTTGTCCACCAGCTCATCCTTGCCGCTGCCGTAGGTGGAAAACGAAAGCATGGCAACGCGAGGCTCCGCTCCCACAAGGGCGCGGAAAGACTTGGCGGAAGCAATGGCGATCTCGGAAAGAGCGTCGGGATCCGGGTTGATGTTCAGCCCGCAGTCCGCGAAGACAAACGTCCCATTCTCCCCGTACGCGCAGTTTGGAACGGAAATGAGGAAAAAGCCCGAAACCAGTTTCGCATCCGGCGCCGTCCGCACAATCTGCAGCGCAGGCCTTAAAGTGTTGGCCGTCGAATGGCAGGCGCCGGATACCATTCCGTCGGCTGCCCCTTTTTTCACCATCATCACGCCAAAATAAGTCGGATCGCGCATGGTTTCGTCGGCTTTTTCCGGCGTCATGCCCTTTGCCTTGCGAAGCTCATAAAACGTTCTGGCATATTCGCCGTGAAGCGGCGTATTCTCCGGATTTACAAAACGCGCTCCGGAGAGATCCAGCCCCTTTGCCCGGGCTTTGATCTTCTCTTCGTCCCCAAGCAGAATGATGTCCGCGATGCCGCGCTTCAAAACCTCGGCGGCAGCGGACAAAACCCGGCCGTCATTTCCTTCCGGGAGGACAATCGTTTTTTTCTCCCGCTTTGCTTTTTCAACCACATTTTCAAGAAAACCCATGAGCAGCAACCTTCCTTATCCTTATTCGATTGAGGGCATGTTTTAAGACTACGTCCGGCGCGTTTCCCGCGGTAAATTTCCGCCGCGGCGCCTTTTCCTGTATTATACCGCTTCCCTCAAGGAAAGAAAAGAGGCTGACGGGGTCCCCGACAGGGTTCCCGAGAACAGGAAAAGGGAAATTGGGCGGGGAATCCCCGAAAAAATTCAGGCTTCCCGAACGGGGCGCCCGGCGGGGCGTTTCCCTTTTCCACATTACAAAAAAGTAACCGTTTTCTTTTCGGCGGATCCTCCCGTTCGGCGGGTTTCCGAAGTTTCTGCACGGTTCTTTTCCTTAAAATTCATATTCTGCGCAACAGAAGCGGATCTTAAAGACAAATCCGCATAAAATTTGAGAGGGAAATTCAGTCTTTTTTCCCTTCCCAACGCGCTGATCCGAAAGGTCTTTTCCCGGGAATATCCGCGGGTATGACAGTTTTGTCATACCCTTATTTTCCACTTTCCTGAAGCGGGGAAGCAGAGTATAATAAAAGAAAGCCCCATCGGAATGTCCGGGGAAAGCAGAGGAAAATTTTTGAGGTGCAGCCTGAAATGAGATACCGAAGGAGAAGATTTCCATCCTGGATCCGCAGAACCGTCCTCTTTCTGGTCTGCGCGGTCTCTCTATGTGCTCTGGCAGGAGGTATTTTTACGCTGGCTGAAAAAATTGTCGTTCTGGAAACGGGCGCCGCCCCTTCTTCCACGGCCCCGTTTTCACCGCCGCCGGTTTCCTTTGCGCCTTCTTCCACGGCTTCGTTTTCATCGCCGCCGGTTTCCTTTGCGCCTTCTTCCGGATCTTCTTCTGCTCTCCCGAAAGAAGTGTCTGATGTCCCGGACTTCTCACTGCCGCCGCGGTCCGCCCCCCAGAGCGCGCCGCCGTCCTCAGCGGGCAAACCGGCGAAAAATCCCGGCTGGTTCGACGACGCGGTTCTGATTGGCGACAGCCGGACCGAAGGGCTGGAGCTTTTCGACGGCCTCGGAAATGCCACCTATCTTGCCGGAAAAGGCCTGACGGTGGAAACCGTCTATACCAGTCCGATAATAAAGCTGGACAGGCAGAGGATGACGGTCATGCAGGCGCTGAAGCAGAAAAAATTCGGCAAGGTCTATGTCATGCTGGGGATCAATGAACTTGGCTGGAGCAGCTTTTCTACCTTTCTTTCCGATTATGGCAAAATCATCGGCGATCTCAAGCATTACCAGAAAGGGGCCCCTATCTATCTTCAGTCCATTCTTCCGGTCAGCGCCAAAAAATCGGCGTCGGGCGGCATTTATACGAATGAAAAAATCCGGCACGCGAACGACGCTATCCGTAAACTCGCCCAGCAGAACCAAGTCTGTTATCTCGCGGTGGACACGGCGGTCCGCGATGTTTCCGGCGCGCTTCCGGAAGAGGCTTCTACGGACGGCGTCCACTTGAACGCGGAATACTGTAAAAAATGGTGTGATTACTTGAAAGCCCATACGGAGGTTCCGAATCGAAAATGAGAAAGCTTTTTCTGATAACCGCAGTCCTTTTTACTGCTTTTCTGCTGCTGTCTGCCGGGGGATGCTCCCGAAAAAGCCCGGCGAAGACCGCCGACATGGATAAAATAGCGGATGAAATCGTCCAGCAGGTGAAATTTACCGACCAGTTGTCGGCTATCAACCTGAAAACGGTAACAAAACTCTATGACCTCGATTCCAACAGCCTTGTAAAAGCAAAGGTTTATGAAAGCACGGGGGCGACGGCCGAGGAAGTCGCGGCCTTTGAGGCAAAAGATGAAAAGGCCGCCGAAGCCGTTCGTTCCGCGGCCTCCCGGCGGGTAGAGGATCAGAAAGCGGCTTTTCAGAATTATCAGCCAAAGGAAATGGCGAAACTGAAAACCCCTCTGCTGGTGCAGAAGGGGAAATACGTTCTTCTTGTCGTCGCGGATGACACCGCGCCTGCCAAAGACATCGCGGATCGCTTTCTTTCCTGAAAGCGGGTTCCTGCGTTTTTCCGTCGGCCGGCATCCCCGCAAACCCGTCCGGAACATAAGGTCTGCGGTCTTTTTTTCTGAAAAAATTCCCGAAGTCAGAAAATCCCCGATGGTCCTTCCGTGGAGATTTCGTTTTCTGTCTTCAGGATATTTTTTTTTCTCTCTGTTGTCCCTATATTTTCGGCCGCATCCTGGGCCTGATTTCCGCCGCAGCGTGAGAATCCCGAAAGGACCGGCCGCCGATCCTTCTCTCTTCGCCGCTCTGCCTTAAACAGACGTCGTAGACGAATGGGCCTTTTCCGACTTGTCCCCAGGCAGCATGCCGCTTAGAAATCGTTTCTGGATCACCGGGACAAGAAAATGCAGAATCGGGCCGACGCCGAGCGCGACGGCGACCGTCCCGATGCCGACCGCGCTTCCCAGCAGCCAGCCGCCCAGGACGAATAAAACATCCCATGAAATACGGCAGACACGAAAATCCAGGTGCGTCTTTTTTGTCAGAATCAGCGGGATGCTGTCATAAGGGGCAAGGCCCATGGCCGGCGCCGTGTAGAGGGAGCAGCCCGCGCCGAGAAAAAGGGTTCCGGCCAGCATCAGGCCCGCCTTTGCCGCCAGGCCTGGCTGCCCGTGCAGCAGCACCGAGTAGAGGCTGCGGAAGAGATCGGCAAAAATTCCGCACAGAAACATATTGGCAACCGTTCCAAACCCGATCAGGCGGCGGGCGAAAAGAAGAGGCATGATAAAAAGAATCGAGTTCGCAATCCCCT
>DAITAP010000007.1:5260-15962 GCA_036824225.1 Caproicibacter sp. | reverse complement strand
ATCCGTGTTCCTGTTTTAATCTTGGAATGTCAGGCCGATCCGCCCTGACATTCCAAGATTAAAACAGGAACACGGATCTGCTCCCTGCCCGGACAGGATGGACAGCGATGTCCCAAAGCCCATCAGCAGAACTCCCCCCAGTGAAAATGCGATCCGTCTCCCCAACAGCCTGTTTCCTGCTTTCACGCTGACTGGTTCCCTTGCTGCTTTCGTAATCTAAAATCCTTTCCTGCGATTGTTTGCGGCGGTTTCTGCGCCGGGAAAATTTTTTGGTTCTTCTTCCAAGAAGGAAACGTCGGTCTCCCCTTTATGGTTTGCGGATACGGGGAATAAAGAGAACGGTAAAAGCCCAAAAGGCCTCAAACAAGAAAAGAGCGGTAGAAGAAAGCTGTCCTAACCCGGAAGAGAGGGTAAAGAATGCAACAAGGGCAAACCCGAGCACTGCCCCGGCCGCAAGAAGGGCCACGGCAATGGAAATGTTTCCATGCTGGCGCACGCAGGCCGTCAGCAGGCGCATCATCGCGGCAGCCCGGCCCTTCGTAGCCAGAACCGCCTTCGTCCGTTCCGGCGGGGAAGTCCGAAGCTTCTGATATCTCTCTCCGATATGTTCCGGAAGCACAAGGATGGAGCGTTCACTGATGCCGAAGCATCCGGACAGCATGTGCGGCGTGATATCCGGATCCCGTGTCCTCACCACGATGCCGATGCCGTTATATTCGAGCCGGCGAAGCTCTTTTGCCCTGCGTCTGTCCGATCGATAGGACACGAGGAACATGGCTACCAGACTCCCGCCGCATGCCAGATACAGCGGGATCTTCCCGGCCCTCCTGTACTTTTCCTCGTAGTCCCGGGAAGGAGCGTTCACACCGTGCCTTATGAGAAGCTCCCGGTTCCCTACGAGGACAACCCTTCCGGAAACCCGGCCAGAGACTCCTGCTCCGTCCTCATAGGCCACATTGGTTACGCGGGGAAGAATATCTTCCCGGCTCTTGACAATCTGGCTGAAGAGATCCCTTAAAAGACCTCCCGCCGATTTCGTCAAAGCCGTCGCGTCCAGGATGGCCTGGTCGATCCGGCTGCCGGCAAAAGTCTGGATTCCGTTCAGCGTAACCGTACCTCTGGGGAACAGATCCTGCGCGTCCAGGAGCACCCATCCTGTCTCGCTGAACTTCTCCACGGCGGGCCAGCCGACAGCCATTCCGCCGCAGCGCTCGGCGATTTTAGAAAGCTTCGCAAGCGGCATGTTAACGCAGAGCGTATTGGAAAACGGTACGCACACACAGGCAGCCGCCGTAAAAGCCGTCAACGCCGTCACCCCGTCTTTTGTAAGGACGGCGGTGAGAACGCAAAGCACCAGATCAGCGATAAACCCGGCGGGAGCAAGCAGCTGCGAAATATGATCCGACGGGTCCGGCCGATAGGAAAGGCGGAGAAAGTCGCTCAGAAAACTGGTTTTCGACTGCCAGGCTATTTTGGGATCCCCGTCGGCATTTTCCGGAACCATTCCGGTCGCTTTCCCGCGGTCGTCAAAAATACGAACGGCATATTTTTCCCCCTGCATGGAGACGAACTGAAAATTATGAAGCAGTCTCCGCGACATGCTTAATTTCCCCGCCGTGTTGAGAAACAAGGCCGCCGACGCGAGCGGAACATAGAGGTGCAGGCCATCCGGCTGCGAAGAAAACATAAAAAACAAATTCTGCAGCAGGGCCGCGGCAGACGCCACAGCGGCAGCGCTGTCGGAATTTGCCTGAAAGGAAAACAGTCCGCAGAGGCCGTTCCATATCGCCGGTCCGCAGAATCCGGCATCGATCAGGAGAAAGATAAGTTCCATGATAAGAGGCACCTGAGGTTCCGAGAAACTATGTAGCCCCGGCGGAAAAAGCGCCGGGTATTCGGTAAAAAAGCCAAGGGCCAGTAAAACCGCGGTGCAAATTCCTGTCACGGCAAACCGCAGGACCAGCACGCGCACCTTTGCGGAAAGATCCTCCCGCACAGACGCCGCATCCTCGGGACGGCAGTAGTCCTCCAGGGCCTTTTCCGGGCCGGAAGGAATTTTGTCAGGCTCGCCCGCATCTTCCTCACTGCCGAACAGACGAAATCTTTTTTTAGGTTTTTCCTTTTTTTCAGTCCCCGGAAAAGAAATCGGAGGCGCGGCTTTTTCCTCTGCGGCGGGGGCAGAAGGTTCTTCCTTTGCTTCTGGTCCCGGCGGCGCGGCCTCCGCTTCCCTGGATGCCGCTTTCCCTTTTTCCGCGCTTTCCGGACGGGAAGGGAAAGGAATCGGCTCCGGTTCAGCGGGCTGCGGGATTTTGTAACACGACGCCTCTTGAGTAAGAGCATCCTCAATTCCGCCGGGGTTAATCACGTGAACCGGAAGTTTTTCTGCCCGGTACTTCGGCAGAGGCCTCTCTTTCGGCTCTCCACGCGGCGGGGGAGTCGGCTCCCGCTCTCTCGCGTCCGGCGGGGGAGCCGGTTCGCGAACCGGAGCGGGCGGGGCCTCTTCCCGCCCCGCCCTGTTTTGGGACGGGCGTTCCGTATTTCCAGCAGACGCGTCTTCTTCCTTTTTCAGCTCCGGCACCTTTGGCACAGACGGGACCGCGGGACGCATCGGGCCCGGCGGAGGAGTTTCGGGTTCCCGGAAAGGACCTGGTTTTTGAGGCACTTCGGGAACCCTGGCCGGTTTCCGAACGCCCGGCTGCGGCGGCATGTCAGCAGGAGACGGTATTTCCGGACCCGTCTGTCCCGGTCCGAAGATATCCCCGGCATCGATTCCCGCGTGCTTCATGATTTTTTCAAGACGTTCCTGCCGTTCCCGGTGGATTTCTTTTACCGTTTCAGAAAATTCAGGACCTTCTTCTTTTTCCTTTTCCTGCTCCTCGTAAAACAGGTAAGGAAAACCGGGCTGCGATCCGCTGCCTTTTTTTTCGGTTTCCTTTTTCTCGGGAGAAGAGGATCCGCTTATTTCTTCCCGGACTGTTTTCTCATATTCGCGGCGGTATTCGTCCAATGGCTTAAGCTGAAGGCCATAGTAAATGTCATCCTCCATTCTGGAGGGATTCTCTTTTTCCTTATGGAAAATGGGAAAATGCTTTTTTCTGTTTTTCCTGGGCATTTTCCCCTTCCCTCCGCCCGTCCCCGGTGTGGATTCTCCGGATTCCATATTCAGCGCCTGCCGGGCACGCCGGAGAATTTCTTCGGGCCTTATGGAGCCTTTTCGTCTGTTTGGCCGTGGACTTTCCTCACCCGGGGAATCCCGTTTTTCGGCTTTCCCGCGGTTTTCCAGAACATGTGCTTCCGCAAGGATCTCCTCCACGGAATAACCGCTCTGCGAACCCCGCTTTTTTTCTTCCATCGCAATCCGCTCCCGTGTTATTTTGTCTTAACGCCGTGCCTCTGCCGGACTACTTCATAGCAGATGACGCCGCAAGCGACGGATGCGTTAAGCGAATTTATCTTTCCCAATAGCGGTAAGGATATCACAAAATCTGATTTTTTGCGGATGAGCGGACCAATCCCGGAACCTTCGGATCCGATGACCAGCGCCATCGGTCCGGTATAGTCAATCCCGCACCATGGTTCTCCACCCATATCCGCAGCATAGATCCAGACACCGCGGGTTTTCAGATCATCCAGAGCCGAAGCAAGGTTTGTCACGCGCGCAACGGGCATATACTCCAGCGCGCCGGCACTTGCTTTTTCAACCGTCGCCGTCAGTCCCGCGCTTCGCCTCTGGGGAATGATGACTCCATGCGCCCCCGCGCATTCCGCTACGCGGATCACGGCGCCGAGGTTGTGCGGATCTTCGAGGCCATCCGCGATGAGGATGAAAGGCGGCTCGCCCCTTTTCTTCGCAAGGCGAAAAATATCCTCCACACTGGAATATTCTTTTGCCGCCGCTGCCGCGGCAATCCCCTGGTGAGCGGTTCCTCCGCACATCCGGTCAAGTTTTCTCACGTCCGTATTTTTAACGGGGATCCCCCTGTTCTTTGCCTGGGCGATCAGCGGTCCCAGACTGCCGGATCGCCCGCCGGAAGCTACGTAAAGGCAATCGATCGGACGTCCGCTCCTCAGTGCCTCGGCTACTTCGTTTCTTCCCGCGACAACATCCCGATTATTTTCTGATTCCTTGTTTTCCATCTCAAGGCAGCCTCCCCGTTCCTCTTTTTCCCCATTATATCACAAACAAAATCCGGGATGGTGAGGAAAGTTTTTCTCTTTGACGGATTTGAGAAGATTTTTCCCCGGTTTTGACCGTCATGAACCCTTTCCCCTATGGCATATACTGGAAATAAAAATGCTAGGAGGAAAAACATATGGTGATTTACACAGTACAGCCGGGCGACAGCGTCTACTCGATTGCCCGGCGGTACGGCGTCTCCGTGGAAGACATCGCAGGAAACAACAGGCTGGAAAATCCGGAACGGCTTGTAGTGGGACAGACGCTTGTCCTGCCGGCCGACTCCGTGCTCCATCGGATCCTGCCGGGAGAAACTCTTTCCGGAATCGCCGCCCTTTTCGGCATTCCCCAGGAACAGCTCCTGATAGCGAATCCCTCGATAGACGATCCGGACCGGATCCAGGCAGGGCAGACCCTCGAAATCCCGGTAACTCTCCCCAGGCTCGGTTCCGCGGAAATCAACGGCTACGCGTTCGCAAACATCCAGAATCAGACGCTGGAATGGACGCTGCCGTTTCTTACTTACCTTACTCTTTTCAGCTATGAGGCACGCGCAGACGGCAGTCTGACCTCCCTGGATGATTCCCGGGTCGTAACCGCGGCGCGGGCGCAGCGGGTGGCGCCCATGATGGCCGTGACGAACATCCGGCCGGAAGGCGGGTTCAGCAGCGACATCGCCCACGCCATCCTGTCCGATCCGTCCGTGCAGAACACCCTGCTGAACAACATCGTCGGCGCGCTCGGGGGCGAAGAAAAATATTACGGCCTGAATCTTGATTTCGAATACATCCGTCCGGAAGATCGGGAAAACTACAATAATTTTTTAAGGCGCACCGTCGAGCGCCTGCACCCGCTGGGATACTGGATTACTACCTCGCTGGCCCCGAAAATCTCCGCCGATCAGCCCGGCCTTCTTTATGAAGCGCACGATTACGCCGTCCACGGAGAACTGGCCGACCGCGTGATCCTGATGACCTACGAATGGGGATACACCTACGGCCCGCCCATGGCAGTCGCACCCTTAAACCGGGTAAGGCAGGTGCTGGACTACGCCGTCACCGACATCCCGGCGGAGAAAATTCTGATGGGTATCCCCAATTACGGATACGACTGGACGCTGCCCTTTCAGCAGGGTTCTTCGGCGCGCCCGCTGACCAATGTCGGAGCTGTCGAACTCGCCGGACAGGTCGGCGCACGGATTTATTTCGACGAAGAGGCCCAGTCTCCGTTCTTCCATTATTATTCCCCGGACGGCAGAAGGCACGAAGTCTGGTTCGAGGACGCGAGGAGCATCCGCGCCAAGCTGGAACTTGCCCATTCCTACCGCCTTGCGGGCGTCAGTTACTGGACCGTCAACGCGTTTTTCCCTCAGAACTGGCTGGTCCTAGACGGCACCTTTCAGGTAGACAAAAGGCTGTAACAGAAAGGGCCCCCCGAAAAAGCGGGAAACTTCTCTCATAAAAAATAAGCCTCCTCTGCTCAAACCGGCGGCTTATGGTGACAGGTTGAATAACGATTTGGGGAGCGTTTCTCCGGCTCTCTCTTTTTTCCGACAGCACCCCGGGAACCGAGGGAAAGTCTCCGGGCCTTTCATTTTCCCTCGATTCCCCGCTTTCCGAGTTCCGGCGATTCCATGCCGTTTACTTCCGCCACTTTGCGGATAAGGGCAGGATCGACATCCGGAAAAGTAAGATTTCCCGGCATCTGCGTGAAGAACTCAATTTTATCCATCTCAAAATTCGGAAGCGCGAAGAATTCCTGGACCTCCGCAAAATACAGCATTCCAAAAATCTGATAGCCGGCGTCCTTCCGAATGGAAAACAGTCCCACCGGCGTCATGCGGAATCTCGCGGCCCCGGTTTCCTCATAGAGTTCACGCCGGGCGGTTTCCTCGATATTCTCAGTTTCCTTCCGGTACCCGCCCGGGACTTCATAGGAAGCGGCGCCTTTCCGCCTGCACAGAACCCATTTGCCCTGGTACCGGGAAACAATTACGGCAAACTTCAGCAATTCGTTGTCTACATGGTGTAAAAATACGACTTCCGTCATGGAAACCGCCCCCCGCTTAAAATACTCTGCGGCCAGCAAAGCTGGCAAACGCCATTCATGAAATGTCAAATATCCGTGAAAGCGGCGGGAATACCGGCACCGCGGAATTTCCGGCATGAAAAAGTGTTCTCCCGCGCATCAAGCCGGTAAATTCCGGACGCGCCCTTCGCAAAAGATCCCCCGCTTTGGCAGGCAGGACCGGCAGAGAGAGAGAGACAAAAACGATTCCCTTGTTCCCTCTCCGGGGTATTCCCGGCTTTCGATATCCTGTGAAAACAGATCGGAAAGGCCGGAACTGCCGCCTTCCCGATTTCCTTTCTCCTAAAAAAGGCCTTTTTCCCTTCCCGCAGCCCGGCATGTCCATTTCGCTGCGGTCCGCGCCCCCCGGAAGGCGGTCAAAATGGCCGAGATCCCTTTCCCTCTTTCGGGGGGAGGGGAAAAACGACCCTGCTACCCCCTGCCCTCTTTTTCCCGAAAGCCGGGGGAAAACATCGCACTGTTTTCCCGACAAACTACCGGTTCATTCCGGAGTCACCTCGGAAGCTTTCCGCAGAAGGCCGACTGTCCGTTCCATATCCTCCGAATGGAAAAGCGCCGTTCCGGCAACCAGCACATCCGCCCCGGCAAGCGCGGCGGTACGGGCAGTGCGGAGATTGACCCCGCCGTCCACTTCCACCAGAAGATCGGGCCGGCGCACCTTGAGCTTCCGAACTTTTTCCATGGTCTCCGGCATGAATTTCTGCCCGCCGAATCCCGGCACGACCGACATGACCAGCACCATATAAAGGCGGCTGAGAAAAGGGAAAACCGACTCGACCGGAGTATCCGGACGGATAGCCAGAGCCGGCTTTGCCCCCAGCGCAAGAATGGACTGGATGGTTTTCTCAGGATCACAGCCGGTTTCCGTATGGAAGGAAATCACATCCGCCCCGGCTTTTCGGAATTCCGAAAGATAGCGCGGCGGATCATCGATCATCAGATGCACATCAAAGGGTTTGTCCGTGTACTGCCGCATGGCCGCGATGACAGGCGGTCCAAACGTCAGGTTCGGCACAAAATGACCATCCATCACATCGAGGTGGATCCAGTCCGCCCCCGCGATGTCAGCCCGGATAATCTCGTTACTCAGGTTGGAAAAATCCGCTGCCAGAATGGAAGCTGCCAGAATCATTCTTTTCAACTCCTCCGGCCTTTATTTTACTTCACTTCCCTCCAATTTTCAACAGGGAAAAAAACACCCCGCCGGAAATTCGCTCCCGGCGGGCAATCTATGATAAAGCGGCTGAAATATATTTGGCCCCGCATTTCATTCTATGCCCGCAGACCATTTTTGGCCAGCAAATCCACGCAGAGAGGGGGGAGTTCCGACCCCGTTCAACCTTTCCGATGCGTTTCCCGGTAAAGCGCCGCCAGGGCAATCAGCAGCACGGCCGCAGCGGCCGCACGGAAACCGATATTCTTTCTTCCCACCGGCATCCGGAACCAGACCCCGGCAGCTTCCCAGACACCCATGAAAAGGAACAGACCACCCACAAGATAAAAGACCTTGTTTTCCTTTCCCATGCGGAAAATCAGGATGAGCCCCGCTGCCGCCCACATCGCCGCAAACAAAAATGTCATCTGCCAACCCCCGTCTTTCTTAATCATATTCTCGGACGGAACCGATGTCAAGACAAAAAAAAGAGGAGCTCTTGCTCCTCCCTCTCTGTTTTCGAATTTATTTTCGTCCTTTTACAGGATATAGACGTTCATGGTCCGCGTCCCGATTTTCATGCACTGGGCATACGTGTCATAATAAAGATCGGCGATGATAACGTTGCGCATCGCAGCGCCGCCCGTGTCCGCCGCAACGGCGTAGCCGTAGACCAGCTTGCCGTCCGGAGAGCAGATATACATCCTTGTGCCGTACGGAATAAGATTCGGGTTTACCGCCACACGTCCAAACGCGGCCGGACTTCCCGTTGAGGTGGTTCCTCCGCCCGTATAGCAGGAGCAGCGCCCCTGCAGCAGCTTTTTATAGGAAACCGTCTTCCCCCTGTGGTCGACCAAAGTTCCACCTGTCACTCTGGCGGAAAATGCCGCGGCTTTTTTCCCCGCTTTCGTCTTCTTTGTTTTCACGGCCGCCAGCGCGGTTTTTGTCCCGACCGCAACAACCCGGTCTACTGGCTGCCTGGTTACCTTTTCGCTTATGACCTTACTCCCCGTTACTTTCCCGTCCACGAGCGTCTGACGGGTGACAATCGTCTTTTCCCCATTCTGCCCAGCCTGCTTCACCGACGTTTTTCCGGTAGAAAGCGAAGCATCCTTTTTCGTAACAGTGCGGTATGCTATCGGCTGAACTGCGGTCACATCCCGGCTTTCCACACGGTTGACGGCAATTTTCATCCCGTCGCGGACCGCCTCATCCTTGTTAAGGCTTACCTTGTCATCCGAATCGGCCACAACACCCGCGGCGTTCAGCGCCTGTCCAACCGTGCCTCCGTAGACTAAGGCGTCCTTTCTTCTGCCGTCCGCTGCAACGGTCACATGCAGTCCACGGACAACGGTAACGCGGGAACCATCTTCCAGCGGACTTTCCTCCCGCGGTGAAACTTGATCGTCCGGGTTTACTGCGACGCCCGCCTTTTTTAGAGCGTCGTCCGCCGTTTCCCCGTAATGGACACGCACCATATGCTCTTCGCCATCTGCCAAGACCGTCACGTCCCGCCCTGTACGGACGGTAATATCAACGCGGCCTTCTCTTTCCCCGCGCGAAATCAGACTGTCTTTCTCCAGTTTCACCCCCGCGTCTTTGAGGAGGGTATCCGTATCGTTCACCAGCACCTGACCGGAATATTTTTTCGTTCCGTCTACCGTTACGGTCGCCGTCTTAACCGAGGCCATGCCGGTGAAGATCGCTCCAACCAGCACCGCTGCCGCGACCGAGTAAAACGCCGCCCGCCGCACGATTCGTCTGCGGCTGGGTCCGCTTATTCTGCGGATTCGGCGCATACAGGATTCCAGAAACGCACAGCTCCAATCCGCCGCTCTGCGGACTTCTTTTGAAAATGATAAAAAAAGCACGCGGATTTTTTTCACCAGCGCGCTTCCCTTCTCTTCCGCGGCCCCGCAAAGGCCGGCAAATATCCGGGATCGGCGCTTAAAAATCATCGGGAGTCTGTCAAGGCCAAAATGCTTCCAAAACTGCAATGAATTCACCCTTTTCCATATGCCGGCGGGTTGATTTTGGCTTCTATCCCCCACCGGACTAAAACTCACGGCGCAAGCACCGTAATATTGGTTGTAATTGTATTCACCCAAATGACGGATGTCAAATCAAAAAAATAATCGGTTTTGTATATATTGCACAATGCACAAGGCAGGATAATTCTAAATTCGATTTTATTTCTCTGCGTTTTGACCGATTCCGCCCCTCCCTTTTCTGGAATTCGAACCGGTTTTCTGTGCAAAACGCAGAAATTGAAAGTTACAATCCTGTTACCATTGTTACACCTCTGTTTTATTTTTTCAGCGTGCTGTATCGGCAGGAATCTTGAGGGCAGAGGCTTGACCCGGAAGTTAAAAAGCGGTAGCATAGCTCTGTCCGATCGCAAAGACTCGAAGTTCATCCATCTTCTTCCCATTTTGAGGAACAGGAGGCGTTCAAGTGGACGGAACGCAGAAATTTTCCGGGAAAGCGGAAGTTTATGAAAGGGCGAGGCCGAGGTATCCTGCCGCCCTTTACCATTTCCTTTCCGACGAACTAAAAATGCGGGACGGTTGCACCGTGGCGGATATCGGATCGGGGACGGGTATTTTTCTTCGCCCGCTTCTGGAACAGGGGTGCCAGGTCACCGGCGTTGAGCCGAACGGAGATATGCGCCGCCAGGCGGAACAGAGGCTGAACGGGAACCCGAGATTTCACTCTTTATGCGGCACGGCGGAACACACCGGTCTTCCGGATCGGTGCGTCGATTTTGTTACGGCCGCGCAGGCATTTCACTGGTTTGACGCGGATGCTTTTCGGACGGAGTGCCGGCGCATCCTGCGCCCCGGGGGGCATGTGGTCCTTCTCTGGAACACGCAGGAAGATCGGGATCCTCTCGCCTGCGGTTGGGATGCGGTTTACCGGAAGTTCTGTCCTGACTTCTCCGAATCCCGGAGCGGACGTCATATTGACGAAAAGGAAAAACTGGTCTCCCAGTTTTTCGGGGACCGCTTTCTATCGCGGCGCTTTCCCAACAACCAGACCTGCGGACATCGTTCTTTCCTGGAGAGGAGCCTGTCAACTTCTTATTCCCTTAAGAAGGGCGACAAAGGGTATGGGGAATATATTCTGGCGCTGGATGCTCTCTTCCGACGGTTCGAAAACGGCGGAATCATCGAAATATCCTATCAGACGCATGTTTATTTTGGTGCGATCTGAAGGCCTTGCTTCGAAGAAAACCTTTCCCAAAGCTCTCTTTTTATAAAAAAATACGCTTTGAAACCGGTTTT
>DAITAP010000007.1:3421-5250 GCA_036824225.1 Caproicibacter sp. | reverse complement strand
GTTTTATCCGTTTCAAAGCGTATATAGTTTCTATCCCAAAAGGCCGCCGGAAGACCGGCGGCTGTTTTTAATAGTTCTCGGCTTTCCGTTCGAAAAACGCCTGCGGGTGTCCGCATACCGGGCAGACTTTCGGAGCTTCCTTGCCGACATAGATATAGCCGCAGTTCCGGCATATCCAGACGGTCTCTTCCTTGCAGCGGAACACCAGGCTGTTTTTCAGATTTTCGCTCAGCTTGGCATATCTCGCCTCATGCGCCTTCTCAATTTTCGCTACTCCGCGCATGGTCCGGGCAATTTCCTCAAAACCTTCCCTTTCGGCGGTTTCCGCCATTTTTTCATACATGTCGGTCCATTCATAATGTTCCCCGCCTGCGGCATCTTTCAGGTTTTCTGCCGTAGACTTAATTCCTCCGCCGGAAAGATATTTAAACCAGAGTTTTGCGTGCTCTCTTTCGTTGTTTGCGCTTTCCTCAAAAATAGCGGCAATCTGCTCGTATCCTTCTTTTCTGGCCTGCGAAGAGTAAAACGTGTATTTATTGCGGGCCTTGGATTCCCCCGCAAACGCATCCCACAGGTTGGCTTCTGTTTTGCTTCCCTTTAATTCCATCGTAAAAGTCCTCCTTGAAATTTGTCCGTCTCCGCACCGATTTTTCGGTACGAGTTTATTTTAACACGAGAATCCCGGAAAATCAATATAGGAATAATAATTATTTTTTAATTTCATTTTTCTTCCCTGCTGACTTTCTGCGGCGACGGATCCAGAAAACGACCGCGACCACGATTCCGGCGACGGCAGCAAACGGAAGGATCGCTGCGACGGCCAGCAGCAGATATTTCAGCACTTTTCCCAGAGCGTGAAAGGAATCGACGATCATCTGCCCGAATTGTCCCACCAGGGTCTTTTCCACGGAACTCCGGATAACCTCCACCTCGCGGATGGTAATGCTGACCGTCGCAAAGCCAACGAGAGAATCCATGTTTTTTATTTCGGCGGTCATCTGTTCAATCTGGGTCTGCACCTCTGTCAGGCGTTTTTCGATATTCAGAAGATCTTCCGCTTTTTCGGCTTTCTTCATGAGGTCGAGCAGGCGGGTCTGCTCGACCTCATAGACTTTCAGCCTCGCCTGCGTATCGACATAACTCTGCGTCAAGTCTTTTCCGAAAATTTCCCGTTCCGTGACGGTCGCAACGTTCCCGACGGCTTCCAGAAAAGCATCCAGCTTCTCGGATGGCACCCGCACGGTATAGGAAGCATTGCGGGTTTTGTCAGAATTTCCGGTGCTCTTTCCCTGAACGCTGGAAGTTTCCAGATATCCCCCATATTCATCGACGAGGGTCACTAGACTTTTTGTCGTTTGATCGTACTCGGTAGTCTCCCCCTGCAACCTGGCGCTTCTTGCAATTTTGCGGGCAGAGGAAGCGGAATCCGCTGCGGTCTGCGTAGATTCCGTGGCTTTCCCGTTCTGAACTCCCTTTTCCTCTGCCAGGGCAACCGTGTCTCCGGCAGCTGTCTTGGCGGCTGTCGATGCAGCAATTCCTTCTTTTTTTCCGGAACTGGAACATCCTGCTTCCAGCGCGAGGACCATCACAGCTGCTGCAAGGGCCAAGGCCGCTGCGGTTTTGAAAAACTGCCTTTTCATAAAACACCTCCCGTCTTTCGTTTCTCTGCCATCAGTTTCCATAAGCATACCATGTTTTCCTCAACCTTACAACCGGAAAAACGGATCCTTTGCCAAAGTAACCTTGCAAAACCGCGCCGTGCTGCCTAGCTTTGGAGGATCTTTTCCTTTTTTCCCCTTTTTTCTAAAAGGCGTTCCACCCCGGTAAAA
>DAITAP010000007.1:1090-3411 GCA_036824225.1 Caproicibacter sp. | reverse complement strand
GGATCTCGTCCTTTCCCCCTTTTTCTAAAAGGCCTGTACCGCCCCGGTAAAAAACTTATCCCCGCTTTTCGTCGTTCGAAGACCGGGGACACCTTCGCCAAATACCATGTTCCGCCATAGAGAGAAAATACTCCGGAAGCAGTTGTTGCTTCCGGAGTATCCTGCGCTTTCCTAATCTCAGCTTTTAGAAACTACTCTGAAGAAACCCTTCTTCGGCGGTATGGGTTCCGGAACGCCTTCCTTTCGGACATTTTCTATCGGATTTTTTCTTTCTCCCCCTCAACGGACCGGATTGGGATAAGTATAAAGATTTCCCTCAAAATTTCGAAAAACGGCTTTTTTATCATCCATGCTCACAATATAATCCGGCGTCGCCGGCGTTTTTCCGCCCCCGCCCGGAAGATCGACCACAAATTCCGGTACCGCGAAGCCGGAAATAAAACCGCGGATCTGCTTCATGATATCAATCCCCTCTATCAGGGGAGTGCGGAAGTGCCCGATACCGCTCGACACATCGCATTGATACAGATAATAAGGCCGCACGCGAATCTGCACAAGGCCCGTAAACAATTTCCTGAGCGTTTCGACGTTGTCGTTTACCCCTCGGAGAAGGACGCTCTGATTTCCAAGCGGAATTCCCGCGTCCGCTATTTTTGCGCAGGCACGCGCCGATTCGGGCGTAATCTCCTGCGGGTGGTTAAAATGCGTGTTGATCCAAATCGGCTGGTATTTTTTCAGCATCGCGACCAAGTTGTCCGTAATGCGCATCGGCATTACGACGGGGGTCCGCGTCCCGATACGAATGATTTCCACGTTGGGAATGGCTCTCAGGCGCCGAATCACTTTTTCAAGCCATTCATCCGATAGAACAAGCGGATCCCCTCCCGAGAGCAGCACGTCCCGCACTTCGGTGTGCTTTTCGATATATTCGTACGCCTTTTCCAGGTGATCCGCTCCCAGCGAGTAATCCTCGGCACCCACCAGCCTGCGGCGCGTGCAGTGGCGGCAGTACATGGAACACCGATGTGTCAGGAGCAGAAGCACGCGATCCGGATAGCGGTGAACCAGCCCCGGAGTGGGAGAATGGCTGTCTTCACACAAAGGATCTGCCAGGTCGCACGGCTGAACATCCATTTCTTTTGCCGAAGGGACAGCCTGCTTCCGAATCGGACTTTCCGGATCCGACGGGTCTATCAGCGAGGCGTAATACGGTGTAATTGCCATGCGGAAGTGCTTCAGGCACTGCCCGATTTCCTCTCGTTCCTCCGCCTTGAGCGGCAGTACTTCCGCGAGTCGGTCCGCTGTGACAATCCGGTTCCGCATCTGCCAGGTCCAGCTGTTCCAATCCTCGGGTTTTACGTTTTTCCAGGGTTTCAGGTTCCGGAAGGTATTCATGCCGTCTCGCCTCCCCTTCCCGCAGAGCGGACTCCGCCGTAACGCTGAAGGGCAGACCGGACGATTCCAAGAATCAGCGGCTGATAGTCCATTCCGCAGAACCGGGCCAGCATCGGATAGTCGCTGTACCCCGGCGCAAGGCCCGGCAGCGGATTGATTTCGATAAAATACGGCACCTTCTCCCGAGAAAGCCGGAAATCAATTCTCGCAAAATCCCGGCAGTCCAGCGCGCGGAAAATCCGTTTGGCCATTTTCTTCATGGTGTCTGACACTTCCGGGGAAATATCCGCCGGGCATCTGTAGTCCACGTATTTCTTATAATTTGTCTTTACGCGGTAGCTGTAGACGCCCCGTTCCGGATCGCCGTGCAGATAACGGATCTCCATTGGTTCAAACGCCGTCAGATCCTCGCCGTTGCCAAGAAGCCCAACGGTGAACTCCCTTCCTGTTACATACTCCTCAACCAGCATCGGCTCGCCGTACAATTTTAAGTCCCGTTCCAGCACCGCACGCAGCTGCGGGCTGTTCTCCGCCATTGCAAGATCTCCAATCCCTTTTCCGGACCCTTCGCAGTCTGGCTTGACAATTACCGGGTACTTCAATTTTGGCCCACTGCCTAGCCCGGCGGAATCCACCAGCCGGTACGCAGGCGTTGGTACGCCGAACGCGGAAAGGTAACGCTTGGTCATCGCCTTATCGAGGGCAATTCCCAGAGTGGTCTCGTCGGAACCGGTGAATGGAATCCCCAGAAAACTCAAAATGGCAGGAACCTGCGCTTCCCTGCCTCTCCCGTTTGCGCCTTCCGCGATGTTGAAAACCAAATCTACTCGGGCGCTTTTCAGTTTTTCCACGAATCCTGTGTCGGCCTCCAAAGTCACAGGTTGATAGCCCGCACTTTTCAGCGCGCCGCAGATGGCACGGATGGT
>DAITAP010000007.1:0-1080 GCA_036824225.1 Caproicibacter sp. | reverse complement strand
AACGAATCGTACTCCGCTTCTGCATCTTCGGTGCCTGCGCGGATACCCTTTTTCAGGTTATACGCGACGCCGATTCGCAGCGGAGGAGGAAAGCTGTCGTCTTCCATTCCATAACTCACTCGTTTCGCATAATTTTTGGCAGAACGGACGTTTGTTTTGCTTGCTTCATTATAGCAAATAATCTCTGAAAAGAAACGGTGAAATCCAGCCGTTTTCAGTCACATTAGACGTTAACGGTCAGCTTTTTGAAAAGGCGGCACCGAGCCGGTTTTTATTGCGTCGGATCGCGCTGTATCTGATTCATTCGAATCCCTTTTTTCCCCGATTGACTGACTTCCGGGTTTCCGGTATAATTATGGCGTCTGTATTTTGGATTTTGGCATATAAAGAAACCAAAAAGGGGGCTTTGGATGGGCAGATATTACTTTTTCAACGGATTTCGGCCTCTTTACGGATGGCTTGCCGGCCTCAGCTTTTTCCTGATGCTGGCGTTTTTTGCAGAGCGCGTGTTATTTGCGCTCGCCGCTTATCACGACGCAAGGGCAAAAGGCAACCCAAACGCCTTATTATGGGCACTGCTGATTGGCTTTGTGGGCTGGATACCCGGGATTATATACCTTTGTCTGAGGGCCGTACCCCGCGGGGTAATCCGCTGTCCAAGCTGCGGCGTCTGGCACCCCGCGTCAGACCTGTACTGTCCAAACTGCGGTGAGCCCACGCGGCCCGCCTCACAGTACGCGGATCCCGCAACACGGAGACTGGCCGGGCAGGCAAAAGCAGAATTGATCGCCGGCATTGTCTGTTTTGCTGCCGCTTTTGTCATGGTGATAATCCGGTCCCTGGCTTTTTTTCTCCCGATTTTTTGATTTGCGATGCTTTCGGGAAGTATATTTTTCATTTTTCCGGCAATCCTTTCTGTTATAAGGCATAAACACGGCTGCCGGGACAAAAAAACAGGAAATATTTAAAAAATCCCCTTGATTTTTTATAAAACCAGTGATATACTGATGAGGTCCTAAAAAGAATCGGCAGTTGGTGTTGATTGCGGTGAGGGTACACCCGTTCCCATTCCGAACACGG
>DAITAP010000197.1:2193-2491 GCA_036824225.1 Caproicibacter sp. | reverse complement strand
GGGTGGTGACGGACAGGGTTGCTGCCAATAAAACTGCTAAAATCCTTTTCATTAGTTATCCTCCTTATAATTTGTCTATGTTAATTTACTAAGACAAGCTCTTAGAAAGTCGGCCGATTTTTTCATCCCGACGGAAGCGTCCGGAATATCGTCCGGGTGCCACCTTCTTTCGTATTCGAGGGAAAGCCAGCCGTTGTAGCCGAGATTCTTCAACTGCTGAAGGATCTCCGGCCAGGGCACAATCCCCTCGCCTACGATGCGTGTGAAAACATTTCGCTCCGACTCGGCGGGGCGGGAC
>DAITAP010000197.1:1700-2183 GCA_036824225.1 Caproicibacter sp. | reverse complement strand
CGAGGACAAGAATCTTGTATCTTCATTCCGAAACACAAAGTCCTTCACATGGACATATCTGATTTTTCCGAACTGAACCGGCAGCGCGATTTCAAACGGCTCATTTCCCGTAAAGGAAAGATTTGCCTGGTCGTATAGAATCCCGACCGAAGGGCAGTCGATCTCTTCCGAGACCGCGATGCTGTCCGCCGCCGAAACCGTCATGGTGTTAAAGTGGTTTTCAATGACAAGACAAACTCCGGCGGACTGCGCTTCAGCCCCCAAACATCTCATGTTTTTGATCAGGCAGTCTCTTTTTCTGCCGCCGTCGTCCTTCTCTTCCTGTGAAAAGTTTCCGCCGTAGATCCGAATATATTTCGCTCCCAAAAAGGCAGCATATTCCATGACGCGGCGGACGCCGTCGATTTCACGCTGACGGATGTCCTCCCGCAGATCGTTAAATCGGGAATAATACGGTGTCAGCGCAATAATTTTTACGCTCTC
>DAITAP010000197.1:0-1690 GCA_036824225.1 Caproicibacter sp. | reverse complement strand
TTCTGCGAAGCTCCTGCAGCTCCGACGCAGCGGCTTTTTCCGGGATCGCACAGCGATACCCATCCTGCACGACGATTTCGGCTCCATCAAGCCCGATTTTTTTAAAAAGCCGAATGGCATCAGGAAGCGAATATTCCGGCGTCCCCATCGTGTGCCCGGCGATCAAGAACAATTTCCCACCTCATTCCAGCCCGGGAAGACCTGCAGCCGTCAGGATCCGGTGCATGAGTTCCTGCGTCTTATATGCGTCGGCCCCGTTGGTCAGAGGCTGCCTGTTGTTTTTCAGGCAATCGAAAAAGTGGCCGTCCTCCTGAGTGAATCCCATTTTATCGGTCACCTTCGCCCAGCCGTATGCCAACGGCGTCATGGATGTCGTATGAAACTGCTCCTGATCCGTTATGGTTACGGTGTCCGGACAGGTGACCTGTATACTTTTGTTTTGGCCGTGCATTTCCAGCGTCTCCATCCATTGACCGGAGGCCCGGTCCGCTACAAGCATCGCCACGGAGCCGTTTTCAAACTGAAGCTGCGCCGTCGTCAGCGTTTCGTACATGGGATCCGTGAATTTCGAATAGGCCTCTACCCGGGTGCACTCACCGCAGAAGTACCGGAGAATGTCCACCATATGCACCGCGTTTTCCAAGGTGGCGCGGTATTCGCTGGCAGGGCGGTTCTTCTGGGCAACAAGGACATCCGGCGCCGACCGGCCCATCGCTTCCTTTGCCTTCCGATAAACCGGAGCGTATCTCCGGTTAAACCCGATCATCAGCTTTTTCCCGCTTTTTTCAGCGGCGTCCGCCATTGCCGCAGCTTCCTTCAGCGTCATCCCCATCGGCTTTTCGCAGAAAACGTCGATTCCCTCCTGAAGCAGGCGGACGACCTGTTCTGCATGGACATCCTTCGGAGACAGCACGAACGCGCAGTCCAAACCAAGATCAATCAGTTCGCCGATATCGTGCGCGGCGTGTTCGATGGCGTAACTTTTCTGGCATTCCTGAACGTCTTCGATCTCCTTCGCAATGGCACCGACCATTTCAACGTCGTCGCGCGCCGCCAAGATGGGCAGATGCGCGATGTGCGCAATGGACCCGACCCCGATCAGACCGACCCTAAACTTTTTTTCCATATAACCAAATCTCCTAAACGTTTGCTTCCCTGTTTCAGGATTTTGCCAAAAAACCTCCGTCCACCGCTATGGTAAAGCCGTTGACGTAGTCCGAGGCTTCGGAAGCCAGAAAAATTGCGGCTCCTGCAAGATCCTCTGGCTTCCCCCAGCGTTCCATCGGAATGCGGGTGTTGGTTTCCGCCATCCTTGCAGGCTCCGAGCGCATGGGGGCCGTCATATTCGTGACCATATATCCCGGAGCAATGCAGTTGATATGAATGCCGTAGCGGGCCCACTCGTTGCACATATGCATCGTGATATTGCGGACGGCCGCCTTGCTGGCCGTGTAAGGTATTACCTTGAACCCCCCCTGATAGGAGGTCATTGACCCTATGTTGATAATTTTCCCTCCAGTGCCCTGTTTCACGAACTGACGGGCAACTCCCTGACAAATAAAGAAAGTAGCGGTCAGGTTTACATCCAGCACGTCTTGCCAGTCCTTTTTGCTGATATCAAGAGCCATAACCCGGCGGGTTATGCCGGCAGCGTTTACAAGAATATCAATCTTGCCGAACTTTTCCACTG
>DAITAP010000196.1:0-2582 GCA_036824225.1 Caproicibacter sp. | reverse complement strand
AGCCCTTATTTTCAAATGTCCCTGATGGATGCTCTGGAACAGGGACATAATCTTTTTTTTTCCGCGGCCATGCACGAAATGCTGATGGGCTGCCGCGAAAAGTACAATATCAGGGTAACCAGGTTTATGGAAAACGGCCAAAAGCGCCTGCTGCTCGAATTCACCGAGGTGACGGATTCCTTTGAACGGATCCGCCAGCTTCGCGAAAGCATCAGTGAACTTCGCCTGCTGAATCAGGAACTGAAACAGAAGGAACAGGCCATTCAGCGCCTCGCTTATTATGACCAGTTGACCGGCGTTGCAAACAGGACGCTTTTTTACGAAATGGCGGAAAAATTCCTGCGCGCGGCGGAACGCAACCGGGAAGTCTTGGGCCTTATGTTTATTGACGTGGACAACTTCAAACAGATCAACGACACCTACGGGCATGAAGCCGGGGGTAAGGTGCTGATTCAGGTGGCGGAGATTCTGACCGCGGCGACGCGCAGAAACGATATCGTCGCCCGTTACGGAGGAGATGAATTCCTGATTCTGCTCCCGCAGATCAACGAACCGGACAACTATAAAATCGTTGTTTCCAAAATTCTCCGGGCAAAACGGGACGCCATGTTGAGCAACGGCGTTTCCGTGCGAATTTGTCTGAGTGTAGGGGTGAGCTTTTATCCGCAGGACGGGGATTCGGTGGACCAACTGATCGTCAAGGCGGACCGTGCGATGTATATTGCCAAAAAGCGCGAAGGTGACAACTGGTATTACCCCGCAGAAAACGGCGAAAACTGATTCCCAATGGAACCGCACGGTGCCGGTCCTTAGAAATGTATTGCAAAGATTTTGCCTGGGTATTATAATAAGCATGTCTCATATTATGAATTTTACCTTTTTTGGAGGATACAGTTATGGTAGCGATTACCAAACAGTCTTTAATCGGAGATATTCTTGATCTTGACACCAGCACGGCTCCTTTTTTCATGGAAATGGGCATGCACTGCCTGGGATGCCCCGCTTCCCGCGGCGAATCACTGGAGGAAGCCTGTGTCGTTCACGGTGTGGATGTGGAGGAAATGGTTCAGAAGCTCAATGAACACCTCGCATCCCGCCAGTAAAAACAAGCGGCCGTCCGACAGAAGCTTTGCCGGACGGCCGTCCGGCGTGTCCCGCCGGGCATGCGCTCTGTTTTCCCTTGGAGACAGGCTTTCCCTCTGCGCTTCCATGGTGCGGGCGGGAACGGCGCTTGCGGATGTGGGAACCGACCACGCCTATCTGCCGGTCTGGCTTGCAAAACGGGGAATGATCCGAAGCGCCGTAGCCGCCGACGTCAGGCCGGGTCCTTTGGCGCGTGCGCGTGCAAATATTGACCGCTTCGGGGTGTCGGATCTGGTGTCGGCGCGTCTTTCGGACGGTTTGGACCGGATAGAGCCATCGGAAGCGGAGGATCTCGTGATTGCCGGCATGGGCGGGCTGATGATGGTCCGTATTCTTGAGCGCGCGCCTTGGCTAAAGGAAACGGGCCGCCGCCTGATCCTTCAACCCATGACGAAGGCGGAGGAACTGCGCGGATTTCTTGTGCGGCAAGGGTTCCTGATCGAGCGGGAACAGGCCGCCGAAGAGGACGGCCATGTCTATTCGGTGATGCAGGTCTCCTTTTGCCCCCAGGGACGGCAGGAAGAAGAACTGTTTTACTACATCGGCAGAATGACAGCGGATACGGTGCAGGGAAGAAAGTACCTCGAAATACAGAAGCGGCGTTTGGAAAAGCGGGCGAACGGTCTCCTCAGGTCAGGAAACGCCCGGGATGCCGGCCGCTTTTATTTCCTTGTATCCGAAATTGAAAAATTGCTGTCATCCAGACCGGCTTAATCGAAAGAGGAGCTGCTTATGACGACGACTGGCGACATTTTTCAGTTTATCGACGGATTTGCGCCGTTTCGCACGGCGATGGGTTTTGACAACCCCGGACTGCTGGTTGGCGACGAGGGCATGAACGTGCCAAAATCCATCCTGTCCCTGGACATCACGCCTGAGGTGGTGCGGGAAGCGTCCGAATTGGGCGCACAGCTGATTGTCAGCCATCATCCGGTGATTTTTCATCCGCTCAAAAGACTGGACACGGCTTCGGTGCCGTATTTGCTGGCAAGCCGCTCCATCGCGGCAATCTGTGCCCATACGAATCTTGACATGGCGCCGGGCGGGGTCAACGACTGTCTTGCCGGCCGGCTCAGACTGAAAAATGTCAGAATGCTGTGTGAAAATTCGGATTCCGGCCTTCCGGAGGCGCTTTGCGGGGAAACGGACCGAGAATACAGCCCGCGCGAGTTCGCTCAATTTGTCAAGAACGCGCTGGGGTGCGAAGGACTTTGCTACGTCGACGGCGGAAGGCGCGTCAATTCGGCCGGACTCTGCGGCGGAGGCGGAGCCGACTATCTGTATGATGCGGCCCAGGCCGGCTGCCAGGCGTTTGTGACGGGAGAATGCAAGCACAATATCTTGCTGGATGCGGAGAGCCTGGGCGTCACGCTGGTCGCTGCCGGACATTTTGAAACCGAGGACCCGGTGATCCCGGCGCTGATGCAAAAGCTCGCGGA
>DAITAP010000195.1:0-2648 GCA_036824225.1 Caproicibacter sp. | reverse complement strand
TTCTTTCCCGCTGCGGACGAGGTTTCCTCTGAGGAAGTTGCCCCGCTTGTACCCGCGGAAGAAGCGTCCGTGCCGCTCGAAGCCGTATTTCCGCCGTTGCATCCTGCCATGGATGCGACCATAGCGGCGCAGAGCAGCGCGCTGAGTGTACGCCTGATTTTCATTTTTTCTCCTCCTAAACAGAATTTGAATGGATGTTAAGAATGTAATTTATATACTCGCCCGCAAGGGCGGGAATATACTATTTCTTCGCGGGCCCGGTGGAGCTCCGCACAATGAAATCCGTTCCCAATATGATGTTTTCCCCCGACCGTCCGTGGATCTGGTCGAGCAGGCTGTACATGGCGCGCCGGCCGATCTCCCTTTTGGGGGCGCAGATGGTGGAAAGAGGCGGATCGATGCAATTTGCAAAGAAGATATCGTCGCAGCCGACGACCGATATATCTTCGGGAACCGACATTCCCGCTTCGCGGATCGCCTTGATGGCGCCCAGCGCCATCAAGTCGTTGGTGGTAAAAACGGCCGTGGCTCCCGTCCCGCGTTCGAGGAGTTTTTTCATCGCGCGGCAGCCGTCCTGAAATTCCGTTTGAAACGGATAGCCGGCTTCGACGGTGAACAGCTTGTCCGGCTGCAACCCGTATTTGCGCAGCGATTTATTATAGAGCTTATAGCGAAAGTCCGCGTAATCGACGGGAAGGCCGCTCAGAAAAGCGATCTTTTTATGCCCGAGGTCAACCAGATATTTCACCATGTGATCGATCGATTTGGAGTAATCCAGCTTCACGCTGCACCCATCCACGCCGACGAGCGCGATGCCCGCGTTGCGGTACTCTTCCAGAACCCGATTCAGCCGCTCGGAAGTAACCGCCGAAAAAACGCCGTCGATGTTGCGGGAGATCAGGTCCCTGAGCATTTCTTCGCTCGCATAATTCAGTCCGATCAGCGAGACAATATACCCTTCTTTTCCCGCCACCTCGCTCATGCCTTCGGCGATCTCGGAAAAATAGGGGTTTTTGATGTCCTCCGTGATCATGGCCACATGCTTTCCGATTTTGCTTGAAAGGCTCTGGGCAATTCGATTGGGGTGGTATTTCGTTCTGCGGATAACGTCCTGGACTTTTTCCGTCAATACCGGGCTGACCGCTTTGGACTTATTCACCACATGGGACACCGTCGCTTCTGAAACACCGGCCAGCTGTGCCACTTCTTTTCTTGTTACCACGAAACAATTCTGCCCTTTCCTGCGGTTATGTGCGAGATCACAGGAGATCACACTCAGTTACACGAGTAAACAATAAAAGCAGTCATTTCCCATCTAAAAATCAGGCGTCTGCTGGAAAAATGTAAATTTACACCTTCCCGCATATTTTTTCGTTTGTTTTTTATCTACAATGTATCATAGCACGCCCGATAGGCGATGTCAAGATCACTGAATTAAAAAATCTGTCCATTCTTTTTTGCGCCTTATTTCACATTAAATTAACTCGTGTAACTGCATTTTCCCCTTGATACGCCTCATTTTTTCCCCCGCCCAATTCGCTGGTCCCAACGAGCGAAACGCGGGCGAGACGGTTCTTCCATGTTCTTCCAATAAGGAGCCGCAACTTTCAGCTTATTGGAATGAATCAAAATATCATATCGCTTTCAAATTCCGGGCCGTCATGCGTTGTTCTCTTCGCATTTTCGTGTTAATATGATAGTATTTTCTGTAATTTTCAGACTCAATGCCAATTCCAAACAAATTAGGAGGAACCGTTCATGCCTTACGTTAGTGGACTGCTGAAAGGACTGAGTGACCGCTACGCCAGCCAGCCGGAATTTCTGGAAGCGGCGACAACCGTCCTGAATTCCCTGAGCCCTGTAATCGAAAAGAATCCGGAGTACCAGAAAAACGGGATTCTGGAGCGCCTGACCGAACCGGACCGCCAGATCCAGTTCCGCGTGCCATGGATCGACGACTCCGGCCGCGTAAGGGTAAACCGCGGTTACCGTGTCCAGTTCAACGACGCGATCGGCCCGTACAAGGGCGGCCTGCGCTTCCATCCTTCCGTAAATATCAGCATCATCAAATTTCTGGGCTTTGAGCAGACTTTTAAGAATTCGCTGACCGGCCTGCCCATCGGCGGGGCCAAAGGCGGCTCGGATTTCGATCCGAAGGGCAAATCCGACCGCGAGGTAATGGCCTTTTGCCAGAGCTTCATGACGGAGCTTTACCGCCACATCGGCGCAGACCTGGACGTTCCCGCCGGCGACATCGGCGTAGGCGGGCGGGAAATCGGATTCCTTTTCGGGCAGTATAAACATATCACCGGCCGGTATGAAGGTATTCTGACCGGAAAAGGCCTCTCCTACGGCGGTTCGCTGGCAAGGCCGGAAGCGACCGGCTATGGCCTGCTGTATTTTCTGGAGGCGATGCTGGAAGCAAATGGGAAGTCGCTTGCGGGCAAGACCATCGCGGTTTCCGGAGCCGGCAACGTGGCGATTTACGCCTGCGAAAAAGCGCAGCAGATGGGCGCCAAGGTCGTCACGCTGTGCGACTCGACCGGCTGGGTCTACGACCCGGACGGGATCGACCTGAAGGCCGCAAAGGAAATCAAGGAAGTCCGCCGCGGCCGCATCAGCGAATACGCGGAGGGCCGCCCGCACGC
>DAITAP010000194.1:0-2649 GCA_036824225.1 Caproicibacter sp. | reverse complement strand
GTGACGCTCTGCGGCGGGGATAAGTCGGCCTGGGACGCGTCCCTGACAGCGGACTGCTACCGCTGTGCGGCGGGTGCAAAACCGGCCGGAAAGAACTCTGCCGTCGTTCTGGCAGCCCTTCGCCATCGGGTCAATACGGTGAAAAGCAGCAGCATGGGCCGGCTGTTTGATGCGGCGGCGGCAATTTTTGGCATTCGATTGAGAAACAGCTACGAGGGAGAATGCCCCATCGCGTTGGAAAATGAGGCCTCTTCCGCAAAGGCTCATGGGATCCCGGCGTATCCGTTCCGATTTCGGCTGTTTCAGGACCCGGACGGCCGTTTCTGTGCAGACACAATCGATTTTGTCCGGCAGCTTCTGCTCGCGGTACAAAGCGGCGCGGATCGGGGCGGACTTGCGCTCGGTTTTCATGAGGCCGTCGCCCGTATGGTCTTGGACATGTGCAGGCTTATCCGCGGAAAGTACGGTGAATGCCGCATTGCGCTGAGCGGCGGCGTCTTTGCCAATCTGCTGCTCCTGGGAAGATGTTGTGATTTGCTTGAGGCGGACGGTTTTCAGGTTTATTATAACTCTGCCGTTCCCTCCAACGACGGCGGAATCAGTCTGGGACAGGCCTGGATCCTTGCCCAGAGGAATCGATAGGAGAAAGAGAGGGATGCGCGATGTGCGTGGCTTTACCGGGTAAAGTAATCAAAGTGGATGGCAGAAAAGCGACAGTCGATTTCAGTGGGAACACTCTTGTGGCGGAAGCGGGTCTTGTCAGGGTAAAGCCCGGAGATGACGTCCTGGTTCACGCGGGCTGTATTCTTCAGGTCCTGACAAAAAATGAGGGCAGTGACATGCGTAAAATTCTGAAGGAACTGGAAAATCTATGACGGATATCCGAAATTACCTCAAAAATTACAACGGTCCCGAACTTCGGCTCATGGAAGTCTGCGGCACGCATACTGCCCAGATTTCCCGCTGCGGGATTGTCCGAATGCTGTCCCCGGCGATCCACCTGATTTCAGGGCCGGGGTGCCCTGTCTGCGTTACGGTCACTTCATATATTGACCGGCTTGTGGAGCTAAGTATGGAGCCCGGAACAGAGGTCCTTAGTTTTGGGGATCTTCTTCGCGTGAAAGGAAGCCGGATGAGCCTGAACGACGCGAAGGCGTCCGGAGGCCGGGTGCGGATGCTTTACTCTCCAATGGATGCGCTGTCCCTGGCGGAGAAGGAAAAAGACAGTCGGTTTGTCTTTGCCGCCGTCGGGTTCGAGACCACAGCGCCTGTCTACGCGATGCTTCTCGAGGAAGCCCAAAAAAAGGGGATTCGGAATCTTCGTCTGCTGACTTCGCTCAAGACCATGCCGCCTGTGATTGACTGGATCTGCAAAAATCAGGGAGGAGTCGACGGATTTCTCGCGCCAGGGCATGTCAGCGTCATTACGGGAAGCAGGATATTCGAACCGCTTTCCAAAAAATACGGGATTCCATTTGTAGTTTCCGGGTTTAAAGGGGAAGAAATTCTGACTTCCATTTATGCCCTCGTCCGGCTCCGCGGGAAAGCGCGTGTGCTGAACCTTTATCCTTCCGCCGTGAAGGAGAACGGAAATCCGGAAGCACGAAAAGCGGTAGAAAAGTATTTTGAACCCTGTAATGCTGCCTGGCGCGGGATGGGCATCATTCAAAACTCCGGCCTGGCCCTGCGGGTTCGGTATTCCCATTTCGACGCGGGAAGCGTTGGACTTGACAGCGACCAGAGCGTCAACCCAGCCTGCCGGTGCGCGCAGGTTCTGACCGGAGCCCTTTCCCCGGATCAGTGTCCTCTGTTTGGGAAAGTATGCACGCCGAGGAACCCGCAGGGCGCCTGCATGGTCTCGCAGGAGGGAAGCTGCTATAATTATTTTGTCGGAGGGAGGGTTTTTCAATGAAAATCACCTTGGCTCACGGATCCGGCGGGAAAGCGACATCTGACCTGATCAGCGGGATTTTTGAAAAAACTTTTAACGATCCCGTTCTTTCCAGAATGGGGGATTCCGCGGTTGTTCCAGGTTATGAGAAATTAGCTTTTACAACGGACAGTTTTGTTGTAACTCCAATCTTCTTTCCGGGCGGAGATATTGGGCGGCTCTGCGTATGCGGGACAGTGAACGATCTGTTGATGAGCGGCGCTTTACCGCGTTATCTCAGCTGCGGTTTTATTCTGGAAGAAGGCGTGGAAACCGAAGATCTTCAGAAAATCGCTGCGTCTATGGCAAAAACAGCGGAGGAAGCCGGTGTCCGGATTGTAGCTGGCGACACGAAAGTCGTCGAAGGAACTGGCGGCCTTTATATTAATACTTCCGGCGTGGGATTTTTAAAAAACGGCGTGGAAATTGGACCGGAAAACTGTCGGGAAGGCGACATTATTGTTTTGTCCGGAAATCTCGGGGATCACCACGCGGCAATTCTGAGCAGACGGATGGGAATTCAGAATACTATAAAAAGCGACTGCGCTCCCTTGACGGAAATGGTTGAAAAAATGCTGAATTCCGGTGTGAGAGTTCATGCCATGCGCGATGTGACGCGCGGAGGCTTGGGAACGATACTAAATGAGTTTTCTTCTGCTTCCGGCTGCCAAATTGAATTAGAGGAGGAAAAAATCCCGGTTTCCGCCCAGGTGCACGGC
>DAITAP010000193.1:0-2673 GCA_036824225.1 Caproicibacter sp. | reverse complement strand
CTTTTCCATGTATCCGATGCCTTTAAAGCAGCTTTTTTATCTTTTCATCGGCATTTCCCCTCTTGACTTCGTACCATAGGACTTTCCAAAAGGCGTGAAATAACAGGAAACCCTTTGATGAGATTCAGTCGTCCTCTAGCCGGAATGAGTGAGAATAATCGAAATCCATATTTTACAAGCCCGATCGGTAAAATGAAGTCCCAGTTCATCCGGATCGCTGCAGTATTCTGGTTTCAGCGCTCCGTCGTCTCCGGAAAGGGCGGTGGCAATATCAAGGTAATTCCATCTTCTCCGGTTACAGATTTCCCGAAGCTTTTCGTTATACTTTACAATATTCTCATTATTCAGCGTTTTCATCTGCTTATTTTTGAGCATCGGCGTGGCGGACTGGATATAGATTCTGGCATCCGGCAGTTTCGCTAAAAACCTCAGAGTCAACTTTTCAAGATTTTGAGCAGATCTTTCCACGCCGTAAGAAGCGATATCGTTGATGCCCAGCATAATATAGATTTTTCCGGCATTCATTTTTGCCGCGCTGTCTTCGAGGAGTGCTTTTTCGCCGTTATAGGAAGGATGGATCGAATCCTCCCGGAGCGGTTTCAGAGCGTTGCCGCTGCCCATGCTGCCGGCTGCGAGAAACTTTGCTTTTCCGAAAAATGAAGGATCCGACCTGCGGCGGATGGTTACATAGTTTTTGAGCTTCAGGGTGACGGAATCTCCTATAAAGACCGCGTCGTCCAGGGAAACTGGAAGCAAGGCCGGCCTGCTGTCAGTTCTGCTCTCCGACTGGGAAGAAGAGGAGCTGGGCCGGGAAACCAAGGAAGGTTCTCGATCCGCCGAAACGGATTCTGGGGAATCTGAAACCGGAAGAACGACGGAAGAGGGGGGTTCCTCCGAAACGGACGGAGCGGCACCCGCCGGAGAAACCGGCTGGCCGGGCGAACATCCCCCCGCCGGCAGGAGGACAGAAACCGCGAAAACAGCGGTTACAGCCGCCGCGATCCGGGCGGATCTCATCGTCAGTCCCTCCGTTTCCAAAGTTCTCCTTGCTGATAAAAGTATATCATGTTTCGGAAGCTTCGGCAAGAAAAGCTCCCGAGCTTAATGGATGGTCCCGCTTTTTTCTCCTTTCGGAGCGGCGGAAGTTCCCTCGATCCGCTCGACGGCGTCGGCTGCTTCGTCAAGCCACGGCGATTCTATTTTTTCTGCTTCGCCGCGGTCACAGGCGTCCGCAATTCCCGGATCGAGGGGGATCCGGCTTAAAAGCCGCAGGCCGTATTTCCGTGCGGTTTCTTCGGTGTGACTTTTCCCAAAAACCTGGATTTTTTCTCCGCAGTGCGGGCATTTGATATAGCTCATGTTTTCCACAACGCCGAGAATGGGGATTCGCATCATTTTCGCCATGTTGACGGCCTTTGAGACAATCATCGATACGAGTTCCTGCGGTGAAGTCACAACGAGAATTCCATTGACGGGAAGAGACTGGAAAACCGTAAGAGGAATGTCCCCGGTTCCCGGCGGCATATCAACGCAAAGAAAATCAATGTCCTTCCATATGACGTCGGTCCAGAACTGACGGACCATTCCGGAAACAAGCGGTCCGCGCCATACGACGGGTGTGCTTTCGTCGGGCAGAAGAAGATTTGAGGATATGATGGAAATCCCACCTTTTGTCCGGGCCGGGAATATCCCGCCGCTGCTTCCCTTCAGCTTTTCATGGACGCCGAACATTTTCGGAATCGACGGGCCGGTGATATCCGCGTCCAGTATGGCGGTGCTGCGGCCGCGCTTTTTCAGGAGCGCTGCCAGAAGGGCGGTGACAAGGCTTTTGCCTACGCCTCCCTTGCCGCTTACCACACCGATGACTTTTCCGACCCTGCTCAGCGGATTCGGCTTTGCGCGCATGACAGCCGGGTTTCCTCTCGGCGGGCGGCTCTGCTCTTTGCCAGAATGACTGCTGTTTTCTATCGTCATGAATCGAATCTCCTCTTTTTGAATATTCTGTGCTATCTTTAATTTTATGGATTTCAGAATTTTTGTCAACTAAAATTCCATTTTCAGGCTTCTGAGAAACAAATCGGACAGGACCCGGTTTGGATCCTTTCCCTGGTGGATTACGGATTCGACAGCATTTGAAATTGGCAGTTCTACCCGATAGCGCTTTCCGAGCTTGGAAAGCGCCGTCGAAGTCGCAGCTCCCTCAGCCAGTTCGCCATAATGCTCCCCTTTGACAAAGAGTTCCCCAAAGCGCCGGTTGCGGCTGTAAGGGGAAAAGACCGTTGCCTCATAATCGCCGAGGTGAGAAAGGCCGTAAGCGGTGATTTCCTTTCCGCCCATGGCTTGGATGAGCCTGCCGATTTCCCGGGTCCCGCGCGACATCAGCGCGCCTTTGAGCGCCGTTTTGTCAAGCCCGTCCAGCATTCCCGCCGCAATTCCGATGACGTTTTTGGAGGCCGCGCCGATTTCGTTTCCGATAAGATCGCTCCCGTAATAAAAGCGGATGAGGTTTCCGGAAAACGCCTCGACCAGGTATTTTTTCACTTCCATGCTCCTGCTGTCAATCACCATGCAGTTTGGCACCCCGCGGACAAAATCCTGGACCTGCCCCGGCCCGACCCAGATGGCAACGGGGACATCTTTCTGGTATTCCTCAAAAATCTGTGTCAGACGTTC
>DAITAP010000192.1:2436-2839 GCA_036824225.1 Caproicibacter sp. | reverse complement strand
CCCGCGGATAGGGAAAAAAGAAAAGCCGAGTTTTTCCACGTCCTCCCGAAACCGCGGAAAAGCCGCGACCCCGAGATGGTGTCCCCGCCTGCAAAGCGCTTGCCCCAACGCAAGGAATGGCTGTATATCTCCCCGCGATCCGATGGTTATCATCGCAATGTCCATCTGTTCCCACCCTCCTGTCAAAAACGTCAGAGCGTGTGGCTGCCGCAATATAATCGCCAGCCCGGCCTCCCGGCACGTGTTCAAGATTTTCAAAAAACCGCCCGCCCGGACGCGGGCGCGGCACCCCTGTCTTCGCCCCATGCGAAAACAGCCGCCGGACTGGCAGAACACCAATCCAGCGGTTGTTTTCATATCGTTTTATACCCGTTCTGTTTCGTGACCGGCCCGCTTACGGCTT
>DAITAP010000192.1:2071-2426 GCA_036824225.1 Caproicibacter sp. | reverse complement strand
CAGCGCCCGTGTGGCGTTTAAAATCGCGATTACCGCAACTCCCACGTCGCCGAAAACGGCCGCCCACATGGTCGCGATCCCAAGCGCGCCGAGCACCAGGATCACGGCCTTGACCCCGAGCGCGAAAATGATGTTCTCCCAGACGATGCGGTGTGTTTTCCGCGCGATTTGAATCGCCTCAGGCAATTTTGAGGGTTCGTCGGTCATCAGGACGACGTCCGCCGCCTCAATGGCGGCGTCGGAACCCATTCCTCCCATGGCGATGCCGATGTCCGCCATGGCGAGGACGGGAGCGTCGTTGATGCCGTCGCCGACGAAAGCAAGCTTTTTGCCGGACGCTTTTCCCCGTTTGATT
>DAITAP010000192.1:0-2061 GCA_036824225.1 Caproicibacter sp. | reverse complement strand
CGAGCTTTTCTACCTTCTGCTGGGGCAGAAGATCCGCATATGCCTCGTCCAGCCCGACCTCTTCAGCGACCTGTTCTCCGACCGATTTGCTGTCGCCCGTCAGCATAACCAGGCGCTTTACGCCGGCAGCCCGGAGCTGCTCCGCCGCGCGGCGGCTGTTTTCCTTGATTTCGTCCGCAATCAGGATATACCCGGCATAAACGCCGTCGATCGCAATGTGGGCCACTGTTCCGGGTCCGCGGGGCTCGCTGCACGAAATCCCCTCGGCATCCATCAGCTTTCTGTTTCCCGCCAGAACCGTTTTGCCGTCAATCGTTACGCGAATGCCCTGGCCGGGAATCTCCGCAGCTTCCGCGATTCTCTTCCGGTCGATTTCCCTGCCGTAAGCCTGCCGGATGGAAAGCGCGATGGGATGGTTGGAATCCGCTTCGGCGTGAGCCGCCACATCAAGCAGGGTCTCCCGGCTGACGGCGCCGGCGCTCTCTATCTTGGAGACCTGAAAAACGCCCTTCGTCAGAGTGCCGGTCTTATCGAATACAAACGTGTCGACGTTGTATAGAGCCTCGAGATAATTGCTGCCCTTGATCAGGATGCCGTTTTTGGAAGCGCCGCCGATCCCGCCGAAAAAGCTCAGAGGGATCGAAATCACCAGCGCGCAGGGGCAGGAGACTACGAGGAAAACCAGAGCGCGGCCGATCCAGCCGGTAAAAGGACCGTGCAGGACAAGGGGAGGAATGATCGCCAGCGCAAGAGCCGCAAAGACTACCGCGGGGGTGTAGACCCTTGCGAACTTCGTAATGAAGTTTTCCGTCACGGCTTTTTTGCTGCTCGCGTTCTGTACCAGGTCGAGGATCTTTGCAATCGTGGAATCGGAATATTCCCTGGACACCTCGATGGTCAGAGCCCCGCTTTGATTAATGGAGCCGGACAGCACCGTGCTGCCGGGTTCCACGTCCCTCGGCAGGGATTCCCCAGTGAGCGCGGAGGTATCCAATGAGGAACATCCGTCGGCGACCGTGCCGTCGATCGGCACCTTTTCTCCCGGCCTGACAAGTATGCGATCACCGACGCCCACTTCCTCCGGAGCTACCCTGCGTACCTGCCCGCCGTCGATCAGATTGGCGTAATCGGGACGGATATCCATCAGGGAGGCAATGGACTTTCTGGACCGGCTGACCGCGAGACGCTGGAACAATTCCCCGACCTGATAGAACAGCATGACGGCGACGCCCTCGGCGAATTCCCCGATCGCGAAAGCTCCGATCGTCGCCACGCTCATGAGAAAATTCTCGTCGAAAATCTGGCCCTTGGAAATATTCCTTACCGAGCGCAGCAACACCTCTCCGCCCACAAGAAGGTAGCTTGTAAGAAAAAGAGAAAAGTTCAGCCAAAACGGTTCTTTCACCAGAATGGCGATCCCGTAAAAGACTGCCCCCGCAACCAGCAGGGCGCGATAGACCCGTTCTTTTTTTCCGTCGGAAGCAATCTCGTCGGGCTTCGCTTCACTGTAGGCGATCTCCGCGTCGGGTTCCACGCGCCTTGCGATTTCCGCAGCCTGCCGGATGATGCCCGGCAGTTCTCTCCGATCATCCGCTTCAATGGTGAGCCGCCCCGTTACGAAATCCATGGAAGCGGCATGGACTCCGTCCATCCGCCTTACTCCGTCCTCAATTTTCTGCGCACAGTCCGCGCAGCACAGTCCGCTCAGAAAGATTACCTTTTGCCCGGGGACCCGCGGCGCTTTTTCACGGACGACAGTGTCCGAGTCATGTCTTTTGATGATCGAGCCCGCCTGTTCCAGCACGCCTTCCACGAATTCCTCCTGTGCGATCTCGATGGACAAAGTCTCGTTTACGAAATCGACCGACGCGGCGCTCACGCCCGGAAGTTTACCGATGTCGCGTTCAATTTTGGAGGCGCAATTGGCACAGCACAGCCCTTGCAGGATAAATTCTTTTTTGATTGCCGCATCCATTTCATCACGCTTCCTTTCAGATTCAGGCGACGCCATTTTTTATCACAACATCCGGATCGTTCGTCTCCACGATCTTTTTGATCTCC
>DAITAP010000006.1:15297-28512 GCA_036824225.1 Caproicibacter sp. | reverse complement strand
AGGTCCATGTTGGATTCCCACAGGCTGTCGATAGTGCCGACGTCCTTCCAGTATCCCTCAAAATGGTAGGCAAAGATCCGCACCCCCGATTTCAGCATGGCCGGCAGAACATCCTTGCCAAAATCGTTGGAAGATTTTGGATTCGCAGCATCCTCTTTCAGATATCTGAGCAGGACGCTCCAGGTAAAAACGTAGATTCCCATCGAAGCCTGATTGCTTTTCGGCTTTCTGGGCTTCTCATCAAATTCATAGACAGAACCGTCTTCGCGCGTGTTCAGAATGCCAAACCGCGAGGCATCTTCCAAAGGAACCTCAATCTCCGCAATGGTGCAGTCCGCTTTTTTTCGTTTGTGATACGCTATCATCTTCGAATAATCCATTTTATAAATGTGATCACCGGAGAGGACAATCACATAATCTGGATTATACCGCTCTATGTAGGGAATGTTCTGGTAAATGGCATTCGCCGTACCCTTGTACCAGTCGGATTTTCGGTTCCGCTGGTAGGGCGGCAGAACCCGAACCCCGCAGGTCGTTCCGTCAAGATCCCATGGTTGTCCGTTGCCGATGTATTCGTTCAGTTCCAGCGGCTGATACTGAGTCAGCACACCGACACATTCAATACCGGAATTCACACAGTTGGAAAGCGGAAAATCGATAATCCGGTATTTCCCACCGAACGGAATGGCAGGCTTCGCAAGGTTTTTGGTCAGCACGCCGAGTCGGCTGCCCTGCCCCCCTGCCAGAAGCATGGCGACAACTTCCTGTTTGGGCAACATTGCATGAATCCCCCTTTCTTAACCGGTTCTATTTTTTTCTTCTGGACCTTTGACCCGGATGCGGCGCCCGGCGCCCGCGCACCTTACGCCTGCACCGGAGGAAAAGGACGGAAAGCGGCGGAAGCGTCAGGCTGATCGACTGCCCGCAGCCATGCATTGGCGGGGCGGAGCTGTGAATATTGCTTCCGTTTGTCAGTCCGCTCCCTCCATACTCGGCAGCATCAGAAGAAAAAATCTCTTCATAGATTCCCGCAGAAGGGACGCCGATGCGGTAATTTTCCCGCCGGACCGGGAGAAAGTTGCAGACCGCTATTACTTCTTTGCCGGACTTTGCAATTCTGCGGAAAGCAATCACGCTCTGGGTATAGTCGTCGTTCGAAATCCACGCGAACCCTTCCCAGGAAAAATCCACTTCCCAGAGGGCGGGTGTACGGAGATAAAAGCTGTTGAGATCACGGAAAAACTTCTGCTGTTTCCGGTGCTGTTCATAGTTAAGCAGCAGCCAGTCCAGTTCCTTTTTATAATCCCACTCGATAAACTGGCCGAATTCCGTTCCCATGAAAATAAGCTTTTTCCCCGGGTGGGCCATCATGTAACAGAGAAAAGCCCGCACCCCCGCAAATTTCTGCTCATATGTACCGGGCATCTTGTTCATCAGCGAACGCTTCCCATGAACTACTTCGTCGTGTGAAATGGGAAGAATGAAATTTTCGGAAAAAGCGTAGACGAACGAAAACGTCAGGTTGTCCTGATGGTAACGGCGCTGGGAAGGATCCAGGGAAACATAATGGAGCATGTCGTTCATCCATCCCATATTCCATTTATAGCTGAAACCCAGGCCGCCGTCTTTCACGGGTCTTGAAACCATCGGCCATGCCGTGGATTCCTCGGCTATCATCACGGTGTCGGGGAACAAATTCAGAACCGTTTCGTTGAGACTGCGCAGGAAAGCCACCGCTTCCAGGTTTTCACGGCCCCCGTTCTTATTGGGAATCCATTCCCCGGGTTTCCTTCCATAATCAAGATACAGCATCGAGGCAACCGCGTCAACCCGAATCCCGTCGATATGATAGTTTTTCAGCCAGAAAACCGCGCTGGAGATTAAGAAACTGACAACCTCGTTTTTTCCGTAATTAAAAACCAGAGTGCCCCATTCCTTATGCTCGCCGATACGAGGATCCGCGTATTCATAACAGGGCTTGCCGTCAAAGAACGCAAGGCCGCTTTCATCCCTTGGAAAATGAGCCGGCACCCAGTCCATAATCACTCCGATCCCGGCTTCGTGGCATTTCTCCACAAAATTCATAAACTGCTTTGGCTCCCCATACCGGCTAGTGGGCGCAAAATAGCCCGTCACCTGGTAGCCCCACGAACCATCGTAGGGGTATTCGGTTACGGGCATCAGCTCAATATGGGTATATCCCATATCCCGCACGTAAGGCACCAGTTCTTCGGCCAGCTTGTCATAGGAAAACACGTTACCGTCCGCATAACGCCGCCAGGAACCTAAATGCACTTCATAGATATTCATCGGCTGACTGAAGCCGGCCTTCTTTTTCCGGCGCCGAAGCCAGGCAGCGTCGTGCCAGCAGTACCCTGAAATATCATAATATTTGGAAGCGTGGCCTTCATCCGATTCATAATGGAATGCATAGGGGTCGCTTTTAAATAGGATCTTTTTTTCCTTTGTCTGGATACAGAACTTATAAGCGTCGAATTTTTTCAGTTCAAACGGAAGAATGCATTCCCACACGCCTCCCCCAACCGGTTTCATGGGATTCCTTTCCGGATTCCAGCCGTTGAAATCTCCCGCTACGGACGTCCCCTCCGCATGCGGTGCCCATACCCGGCAGACCATGCATGACCTGCCTTCGCGCACTGTCCTATGGACGCCCAGATATTCGTAGGCCCGGCTGTTTTTCCCTGCGCTGAAAAGGTTCAGCGGCAGATTCCGAGCCTCTGAAACGGCTTGGTCTGGCATATAAAACGTCTCCTTTGCGGCACTAAAATTTCTGTTTTTATCATACCACAATGTGGGAAAAGATCAAGACAATTTGGCTATTTTCTTGCAATATATCCATCTTGTATTTATTTATTTTGTGCAGTTTGTTATAGAATTGATGCTTTTAGACCGCTAAGCAAGGCAAAATTATTCCAGCGGTTTAAGTCAGCTGCCGCCGGCAGCCCAGAACCCGGTACCGCCTTGAGAATCCCAACCTTTTGATCAGCAAAATTTCCCGGCATGTTCCTTTTTAAAAAAAGCCCGCATCGAACCGGATATATGAATTTCCGGATCAATGCGGACACGTTTGTGATTCGCTGATACAAAGAAACACCCTGTTCCGGACGATACGCACGGCGGTATAGGAGAAGGGGAACCTTTTTCCTGAAAACTGGAACGAAAAAGAGAAAGGGCATATGCCCTTTCTCATGATTTTGTTCCCCTACTTTTTAAAGATTAAAAGACAGAGACCTCAAAGGAACGTTTTGCTTCCCTGCCCGGCGGCAGCAGGCATACCCCGCGTTTTTGCTCAAAGACATCTCCTTCATCGCTGCAAGTCGGCAGGCCGCTCCATGGTTCCAGAGCGATAAAGGGTCCGCCGTTAGAGCTCGACCACACAAGAAGATAACGAAAATCGGAAAAATTCATTTGAACGCCGTGCCCCGAAGCCGGATTGTAAAGTTTCACGCGGCGCGATTTCAGCCTGTCAAAGACGAGGGCATCCGTCTGGAAAAATCCGCGGTTCAGCTGGAATGACCGTTCTCCCCGCAGCAAAGGAATCCTTCTGTCCATATCAAGAAGCCGCGTTTCTGGATCAATGGTAGGACAGTCGGCGGTTTCGGGCAGCTCAAATTCCACCCGATAATCCTCAAACCGTCCATCCCCTTCCAGCGGGCAGTTAAAGGCAGGGTGGCCCCCAATCTGGAAAGGAAGCACCTCCTGGTTCGGGTTCTTCACCGTATATTCCGTAACGATGGAAGTTTTCTTTAAGGCATATCGAATTTGAAGCTCAAAATCATAGGGATACTGATTTCTCGTCCATTCGTTGGAGCAGACGGAAAAAATAATAGAATCCGCCTCGCGGTTTACGAGCCGGAATTCCATATGACGGACAACCCCGTGCTGTTCCATATGGCACGTTCTGTTTCCACCGATGGAAGCGCGTTTCTTCCTAAGATTTCCCACAATGGGAAACAGGACGGGCGCCTGTCCTTTCCAATATTCCGGGTTACCCTGCCAGAGGTATTCGGTTCCCTCCCTGGTTTTTAGGGAATTCATCTGTGCGCCCATTGTGTCAAACACAGCCGTCAACCTGTCGTTCGCAATGGTATATTTCATTGCCGCACCTCCGCCGGCCCCTTCAAAGGCCGTCCTTATAAATTTTATGGACATTATAGCCTTTCCCGCTCCGGGTGTCAAAGCACGGAATGGATTAAGAAAGCCAGAACCGGTTCCTATTTCCATACCGGAAGGCGCAGAGTCCTTCATTGACTTTACTGCGATAATATGATAACATGGCAACGTACTGCTTTGATATACTAAATAGAAGGGGCTAATTAAAATGAAAAAATTTTGGGGAATTCTTGCGGCCTCCCTTATGATTTTCTCCTTTCCCGGCTGCTCCACCGCCGGATCCGCATCCACCGGCAGCCCACAGAAAGACGCTTCCGCGACCGGATCTGCCGCGGCAGACAATTCCTGGAACAAAATTCAATCCTCGGGGAAATTAGTGCTCGGCCTCGATAAGGCTTTTCCTCCGATGGGATATGTCGATACGCAGACAGGGGAACTTGTCGGCTTTGATATCGACCTTGCAAGGGAAGCCTGCAAGCGGCTGGGCATTGAGCTGAAGCTGCAGCCAATCGACTGGGACAACAAATCGGCTGAACTGAATAACGGCAATGTGGACTGCCTGTGGAACGGCTTTTCCAAAACGCCGGAGCGTGACAAGGAATTTACTCTTAGTTTTCCATATATGAAAAACCATCAGATTATTCTGGTAAAATCCGGTTCCTCTTATCGTGGACTTGGTGATTTAAAGGGCAAGACCGTCGGTGTGCAGTCGGATTCCAGCGCCGAAACGGCACTGAACGCCAACGCTTCTTTCAAGAGTTCGCTCAAAAGCATCGTAAAAATCGATGATTACAGCAAAGCCGTACTGGAGATTCAGAACGGAACCATTGACGCAATTGCCATCGATGAAATTGTGGCACGCTATTACCTGACAAAAGAACCAGGCGCCTATGTCATCCTGAAAGATCAGGACGGTAAGGACGCTTCCCTTGCGACGGAGGACTATGTCGTAGCTTTCCGGAAAGCGGACACCGCTTTAAAGGGAAAAATTGAAAGTGCCCTCAAAGAAATGGCAAAGGATGGAAAAATGGCGGAGATCTCCAAAAAATGGTTTGGAACCGACGTCACAACCGTCCAAAAATAAACCATTTGAGGTCTAGAATCTGCTGCGGATTTTGGGGAGGGTCTTGGACTTCATGAATAATTCCATCCTGCTCAAGCAGATGCTGGAAGCGTCGCTGATGTCGCTTCGCATTTTCTTTGTGACGCTGCTTCTTTCCCTTCCTCTGGGTCTTCTGGTTGCGGCGGGCCGCAGATCCAGAAAAAAAGCAATCCGTCTGCCCGTACAGCTTTATATTCTGCTGATGCGGGGGACACCGCTGATGCTGCAGCTTCTCTTCCTTTTTTACGGCCTCAAACCCCTTACCGGTATCCAGCTGGACCGCGTAGTGGCGGCCGAAACAGCCTTTATCTTAAATTACGCGGCATATTTTGCCGAGATTTTCCGGGGCGGCATTGACGCCGTTCCGCGCGGACAGTACGAAGCGGCCCAGGTGCTGGGATTTTCCAGGCACCAGACATTTTTTCTCATTGTCCTTCCTCAGGTCTGTAAGATGATCCTGCCGCCCATGAGCAACGAATTTATCAATCTCGTGAAAGATACTTCCCTCGCGCAGGTAATTGGGGTAACGGAACTGCTGCGCGTCACGTCAGACTGGGTTTCATCGTCCGTCAGCATGATGCCGTTTGCCGTAGCCGCCGTTTTCTATCTTGTGATGAACGCCGTCGTGACCCGCTGCTTTACGGCCATGGAAAAACGTCTGAATTATTATCACTAAGGGGGCGTCTGCCTTATGCCTGTCCTGTCCGTAAAAAACCTTTATAAAAGCTTTGGCGGTGTCAAAGTTCTCAAGGGAATTTCTCTGGATGTTGAAAAAGGCGAGGTCCTTTCCATTATCGGTCCGTCCGGATCGGGGAAAAGCACGCTCCTGCGCTGCCTCGCACAGCTGGAATCCGTTGACCGGGGGCAAATTTCCGTTTGCGGCGGCCAGCTTGTGCGGGATGGGATCGGAGGGAAAGCGGTCTACGCCGACAGAACGACGCGCATTCGCATCGCGCGTCATATCGGTCTCGTTTTTCAAAACTTCAACCTTTTCCCGCATTGGTCCGTACTGCAGAATATTTCGGAAGCCCCGGTCCGGGTTCTCGGGAAAAAAAAGCAGGAAGCCGCCGCTCTTGCAAGGGATCTGCTCAAAAAGATGGAGCTTTCCAGCAAAGCCGACGCTTACCCATATGAACTTTCCGGAGGTCAGCAGCAGCGGGTTTCCATCGCACGGGCACTTGCCATGGATCCCGACATTCTTCTCTTTGATGAACCAACCAGCGCGCTGGATCCGGAACTGACCGGCGAAATTCTTCAAGTCATCCGCAGTCTTGCGGCCGAACACAGAACAATGGTCGTCGTTACGCACGAGATGACTTTCGCCCGCGATGTTGCCGATCGTGTTGTCTTCATGGCAGACGGAAAGGTCGTAGAAGAAGGAACTCCTGACCAGGTCTTTGGAAACACGCAGAGTCTGCGGACAAAAAATTTTCTTTCCCGCTATTACGCTTCCTGAATACAAAAATAATTCTCTTTAAGAATCACCGTTTAAAATACATATTTTCCGCGGGAACGTTAAAATTAAGGGCAGCCAGAAAATCTGGCCGCCCTTTTTTCATGCGGCCGGAAAACAAGATCGAAAGGCGGTGTTGTTCGCCTGATTTTTATTCTTTTATGCGGAGACCCGGCCGATGTCTCTATCCGGGACGCGCTGATTCCCGCTCTTTCCCGGTGCGGCGGCGTTCAGTATTTGGGCCCGTCTGAAATTCTTGGCTGCGGGCCGCCCTCTGAATTTCTTGTCTATGAAACAGAAAAAATTCCAGCCCTTAAAATCCCGTCCGGGATACTTCTTTTAAAAAACAGCGTACGGCCTCAAAAGCCCGTGAAGATACCTGCGGGTTTTCTCTGCGTTCTGGAATCGAAAAACTCTGCTGCGGCAGCTTTGCTGAAAGGCTCCGCCTGTACTGCCGTTACCTGCGGGACAGGACAGCGCGACACCCTGAGTATTGCCGGTCTGGAAAGCACCGGCGCGACAATCAGCCTTCAGCGCAGCCTCGCCTCGCTTACGGGGAAAATGCTGGAGCCGCACGACTTTAACGTTGTTTTTTCTCAGAAGCATAGTCCATTCCAGACACTTTTTGTCAGCGCCGCCCTGTTGATTTCCGGTGTGGATTCTTCAAATGGTTATATTGTTTAAACGTGTTATAAATTGTCAGTTATAAAGACGGCGCTTAGGTGAAAACTAACGATGCAAACGCAAAAGATAGGATTGAAATTCGAAGGAGTGTTGCACTATGGCGAAGAACGTTGTTCCTGAAGCCCGCGCAGCTCTGGACAAATTCAAGATGGAAGCCGCTTCGGAAGTCGGCGTTAACCTGAAGCAGGGTTATAATGGTGACCTGACCTCCAAAGAAGCCGGTTCCGTCGGCGGGCAAATGGTCAAGAAAATGATCAAAAGCTACGAGGAAGGCATGAAATAACCTTTCAGAAAAATTCTGCGAATTTCTAAACAGGGACAGAGACGCATTGGCTGAAAGTCCCTGCGGAAGTAAAACGCAGGGGGCCGCCCATACAGAAAAACGGTATGAGCGGCCCTTTTTAATGCCTTTTATAGCTGACAAAAAAGATTTCCAGGGAGAAAATCTGTCCTGGAAATGTCAATGCCAGCTTATCCCGGAACCTAAAGCATATGCCTACATAGGGCTGGATCTTGAACCTAAAAAATCCGGAATCACAAACTGGGAATCTGTTTTTTACCCGCCTCTTCTTTCCGTCTGATATCCCTAAAATGATGGCTCGAATTGGATGAAGCGTTCCGAAAGTAGAAAATTTTCTGTTTGCTCTTCATTCCTCTGATCTCTGTGCAATTGTATTTTTCCTTTTTGTCTGTTATAATAATTCAGAAAACAGCGGAGGGATTCTGCTTTGGACTGTTATGATATTGCGGTAGTAGGCGGCGGAGCTTCCGGCCTTTTTGCTGCTCTTTCCGCGGCCCGCGCGGCCGCAGAGATCGATCGGAAGCTTAAAATAATTATATTGGAAAAAAACCAGCGGGTAGGCAAAAAGCTGCTGTCGACAGGAAATGGCCGCTGCAACTTAACCAACCTGGAAGCCAGATCTGCTCTCTACCATGGCGACACTGCCTCTGTCGCGCCCATTTTGGATCGTTTCCCGCCAAACCGGGTAGTGGAAGCTTTTCGGAAAATCGGTCTTATCTGCCGCGTGCTGGACGGCGGGCGCGTTTATCCGTACAGCCTTCAGGCTTCTTCCGTTCTCAACATCCTGCGCCGTGCACTGGACGCCGAAGGAATTCAAACTGTCTGTAATTTTGCGGTCGATAAAATTTCGGTATCCGACGGCGTATTCCTGCTATCCGGCAGAAGAAGATCTGTGCCGGCCCGCCGGGTGATCATTTCTACGGGAGGGAAAGCCTGCCCGCAGTCCGGATCCGACGGCTCCGGATATTCCCTCCTGACGCCTTTCGGACATACCTGTACCCGCCTCTTCCCTTCCCTGGTGCAGATCCGGACGGATCCAAAACGCGTCCGTCCCCTGAAAGGCATACGCTGCATGGCAAAGGCGTCCGTTCTTTCAAAAGGCAGGGTCTTGAAAACGGAAGCCGGGGAAGTCCAGTTCACAGAAGGCGCTCTTTCCGGCATCTGTATTTTTGACTTGTCCCGCGCTGCCGGAGAACAGGGAAATCTTGAAATCACACTAAACCTCGCGCCCGAATTTAAGGAAAAAGAGCTGATTCAATTTCTTCTGCAGACAGCGAAAACATGCGGTTTTCTTCCTTCCCCGCAGATAGCGGAAGGACTTCTGCCGAAGGCCCTGTGTGTCGAAGTTGTCCGCGGTATACTCGAATCACCCTCTCTGCCGGCTTCCAGGCTGACGGAAAGCAGCGTCCGGGATATTGCTCGGAGAATCCTCGATTTCCGTTTCCCCGTTCTGGGTACCCTTCCTTGGAAAAACGCTCAGGTCACGGCGGGAGGTATCCCGTTGTGCGAAACCGGAAAAGGCCTGGAATCAAAGCTTTGTCCTGGTATTTTTCTATGCGGGGAAATATTGAATCTCGACGGCGACTGCGGCGGATTTAATCTTCACTGGGCCTGGGCCAGCGGTTATTCTTCTGGCCGCGCGGCGGCCGTGTCTCTCAATCATAAAAATCAGCCTTAACGGGAGAAGAAAACACAATGTATCGGATTTCCGAAATCCGTCTGCCGCTTGACGGAACAAAGGATGACCTTAAAAAAGCCGCGGCAAAACGTCTCCGCGTTTCAACGCGGGATATACGCTCCTTAAAACTTGTCAGAAAATCTGTGGACGCGCGGAAAAAAAGCGACGTCCACTTTATCTGCACGGTGGAAGCGGACTGCCCTGTCGGCAGCCGCCCGCGCGGCCGGAATATTTCAGAAATCAGGCCATACCGTTACCTTCTGCCCGGCAGCCGCCCCATAAGTCCGAGGCCAGCCGTCGTCGGTTTCGGACCTGCCGGGATGTTCGCCGCGCTGATTCTGGCGGAAGCAGGACAGAAGCCCATTGTGCTGGAACGCGGTTCCTGCGTGGAGATCCGCCGTCCTGAGGTAGAGCGCTTTCGGAAGACAGGACATCTAAACCCTCAGTGCAACGTTCAGTTTGGCGAAGGAGGCGCCGGGACCTTCTCCGACGGCAAACTGAACACCGGCACCAAAGATCCCCGCATCCGCAAAGTACTGGAGGAATATGCGGCGGCAGGCGCGCCTCCGGAAATTCTTTACCTCGCGAAACCGCATATCGGCACGGACAGACTTCCCGGAGTGGTGCGAAACCTGCGCCGAAAAATAGAAACCCTGGGCGGAAAAATCCTGTTCGATACGCAGATGTCTGATTTTGAAATGCGGTTCGGAAAACTTGAGGGACTTAAATTCCGCACACGGGGGGGACCCCTGCAAACACTCAAAACACAGCGCGCTGTACTCGCCGTCGGCCACAGCGCCCGGGATACTTTCGAACTTCTGCTTTCCCGCGGAGTGCCGATGGAATCAAAGCCCTTTTCCGTCGGGGCACGCATTGAGCATCTCCAAAAGCAAATCGACAGAGCGCAGTACGGACGGTATGCGGGGGATCCAGCCCTCGGCGCAGCCGATTACCGCCTGGCCGTCCACCTTTCCAATGGGCGCGGGGTCTATACATTCTGCATGTGTCCCGGAGGAACCGTCGTCGCTGCGGCCAGCGAAGAGGGCCGGCTGGTCACAAACGGCATGAGCCCCTACGCCCGGGACGGCATAAACGCAAATTCCGCCCTGCTGGTTGGTATCGGACCCTCGGACTTTGGCGGCACGGGGCCCCTCGCGGGCGTTGAATTCCAGCGAAGATTGGAAGAAGAGGCTTTCCGCCTGGGCGGAGGAAATTACCGGGCACCAGCGCAGCGCGTGGGTGACTTTCTGGAAGGCAGGCCCTCTGTCGGCTTTGGATGCGTCAGACCAACCTACCCGCTCGGCGTCACGCCCTGCCTGCTGGACGACTGCCTGCCCGCTTTTGTCTGCGACGCGATGCGGAAAGGAATTCGTGCCATGGACAGGCGGTTCAGCGGGTTTGCTTATCCGGACGCTGTCCTGACCGCCGTGGAAAGCCGAAGCTCGTCCCCCGTACGGCTGACACGCGGGAAAAACTTAGAGTGCCCCGCCGTACCGGGGCTGTACCCCTGCGGAGAAGGTGCAGGCTATGCGGGAGGCATTGTTTCTTCCGCGGTAGACGGGATCCGCTGCGCCGAGGAAATTCTGAAATCTTCCCTTTCGTAGCTGCCGCTTTTTCCCAACATTCTTCTTCCCGATTGTCAATCCCGGAAAGGAGGCGTATAATGGGGAAAAATAAAGAAAGGGTCTGAAAAATGGCCAAAATAATAAGATATACTGTTCTGGCGGTCTTTCTGATTTTGACACTGTCCGCCTGTTCCGGAGGAATTTCAGCTTCTTCCCCAAGCTCCTCTTTGACTTCAGAGAAATCGTCTTCCGATTCGGTTCCCTCTTCTGCGTCTTCGGCGGTCCTGTCTTCCCAGGCATCCGTGTCGGAAAACTTCCAATCCGAGGAACCCGCCTCTGCGGAATCAAAAGCGGTTTCCAAAGCCCCCGCAGTTTCCTCAAAAGCCGGACAGGTTTCTTCCCCTCAACCTTCTAAGCCGGAGCCGCCCCAGACCATACGTCTTACCTTTCCCGAAGGATTTACTCTCGCCCAGGTTGCCGCCCGGCTGGAAGCCCACGGAATTTGTTCGAAGGCGGATTTTGTCAAAGCCGCGCAGTCCTATGATTTCAGCTATTATCCTCTGGTCAAAAAAATTCCTTCCAGTTCCAAACGGGCGTATAAGCTGGAAGGCTACCTGTACCCCGACACCTATGATTTCTATCCCGATATGAAACCTCAGGATGCCGTAGGCCGTTTTCTCCGAAACGCGGAAACCGCCATTGACAATAAGTACAGCTATCCGGGGATGACGACGGATCAAGTCATCACGTTTGCTTCCATCATTGAGCGCGAAGCGGATGACGCCTCCAACATGAAAAAAGTTTCCTCCGTATTTCATAATCGGCTAAAAGCCGGAATGATTCTTCAGGCTGATTCCACACGGGATTACTGCAACCAGTACCTGATTCCCGTTTTTGGCGACAAGTTTAAATATTATTACAATACTTATCCGGGCCGCGCCCCTGCCCTTCCGGCGGGTCCGATCTGCAATCCCGGCGCGGCGGCCCTCAGTGCCTCCGCAAATCCCGCAGAGACGGATTATCTTTATTTCGCGACCGGAACCAATCATAAATATTACTACGGCAAAACCCAGGCGGAACGCGACTCGCTGATGAAAGCTGACAATGTTCAGCCGCTCTACGCCGACTAGCCGGCGCCTTGGGCAGGATGGAATCTTAATTTACAGCCCGCTTTTTTAAGCGGGCTTTTTTATACCCATTTCTGGATAATGCCCGCGAATTGGGAAAACTGATTAACGTTGGACTTTGCGGCAGGGGGGAAAAGCATGGCCAGATCAGACAGCGCGGACAAACAGCTTGGAAAAATGACCGGCGAAGCGATACCCAAGCTGATCACTTCACTTGCCGCTCCAGCCGCCGCGGGAATGATGATTTCATCCGCCTATAACCTCGCAGACACTTTTTTCGCTTCCCGGCTGGGGACAAGCGCGGCAGGCGCTGCGGGAGTCGTCTTCTCCCTGACGTCTGCCATCCAGGCTATCGGGTTCACGCTCGGCATGGGTGCAGGAAGCCTGATTTCCCGGTATCTTGGGAAAAAGGAACCGCAAAGGGCTGAAACGGCTGCATCCACCGCTTTTTTTTCTTCCCTGCTGGTCGGCGGGGTCATCTCTGTTTTCTGCCTTCTGTTTTTGAGACAGTTGGTCCGCTTCCTGGGCGCCACTTCCACCATCGAGCCCTATGCCATCCGCTATGCGGAGTTTCTTCTGCCCGGCGCACCGGTTCTCTGCGCCTCGTTTGTCCTCAACTGCATGCTTCGCTCCGAAGGAAAAACGGCGCTTGCCCTGAGCGGTGTTGCAGCCGGGTGTGTTCTGGATGTCATTTTAAGCCCTCTCCTGATGTTCTCCTCCGGTATGGGGATTGCCGGGGCCGGACTTGCGGCCCTTATCAGCCATACGGTATCCTTCTGCATTTTCCTGTCCCATTATCTTTCCGGCCGGACCGTTGTCCGCCTGCACCTGCATCGTTTTACCCTGCGGCGGCCTGTCCCCGGAGGTATCCTGAAAGCGGGGCTGCCCTCGCTTATCCATCAGGGTCTTGCCAGTGCGGCTTCCATTGCCGTCAACATCGCGGCTTCCGCTTACGGCGACGCGGCGGTCGCGGCGATGGCAATCGTCGGCCGGGCGTTTTTTTTCATACTCGGCGCGCTGATCGGTTTCGGACAAGGATTCCAGCCGGTTGCCGGTTATAATTACGGAGCAAAGCGGTATGGGCGAGTTCGAAAAGCTTTTCGGTTCTGCGTCGCGGCGGGATTTGCCGGACTCCTCGTCCTCTGCGGGATCGGCTTTTTCCTGGCACCTC
>DAITAP010000006.1:14979-15287 GCA_036824225.1 Caproicibacter sp. | reverse complement strand
GGAGCGATCCGGACGTCGTGGCGGAAGGCGCGGCAGCCTTTCGCGCGCAGTGCGCGGTCACGCCCGTCCAGGCATTCGTCGTTATTTCCAACATGATGTTCCAGTCCATTGGGAGAACGAAAAAGGCCTGCCTGATTGCCGCCTTGAGGCAGGGGATCTGTTTTCTTCCCGCCGTGTGGCTGATGCCGCGATTTCTGGGAATCAAAGGCGTAGAATTGAGCCAGCCGGCGGCCGATCTCGCGTCGTTTCTCATCTGTATCCCGGTTTCCGCCGGATTCCTGAAAAAGCTGGACGCTTCCGCGCGTTCC
>DAITAP010000006.1:0-14958 GCA_036824225.1 Caproicibacter sp. | reverse complement strand
GGAAAGCCGCCGTCGGATGAAAAAGAAAAGAACCGCTGAAAATTCTGGGTTCTTCCCGGATCCGCCAAGGTATGATATAATACGGAGAGGGGAGATGAGGAACCATGCCGATTGGGGAAAAGGAACTTCTTTTTCTAAAAGGGACTCTTCCTTTCTGGGGAAAGCTGACGGAAGCACAGCGAGGATTAATCGGCAGGAATGCCGTGGTACGATCTTTCCGGGCTGGTTCCATGCTTCACAGCGGCCCGGATGACTGCTCCGGGCTTTATGTGATTACCGGAGGGCAGGTTCGTTCTTATATTCTCTCCGAATCGGGGCGGGAAGTCACGCTGTTCCGGCTGTTTGAACGGGATGTCTGTATTTTCTCAGCTTCCTGCGTCATGAAAGATATCCGCTTTGATGTCCAGACACAGGCGGTCGAAAACACTTCCACTATCTTGATTCCAACGCCTGTCTTTAAGGAACTGAATGAAAGCTCAATCGCGGTTGCCGATTATACCAACCGGCTTCTTTCCTCACGTTTTTCAGATGTCATGTGGCTCCTTCAGCAGATCCTGTTTATGAGCTTTGACCGGCGCCTCGCAATATTTCTGCTGGAACATGTGGATGCGGGAGGAAAGCTGAACGCGACCCATGAGGAAATCGCCGGCGATATGGCCAGCGCGCGGGAAGTCGTTACACGGATGCTGCGGTATTTTCAGTCGGAAGGCATTGTCCGGCTTTCCCGTGGCAGAATACAGGTCACCAATATGAAAAAACTGAAAAAGCTGGCAGGACAGGCGGAATAACGAACCCGTATTTCAACTGGGGCAGAGTCAAAGATTTTTTCCTCGAAGTCATTTTGGCACGGTGCTTTTTCTCCGGGACAGCATAAAATCCCTATTCCACAGCGCACGGAAGCCCCCCTTAAAGGTCGAACAAAGAATTGTTACAGGCTGTCAGCGCGGCAGAATTTGAAGGCAGACTCCCTCTGTATCAACGGCGGCTAAATTCTGAAGTTGCAGCGGGCCGGATTCACTTTGAATGGGGGATCTCCATCAGCTTGTGTGGGTAGAAAAAGCCTGAAAAACTAAATGGATGTGGGAGATCGTTCCGTCCGGATTGTGCTTGGAAAGTTAAAGGCGATAGAGCACAAATCCGCCGTGAAATCAAAGATAAAATGAATTCCTTTCGGGCACCCTTGACTTGCCCACCGGCTTTGTACAAAAAGCTGAAAATGAGTTAAGCCACAAAGCGGCTTTAACCGCCGAGCAGTGAATGAAATGATTGCCTTTATACTGCAGGCATACTCACTAGGGAAGATGGCTTTCCTGATTACCTACACAATCTGATGGAGACTCTAAAATACTTACTGCCTTAGCAGCAATCAGCCCTGCATACGTAAAGCGTGTGCAGGGCTTTTTCACCTCTTGCATTCTTTACTGATGCGGTAGTAAAGAACAACTGTCTAAAAGAATTATTTATGCTCTTCAAATTATACAATAAGTGCAATTATGTATACAATTTGCAAAGTAATTACCAAAATATTCCTCTATCATAGTGATTAGTGATTGTTTCTTCTTTCATGGATCTTATTTTCTTTACAGAAACAACAAATAAAAAGGAGGAAGAAATTGATGAAAAGAAAGATTTGGGTTGAAATCTTATCCGTAGTTTTATCGGCAAATTTGTTGATGTTGTCCTATCCGGCGGTAGCGTCTACCCTTGAAAAAGTTGATACGGAGTCGAAAAATTCATCGTTACATCATTCCGATGAAGAAAACTTTGCAAACAGGTCAGTGTCTAAATTAAACAATCCGCAGGTTTGGGAATTAGTTGCTAATTCTGGATTCGAGTCAGGAATTGTGGGACAGATCCCAGACCACTGGAGTATCGCAGACGGTTCTGACAGTAAAAATGGAGCCGCTATGATCAACGAAGATCTAAACGGCGTTAATTATGGGACCCATTCTCTAAAAATTTCTTATCATGGAAGCGGCATCTATGCCGTAATGAGTGATCCAATACCCGTCGTGGAAGGGGAAAAGTTCCGAGTTAATGTCCTCAGCAAAAAGGCATCTGGGGATGGTAGTTATCAGGTTTATCTGAATTATTACAATGAAGACGGCCAATTGGTAGGAAATTCTCAAAAATATGGAACAAGCTCTTCAGATAGTTGGTCTTATATCACCACTAATACAAAAGGTATTGATGCCGCTGTAGCCCCGGATGGTGCAGTGACGGCACGTTACGTTATTTCGCTTGGAGCAGAAGGGATCGAGACAGATGTAGGATTCTACCTTGACCGTGCCACAGTAATCCGTCTGGATCCATCGGTCACTGCCGTTCCAAACAGCGGCTTTGAAGAGGGTCTCGACGAAAACACTAGCTTTCCCATCGGCTATGACGTGTGGGAATGGACCGATAGTACCAAGGGAATTGTAGAACTTACCACAGAAAAAGCATACAGGGGGCAGAACAGCGTCAAACTTTCGACGACCAAAGGCATCGGGCAGAACAGCATCCGTAGCGCCCTCGTTGCAGTCGAGCCTGGAGTTTCTTACGATTTCAACGCATATACCTACACCGCAAGCGGAAGAAACCCGGTTGTCCGAGCCTATTTTTATACAAGCGACGGCGCAGAATTGAGTTTGAAAGATACAACTTCAAATGTCTCAGGCTCTTGGGTAAAAACAAAAAATGTGGCAACAGCACCGAAAGACGCCGCTTTTGCATCCGTGATTGTCTACCAGTACCGTTCGGAAGATACCACGAGCTATGTGGATGAAATATCAATCATCAAAACGTCAGAAGACTCCGGGGAGGAACCGGTCAGCGCAGTCTTGCTGAATGCGGGATTCGAAGACACTGTCCAGATGAACGGCATGCCGGCAAACTGGAAGCAATGGCCTTCCAATGCCTCCGGAAAATACGTTCTTACTACTTCTATGGTCCACAGAGGAAACGGATACAATGGAACTCATGCCCTTGAACTGGTTGATGACAGCGATCTGACAGCTGGGATAGCAAGCGACCCGGTCCAGGTAAGCGCAGGAAAAAAGATATGCGCGACTGCATGGGTTTATAATCAATCTGGTTCGGGCATCTCCCTCTACCTGAATTTCTATAAAACCAAAGAGGATGCATTGAACGGAACGAACCGGATTATATCGCCGGTTCCCAATTCCTTTTGCTCCGCTCTCGGTTTATGGACTCTCGTTACTGCTGAAGGTGTTGCTCCGGAGAACGCAAATGTGTCGACCGTCGGATTTTATAGCGGTACCGACGCACAGACGGACAGTTTTCTGGATGATGTGAATTTGACGGAAGTTTCTGAACTTACCTATCCCAACATAATTATGAATGCTGACTTTGAAGACGGCGCAGACGCCGGCGGTATTCCCGATCATTGGACAAAATTGGATGCTGTAAATCAAATATCTCTTTCCGAAGATCAGCACTATAAAGGAAACTATTCCGTAAAGCTGGTCAGCGATTCTCCCAAAGGTTGCGGTCTTCGTAGCTCCAAGGTGGCGGTAACGCCGGGTATAACCTATGAGGCAAACGCAAAAATGTACTGCGCCATTGGCAGCGCAGATCTTTATCTGGAGTTTTGGTCTGCCGGCGGTAACCGTATCAGCACAAAAACCATGACAATCAGCCAGACAAAGCAATGGTGTGATATATCTGCTATCATGGATGCACCGGCTGGTGCGGCCTACTCCACACTGCTTTTTTATCAGAACAGTAGCGAGCAGGGAATTGTATATGGCGACAGCGCTTCTATAAAACCGTATACACCTCCTGCCGTAGAAGTCCGGCACTTTGATTCCATTGTAAAAAATCATCCTAAAGTGTTCTTTACGGCGGACGACATTGCCTCGTTACGCAGGCTGGCAAACAGTACCGATAAAACAGCAACCGGTGTAACCGGCAAAGAAGTTGCAGACCAGATAATAAGTCAAGCTGAAATATATCTCAATGAAACGTCTTATAAAACATCGTTCAGTGCTTATGGCACAACGTACAGTATTACCATTCAGAATCCACCGGAAAAGCAGCCAGAATCTCCCGATTGTCCTGCAGGGTATAATGTATTCCCATTTTGGACACAGCTTTCCAGAGGAATTGAAGATCATCTGGAAATTCTATCCATGGCATACATGCTGACCGGAAAATCAGAATATGCACAAAAAGCGATCAACTTTTTGTCTGCAATGAGTGGATGGAACTTATGGCATGATCCGAAAGATAAATATCCAGAAGAACAGCTTACAAATTTGGATACCGCGCATCTGGTTCAAGGCGCGGCTATAGCATATGACGTCTGTTTTGACAAAATGACGGAAACGGAAAGGGCAAAAATCCGGGAAGCAATCATCACGCTGGGGCTTGAGCCATTATATCACGACGGGCAATATAAGCTTGACTGGAATATCCAAGGGCTTCGTAACGCTGCTCTTGCCACTGGCGCTCTGGCAATTATGGATGATGTGGACAGCAGCACTACCGACCGCTATCTGACTTGTGCAACTGACTTTTTTGACTGGTATCTTGACCAGAAGCAGAAATCCGGCAACGAAGAGGGATTCGGCTATACCAGCTATGCTCTTGAAAATATTGTCGGATCCTTCGACCAACTGGCACGTGTGACAGGAGAAACCTCCCTCATCAAAAACTCTTATTTGAATGATACTCTGATGAAGTGGATTATCTATTTTTCCGCACCTGGATCTCTGTCCCTTGCACCCGTTTCAGATATGACAGAAGGAACCCAGGAGTTTTATCAAACCTGCTCAGTCCTCGCAAAAAACGGGAATGGTCTTGCTGGGTGGTACTTGACCCATGCAAAGTTAGGAAGCAGCGATGTTTTACTGACACAGAAATTTTTGTTCCTCTGTGATCTGAACTCTATTAAAATTACGGAACCGGATAAAGCACTTTGCAATTCCAGCATCATACCCGAAGTTGGATGGGGATCACTGCGCACCGGTTGGGGAACGACCGATTCCGTGCTGGGGCTAATCAGCGATAATTCCTCAATGGGTCATAACCATTATGATCAGAATAGTTTTCTGCTTGCAACCAACGGGACTTGGATCGCCGACGACCCGGGATATTCTTCTTTTGTCTCGACGGAACAGGCACGGCAGCAGTTTCGCGGAAAAGTCGGTCACAATACAATTTTGGTTGACTGGGAGAAAAATACGGAAAACGGCGCTCAGGTATTTAAGGGCGGCGGCTCTTTAAAACCGAATATTTTAACTCCTTCCTATGGTTATCTTATCGGCAGTGCAGCAGATTCCTACGGGCTAAATGTGTTGCAACAGTTTGACCGGCATGCCATTATGATAAATCATGATGGACATCCCTACTATGTGCTGTTTGATGATCTGAATTCTTCGCAGAACCGCACCTACACATGGAACCTGTTTACCGGCGGCTGGGATGCCTTATCCGTGGATGGAAAGGCAGTTAAGGGCTTTACCTCAAGCCAGATGGGAAATCTTCTTAAAATAAACAGGAACGCGACAAATCTTTACGCGCAGTTCATCGGAAACGGCAAACTTCAGATTGACAGTGACATGTACACTGTCAACAACCAGGAGGAAGGTCCATATATCCACGTCTCAAATATACAGAAAGCCCGGCAGTATCAATTTATGACCATTCTAAATACCTTCGCAAGCGCGATCAACATTCCTGCGAATATCTTTCAGCCGACAAACGTAATCAATGCAGGATGTACCGATGTACTGAGTAAGCTTGATCAAAATTCGGGAATTCCCCTTTCCGTCTCACTATTCCGTGGTGAATCTGGAGTCAAATCCAAAGTAACCTACTCCTTTGAGGTTCCGGAAACAGGAAATTACACTGTTGATTTACTCCATCCGACTTCCCCTGCTTATGGAATCTATCAAATGTCCATTGATAACATTCCCTACGGTAAACCAATGGACGGCTACAGCACGACGGTTGTTTTGAATGCCGCTCCATTTACCGTTGGAAAAATGCATCTTACCGCCGGGACCCACACTCTAACGGCAGTCTGCACCGGAACAAGCGTACCCGAAGGTAACAAATATCTGCTCGGAATTACTGAAATCCGTCTGAAGAAAAGCAACGTGGATTTGTCCGCCGATGCGCCGATCAAGATTGCACAGACCATCGACGAACCCGATGTCTTGGGCGCAAAGATTTCCTATACCGCCGGCGAGAATGATATCGTCCTTTTCAAGCGAAGCGAAGCGGAAATTGAAAATTCTCTCGGCGTTTCAACAGATGCAAAACAGGTTTCTTTGGTCGGACTGAAGAAAAATGGTTCGCTCGATGGTATCGGAGTCAATTACGCGACCTCACTTCATTATCAGAACAAATCTTTGTTCAAATCAACGGAACCGGTTTCCGCCTACGTAGACTACCAAAATGGAACTATTACAATTCAAGCGGATAAAACTTCAGAAGTTACTTACCGGAGCGGAAATGGCCGAGGCACGACCTATACCGTCTACGCAAATCCCGGCACGATCACCAAAAAACTTCAGAAAAACGTGTCAAAGACGAACCCAAAAACTTCAGTTGTGTCTGTTAAAAACAATACGGCCACATTTTTAAGCGACACGACGCGCGACTTCAGCGTAAACGGAGCTTATACATTTAAAATAACAAGCAAAAACGGCAGAATTCCCGATTTCAAGGTTGGTACAGCGGGTGTGTTTGACACCAAGCTTGTCAAGGTAATCGGAAATGATTATTTCTTTAAAATTACAGCTGTCGGCGAGCCAGGATTTGAAGCTGGTATCTACATCAACGGAGGCCCAAGACTCTTGATTGCGGCGGTTGGATCCAATTCGAATGGTGTAATGCTGGACACGGGCAGGCAACTGACAGTAAAATCAGGGAAAACCTATCAGTTCAAAATATCCTCTGCGAAAAAGCCAGTTTTTGCATGCGGGACTCCTTCCGCTTTCCGAGTTGTTTTCAGCGGTTCGAAAGAAAGCGAATATTTTTTCAAAGCAACTGCCGTCGGTAAAGTTGGAGACAGCGCCGGGTTTTATGTTAATAGGGAAAAATTTCCCCGGACAATTGGTACAATCGTGAACTAAACCTTTGAAATAAAGCGTAAGGCAAAAGCACTTTTAACCAGAGCGAGAAATGGGCGCCCGTGGAATTTTTCTTCCACGGGCGCCCATGATTTTTATTTCCAACCGTGCCAAAGGTTCTGGCCTCTCTAGGAACTCAGGCTGGTTATTTCAGCCATCCCAGCCGGATACCGGTTTTCGCGTCAGCCGTAATGGAAATGGCTGAAAGCTGGCTGTCGCTGTTTTCCACAATCAGTGACGCTATCTTATCTTCGACTTCCCGGCGGATGAGGTTGCGCAGGTCGCGCGCCCCGCTTTTTCCGCCGATGGAATGCTTCGCGAGCCAGCGGGTGGCTTTTTCGTCATAAGTCAGCAGGATTCCCCGTTCTTTCAGCGACCCGACATATTCGTTCAGCATCAGATGCGCTATCTTCTCAAAATCGTCCTCTTCAAGCCGGCGGAAAACAATGATCTCGTCCACGCGGCTGAGAAATTCCGGACGGAGGAAGTCAGACAGCGCCTTGAGAGCCCGTTCGCGGGTCACGTCGGCGTCGTTCCGGGCAAAGCCGAGTGTCCCTTCTTTCCGGTCGCTTCCGGCGTTGGAAGTCATGACAATGACGGTATTTTCGAAGTTCACGTTGCGTCCATGCGCATCGGTGATATGCCCTTCGTCGAGAATCTGCAGAAGGATGTTCATCACATCCGGGTGCGCCTTTTCAATCTCGTCAAAAAGCAGGACCGAATACGGGCGGCGGCGTACTTTTTCCGTCACCTGCCCCGCTTCGTCGTAGCCGACGTATCCGGGCGGAGAACCGATAATGCGGGAAACCGAATGCTTTTCCATGAATTCTGACATGTCAAGGCGTATCAGCGTTTCCGGCGAATCAAACAGTTCCTGGGAAAGGACTTTAACCAGTTCGGTTTTTCCTACCCCCGTAGGCCCGACAAAGATAAACGAAGCGGGTCTGCGCCGGGGGCTGATCTGCACCCTGGTGCGCCGAATAGCCGCAGCAAGGGCCGATACGGCTTCTTTCTGGCCAATGACCCGGCTGTTGAGGACATTTTCCAGGTTGGCGAGTTTTTTCAGTTCGCCCTCCTGGATCCTGCTTGCCGGGATTCCGGTCCAGAGTTCTATGACGCGCGCGACGTCGCGCTCTTCGACCGAAGAGTTCAGTGCCGCCGGGGCAAGTTCTTTTTCCTGTCTGGACAGCTTGGAAATTCCCATCCGGATCTCGGCCAGCTTCTCATAATCTGGATCCACTCCCGGCGCAGTCATTTCCTCTTCTTCCGCGTTCAGCGTCTCGAGACGGTCCTTTACATCGTCGAATTTCGCCATGGGCTTATTTCTCAGAGCCGCGCACGCGCAGGATTCGTCCAGCAGATCAATTGCCTTGTCGGGCAGGAACCTGTCGTTGATATACCGTTCCGAGAGGGTGACGATTTTCTTTACCACCGGAGCCGGAACGTGGACACGGTGAAAAGATTCATAATACGGCTTGATTCCGTTCAGAATCTTCTCGGTGTCGGCGAGCGACGGCTCCGCTATTTTTACCGGCTGGAACCGGCGTTCCAGCGCTGCGTCCTTCTCGATATATTTCCGGTATTCCTCAAACGTCGTCGCCCCGATGACCTGAATTTCCCCTCGGGAAAGAGCCGGCTTGAGGATATTCGCGGCGTTCATGGAACCCTCCGCATCGCCGGTTCCCACAAGGTTATGAACCTCGTCGATAAACAGGATAATGTTGCCCTCGGCCTTGATCTCGTCGAGGAGGCCCTTAATGCGGCTTTCAAACTGGCCGCGGAACTGGGTTCCCGCTACCAGGGCCGTCAAGTCCAGAAGATGAATCTCTTTTCTCCGCAGCCCGACGGGCACGTTTCCGCTCGCGATACGAAGGGCGAGGCCTTCCGCCACCGCGGTTTTTCCGACGCCGGGTTCCCCTATCAGGCAGGGATTGTTTTTCGTCCTCCGGCTGAGGATCTGGATTACGCGCTCGATTTCCTTTTCCCGGCCGATCACGGCGTCAATCGCACCGGCGCGGGCCTTCGCGGTCAGATTCGTACAGTACGCGTTCAGGTGCCTGCGCTTCGTCTTATGTTTTTCCCTTGGATACCTGTGGGAAGACTCCCCGTTCTGAACCTGTTCCGGCGAGCTGGATCCGCCCGGAAAAAAGCTCTGGATGATCGGCAGGGTCGCCGCGCCGCCGGGAACAAACCCGCTCAGGGCGTTGTCCTCCCCGTTGTTATCCGTATTTTCGTGCATCAGATCGCTCAGTTCTGATTCCATCGCTTCCACCTGATCGTCTGTAATTCCCATTTTATCCAGCAGATCGTTTACCGGCTTTATTCCAAGTTCCTTTGCGCAAACCAGACACAGTCCGCGGCTTTCCTTAATATTGCCCGTGGGTGAAAGGAACACCACGGCGGGCCTTTTATGGCATCTGGAACACATGATCAAAGTACTCACTTCTTCTCTACTTCATCTCCGTTCTATTCTATCATACCATGGAATAAAACGATTGACAAATATCCGGGGTTCAGTTTTTTTTCTTATCCATGATTTCCTGAATATCGATCCGGTATTTTGGGTCATCGGAGCGTAGAATGTCAAAATATGTCTTGGCATAGCGGATGAACGCGTAAATCATAAACCCGGCCGTCACGGAAAGGAGAGCAACCGAAACCCGCAGATCCTCGGCATGGAGAATCTGCATGAGGACAATTATTCCAAAGGATATATAAAACAGAACCGTAGCGGTCTTACCGTACCATTTTGAACCGCTCGGCTTCTTTTTATTCTTGCCGATTAACAGAATGGCGCCGGTCACCATCAGCGCTTCCTTCACGATGAAGATGGCGAGCAGAGGAAGCAGCTTCGGCTCTTCGACGGCAAGGCAGATCGCGATGGATGCCTGCGTCAGTTTATCCGCAAGCGGATCGAGCATCTGTCCCAGTTCGGTCGACTGGTGAAACCGCCGGGCAATCACGCCGTCCAGCAAATCGGTCAGACCGGAAAGGAGCAGGACAATCCCCGCCTCTAAAAATCGTGCGCTGTTAAAATATAAGACAAACGGGATAATCAGGACAAGCCGTACGATTGTCAGCGTATTCGGAATATTAAAGTTTTTGTTTTTCATACCTGCCTACCTCATTCCAAAGATGAGTCTTCAACAGAGGATATATCGGATTGTGTGCCGTGGCATACTGGTAAATGCGGGAGTTGGAAATTTCCTTCCAAGCTTTCGGCGTGTTTTTCCACAGGCCCGCCGGCAGAAGGATCAGCTGCAGGGCAGCGCAGATCAGCAGGACGACCACTCCTCCCTTGAGAAGTCCGAGCAGGCCGCCCAGAAGGGAGTTAATCTGCCTAAGAACGGGAAGACGAAACAGCGTGTCCAGCACGCGTGCAAGAATCTGGACAAGCGCCTCCAAAACGGCAAAAAGGACTGCCGCCGCGATGATTTTTACGATAAACGGATTCTCAAGCCACGGCTGCCCCAGTTTTGCAAGCCATGGGGCCATGTCGTCCGCCAGCTCCTGGGAATGATAGGCGGTAAAGGCAACCGCCGCGATGCTGCCGAAAAACTCGACCAGGGCCCGCACAAACCCCCTCCGAAATCCAGAAACCGCAAACGCGCAGAATACAGCCAGAAAAACGATGTCAGCAAGCGTTCCCATTTTATCCCCCCGTTCCGCTGGCTTCCCGGAAAGAACCGCGTCCAGCCTTTCCGGAGCAGGATATACTAAAGAATATAACACAAACTGCCGGATTTCACAAGCGCGCTTTAACGGATTTTTAAAAGCCGGATTTCTGAAATACCGAGAACATAGGCGGAACTTTCATCCCGAAGGGCGACGGCGCGCGCGTCCTCGCCCGCGGAAATGCCCTTTTCGGATCCCGCCGGAGCCGCGAGAGGGAAAAACCAGGCTTTTCCGTCCGCCAGGGCAGCAAGTTCCTGCCCATAGAGCGAGACAGAACGGACGCTTCCGGAGACACGGCTCGAAAAGATGCCCGCGCCGTCATTTCCAAGGACCGTAAGGGAACTCTCCTCTGCGCCCGGATAGGCGCAGAGGGCAAGTGCCGTTCTTCCGGAATCGGAGGCAAAGGCTTCGAGCTTTTGTCCCTCATAGCGGAACTCCGACTTTTTCCCCGATTTTGGATTGAGGAAGAGGACTCCGGAATCGCCGACTGCCGTCACCGTGGAAGGGCTGTCCCAGAACACGTCCAGAATCAGATTTCCCGTCAGAGTCGCCGCGGGCTCCACGGACTTTTCCTGATTGAGGTTGATAAGATAAAGCGCGGAAACCAGTTCTCCGTTTTTGGCGGATACGCCGGCGACGGCTGCCTCAAGCCCGTCGGGGCTCAGGGCGACGGCGCAGGGATAATAGCTGGAAAACCAATATCGCGACTGGACGTTCCCCTCCGCCGTATAGGAAACCAGCATTCCGCAGTATCCGTCCGCGGCGGTTACCACCGCCGTCTGCCCGTCCGGCGCCAGGGCTCCTCCCAGAATGTCCTGCCCCGGCGAAAGGGAGACGGATTTTCCCCCCAGCGTATCAATCCGGAAATTCTTCCCACCAAGGTTATAGAGCAGGAAGCGGGATCCCTTTGCTTTTACCGTGGGTTTTGCGTAGCTGTGCGGATTCGTATAAATTTCCTTCGCGGTAGAATTATAAACGGAAAGAGCCGTGTCACCCGCAACCACGAGGTTTTTATCGGAGGAGAGAAAATTCTGCGGAGAAACGGAAGAGCCCGCGATGCTTTTCGGGTACCCGTCCCCGATGCCGAATCCCACGACCCGTCCCTCAACCCACTGGACGATATTCTGCGGTGTAAGGTTCCTGCGGTTATACCATCCCAGCACCGCGAGGACGCTCAGGCAGAGAATCAGGATGACCCGGTATCCCCAGCGGGGAAACCGCCGCTCCCCGCGGCCGGGAAATCCTCTCCGTTTTTTCCCGGGAACCGCGTGTTTCGGGATTTTCTCGAGACGGACCGTATCAAATCGGTGTTCTTCGTCACGCATGCCGCTTCGCCTCCCCGGATCCGTAGAAAACCCTTGCAAGGTAGAGTCCCTGCGGCGGCGCGGTCGGTCCGGCGGAAATCCGGCTCTCTTCCGAAAGGATGCGCGGGATATCTTCCGGGGCAAGACGGCCCTGGGCAACCCGCAGCATCGTGCCTACCATGATTCGCACCATGTGGTATAAAAAGCCGTCGGCAGCGACGCGGTACCGCACAAGGTCTCCCCTGCGGTCCCATTCGGATGCCGAGATCATCCGTTCCATGTTCCCGGGCGCGCGGGCATCGCTGGCGCAAAACGACGTAAAGTCGTGCTTTCCCAGAAAATACGCCGCCGCGCGGTTCAGGCGGTCCAGATCCAGGGGATACCAGTAATGCAGCGCCCGGTTTTTTAAAAAAGGATCCCGTTCCTGCCGGTTCCAGATAAAATACCGGTATTCCTTGCCTGTACAGGAATACCTGGCGTGAAATTCCAGAGGTTCTTCGCGGCAGGACAGGACGGCGATATCCCCGGGCAGAAAGTGATTGAGGGCGCCCGTCAGCCTTTTGCACGGGATATCCCTCCCCGTATGGAAACTGACGCAGAACTCCAGCGCATGGACAAAGGAATCCGTACGGCTGCATCCCTTGACGTCCGGACGCTCCCCGAGGACTCTTTCCAGCGCGTCCTGGAAGACCTGCTGGACGGTAACGGCGTTTTTCTGGACCTGCCACCCGTGATAATTCGCTCCGTCGAACCTGAGGACGGCCAGCAGATTGCGCATCGGATTTCCCCTCCTTCCAGGAGTTCTTTCCCTCTAAAAAGCGTCATCTAAGGGACGGGGGCAGAAACACCGCGCAAAGCACCGTCCCCGCGCAGAACGCGGAGAAAACGGCGATTGCCGCGGCATCCAGGCCCGTCATATGCAGCTGCTTCATTTTCGTACGGCCTTCGCCGCCGTGATAGCAGCGGCATTCCATCGCCATGGCAAGATCATACGCGCGTCGGAAAGCGGACACAAAGAGCGGAATCAGAATGGGGATCATCGCCTTGACGCGCTGCTTGAGTCCGCCGCTTTCCATATCGGCGCCCCGCGCTTTCTGCGCGTTCATGATGCGGTCGGTTTCTTCGAGAAGGGTCGGCACAAACCGCAGAGCAATGGTCATCATCATGGCGATTTCATGCACTTTCACATGCAGCACCTTAAGCGGCTTCATCACGCGCTCGAGCGCGTCGGTCAGCTGAGTGGGAGACGTCGTAAAAGTAAGGACCGAACTGAAAAGGATCAGGCAGATAATCCGGACGGAGATGAAGACGGCGTTGCTGACGCCGCCGTCCGTAATCTGGATAAATTTCCAGCTCCAGATCCGGCGTCCGCTGCCATAGAACAGATTGAGCACGCCGGTAAACAGCACAATGAACATCACCGCCTTCAGGCTTTTAAAATAAAGCCCGACCGGGATGCCGGAAAGGAACAGAACCAGAAACATCATGGCCGCCATCAGCGCGATTCCATAGAAGTTCGTGGCGGTAAAAAGGAAAATAATGAAAGCCAGGGTCAGAATGAGCTTGACCCTCGGATCCAGCCGGTGTATCAGCGAACGCCCCGGCAGGTACTGGCCCAGCGTAATGTCGCTAATCATGCCGCGCACCCCCTTTCCGAAGCAGCGGGCGGAGCTCTTCGACCGCCTCGTCGACGGTGAGCACGGGCTTGACCGGATATCCCTTTTCCTCCAGCGCCAGAAGGATACCGGTAATCTGCGGCACGCGCAGGCCCATGGCCTCTAGTTCCCTGCCGCGCGCGAATACTTTCTCCGTCTTGTCCAGCATGACGGCGTGTCCCTCGTTCATAACCAGCACGCGCGTCGCAAAGCGCGCGATGTCCTCCATGCTGTGGGAAACCAGAATGACCGTGCTCCCCCGCGCCATATGGTAGGCGGAGATCTGCTCCAGCAGCATGTCGCGACCCTGCGGGTCGAGGCCCGCCGTCGGCTCGTCCAGAATCAGGACGTCCGGATCCATCGCGATAACCCCCGCTATGGCCGCCCGGCGCTTTTGGCCGCCGGAAAGTTCGAACGGGCTTTTTTTGAGCAGTGTCTCGTCGAGTCCGACGAATTTTGCCGCCCGGCGCGCCCGTTTTTCTGCTTCCTCAGGACCAAGGCCCATGTTGCCGGGTCCAAAACAGATATCCTTCAAAACAGTCTCTTCAAAAAGCTGGTGCTCCGGGTATTGAAACACCATCCCGACGCGGAACCGCACGGAACGAATCTTTTTCGGTTCGGCCCAGATGTCTTTTCCGCCTAAGAAAACAGAACCGGATGTCGGGCGCAGCAGGCCGTTCAGGGTTTGGATAAAAGTGGATTTTCCTGAACCGGTATGTCCGATTACGCCTAAAAACTCTCCCTGTTCGATTCCGACGCTCACGTGGTCGACGGCGGTTTTCTGCATCGGGGTTCCCGCGCCGTAGGTATAGGTCAGGTTTTTGGTTTCCAGGACAAACATGGTTTCCTCCCTGATTCCAAGGGCTTTTTCGGCTGGGGAAGCAATTTTTCGAGCGCGGCGACGCATTCCCCCGCGTCCAGCGCGCATTCCGGCAGATCAAATCCTTCCTGCCTCAGGCGCCAGACCAGCTCCGTCGCCTGAGGCACGTCCAGCTGATGCGCTTTTAACAGGCGGACCTGCGAAAAGACCTCGCGGGGCGTGCCCTCAAGAAGAATTCTCCCGTCGTCCATAACGACCACCCGGTCTGCGCCGACCGCTTCATCCATATAATGCGTAATAAGAACAATCGTGATTCCCTTTTCCCGGTTCAGCCGGTGAATGGTCTCCATCACCTCGTCCCGCCCGCGCGGATCCAGCATGGCGGTTGGTTCGTCCAGCACGATGCAGTCCGGTTCCATGGC
>DAITAP010000191.1:0-2911 GCA_036824225.1 Caproicibacter sp. | reverse complement strand
GGCCAGGCGGCAGATAGAGTCTTCCACCTCGCTCGGGGCGGCCATCATCAGATCCGCGAGCTCGTCGATAATAATTACGATCTGGGGCATATTCTCCATCGGCTGCCCGTTCTCGTCCTGATAGCCTTTCTCTTTTGCGAGATGATTGTAGGCTTGAAGGTCCCTCACGCTGTTTTCAGCGAAAATCCGGTACCTTTTAAGCATTTCCGTCACGGCCCAGCTGAGCGCCCCCGCGGCTTTTCTGGGATTCGTGACAACCGGGACCAGGAGCTGGGGAATCCCGTTATAGACGCCGAGTTCGACAACTTTGGGGTCGATCATCAGAAAGCGCACCTGTTTTGGTGTGGATTTATAAAGCATGCTGATAATCATGGAGTTGATGCAGACGGATTTGCCGGAACCGGTTGCGCCCGCTATCAGCAGATGAGGCATTTTGGCAAGATCCGCGACAGCAACTTCTCCCGCGATATCCCGTCCGAGGGCAACCGTCAGATGGCTTTTCGACATCCGGAAGCTGTTGCTTTCCACCAGTTCCCGCATCCGCACAATGGACTTGTTCTTGTTGGGAACCTCAATGCCGACAGCGGCCTTTCCGGGGATAGGGGCCTCAATCCGGATTCCCGCCGTCGCGAGATTCATGGAGAGATCGTCGGAAAGGCTGGTGATCTTGCTGATCTTGACCCCCGCGGCGGGCTGAAGCTCGTATCGCGTGACGGCCGGTCCCCGGCTGTAGCCCGTGAGTGTCGCGCGGACGCCGAAGTTTTGGAGCGTCTCAATCAGCTTTTTTCCATTCCCCTCGATCTCGTGCTTTTCCTCTTCCCGTCCGGTGCTGACGGACGTTTCCAGCATGGAAATCGGGGGAAAGCGGTACCCGTCGTCCCCGTCTTCCTCCGTCGGCTGCCTTAAAATCTCCTGAGGGGAGGGGGAATTCCCTTTCCCAGCCGGGGAGGGGTGCCCGGAAGATGCCGCCTGCGGAATTCCCGTGTCCGCGGCGGACTTTTTCTTTGGATCATTCCCGAAGGCGAACACCTTCTCGAGATGTTCCAGCTGCCTGCTCTTTTTTGGCTTTCCCTTTTCAGTGTCGGAAGATCGGACGGGGTGATCGGGCATCTCCTCCGGGCCCAGAGGAATGTCGATATCAGCGTTTTCCCGGCTTCTCCCGGTTTCCCTCTGCTCCATCGCGGACGAAATATTCGAGGCGACGGCGTCGGCCGGTTTCGCAATCGTCCGGAAAAGCTCAATAAGGCCTGTCCCTGTTAGGATCATGAGAGACACAAACAGGGCGAGAAGCAGAACAATCCGCGCCCCGATGATGCCAAGACCCGCGGCGGCGGGAATTCCCAGCAGCCCTCCGGACATTCCCGCGCCGGCGTGTTCGATTCCGGCCTGATAGAGGCTGAGCAGAGTTTTTCCATACGACCCGAGGGGAACGGCTTCCGGCGTCGAAAAGACATAGACCGCCGAACAGAAAAGCTGGATGATCAGAATCATCAGGCCGAGTTTTCCCCCCGTGCGGCCGGCCGGTTTTTCGAGGGCGGTCATCACCGATATGTATAAAAGAAGAATCGGCCATAAAACGGCGCAGTTTCCAAACAGGCCGAGCAGCACTCTGTGAAACCAGCGCCAGAGACTGTCCCCCTCAATCAGCACCAGACAGGCCGCCAGAATTCCGGCCGCGAACAGCATGACGGCCTCGGCCTGGACGCGCCTGCGGCGGGAGGCCTGTTCTTCTTTTTTTGCGGCGGCCGTTTTCCCGGCCGTCTTGGTCCCCGGACGGCGGCGGGGGATTCCGCGTTTCCGCCTGACTGTTCTCTTTCCTGCCAAGTTTAAACACCCGATCCCGTTTTGACGATTTCAAGAAACTCTAAAGAACTCAAAGAACGATGTAAGGGCGGGAATCCCGCCCGGAAACCTCTCTTCCTATATTCTTGCCTTTAATTCCGTACGCCGTTTTTTCCCTTCTTCCGGGTTTCCCCGGTTTCCCTGTCCCTTTCGCTGGTTTCCCTGTCCTTTTCTCTGGTCGATCATGCCGTAAAGACAGTCGATCGCGTCGGAAAGTCCGCCGAGGGAATCGATCAACCCCTCCTTGACTGCCTGGGGGCCGTCCAGAACCGTGCCGATATCCAGCACCAGTTCTTTGGTATTCATGGAAAGCTCCGTCAGGCGTTCGGCAGAAATATGGGAATTCCTTGTGATGAACGCATTGATCCGCTGCTGCATGCGCTGAAAATAATCGAGCGACTGCGGCACGCCCAGCATCATCCCGTTCATGCGGACAGGATGGATGGTAATGGTGGCGCTCGGGACAATAAAGGAGTGCTTTGCCGCTACCGCGAGAGGCGCCCCGATGGAATGGCCCCCTCCGAGGATAATGGACACCGTCGGTTTTTTCATCCCGGACACCAGTTCGGCGATGGCAAGTCCCGCTTCCACGTCCCCTCCGACAGTATTGAGGATCATCAGCAGTCCGTCGATTCCGGGATCCTCTTCGATCGCAATCAGCTGAGGAATCACATGCTCGTACTTCGTTGTCTTGTTCTGAGAAGGAAGAACCGTATGGCCTTCAATCTGGCCAATAATCGTCAGGCAGAAAATCACATGGTGGCCGTCCCCCGTAATGACGGATCCGCTTTCCACCACGCGGTCGGCCGCCCGATTTTCCCTTTCTTCTTTTCCTTCTAACGCATCGTCGTTTTTCATAAAGGCACCTCCCGACGGTATTTATTCTGCCTTCGAAATGTCGGAACATACGCGGGGAGGCCGGATTCTTGGAACTCTTAAGATTCTTTCCAAAAGATATCTTCTTCCTATTATATCATCCGCTGCCCCATTCATCAAGAAAAACAGCCGTGGAACAGCAAAATCAACCATTTCTTTCCATTGCTGGTGTGCTTAGTGATTTTTGTACTTT
>DAITAP010000190.1:1844-2922 GCA_036824225.1 Caproicibacter sp. | reverse complement strand
ATCGTGCCCGGCCCTGCCCGGATTCGCGCCGTAATTCCGGAGGGCGTAGGCCACCGCGCTGCGCACGGAATCCGGTTTCGGATAGGTGGTGGCCGCATTATCCAGATAGATCATATCGTATCCTCTCTTTCCGCGCGTCCATTGACCGGGACGCCGTACCGAAGAAGAATGTCTTCCGCTTCGTCGGCTCTGCCGCCGGGAACAAAAATACAATATCCGCAGCCCCCGTTCGCGTAGCTGCCGGGTATTCTTTCCACATAGGAACGAATTCCCAGCCGGACCAGTATGTTGCGGCTCTTGATGGCATTTGTAATGGAACCGACGAGTATCAACGGCTTGCCCACAACAATCCCCCCTCTGTTTTTACTAACAGAATATGCGGTGGGCAACGGTTTGACTATTTCACTTTACCGCATTCTCCCCAAAAACAGCGGTGTCGATCAGGCAGACCGCCTGGGCGGCAATCCCCTCTCCTGCGCCGGTAAAGCCCAGACGCTCCTCCGTCGTCGCCTTTACGCTGACGCGGTCTGCGGGGATTTTGCACGCCCCGGCGATCCTCTCGCGCATCCGCTGAATGTAAGGGCTCAGCTTGGGAGCCTGGGCAATCACAGTGGAATCGATATTGAGAACGGCATACCCTTTTTCTCCCAAGAGATCGGAAACTTTCCGAAGAAGCCCTATGCTGTCCGCCCCCCGGAAAGAAGGGTCGCTGTCCGGAAACAGCGCTCCGATATCCCCAAGCGCCGCCGCCCCCAGCAGCGCGTCCATCACGGCGTGCGCCAGAACATCCGCGTCGGAATGTCCGAGAAGCCCCTTTTCACAGGGAATTTCAACTCCGCCCAGAATCAGCCGGCGCCCCGGCGCAAGGCGGTGAACGTCGTATCCCTGCCCAACTCTCATGAAAGGCCCTCCCTTTTTTTCAGGATTGCTTCCGCAATGACGAGATCCTCCGGCGTGGTCAGCTTGATATTCTCATAGCTTCCCCGGCACAGATGGACCCTGACCCCGATCCGTTCAACCAGCTGGCAGTCGTCGGTATAGTCCTTTCCGTCCTCCCGGGCTTTTGAGAGCGCCCGCC
>DAITAP010000190.1:0-1834 GCA_036824225.1 Caproicibacter sp. | reverse complement strand
CTGCGGCGTCTGCACCGTCCAAAGTCCTTCCCGATCCGGCGTGGAGAGGACCCGCTGCCCGGAATCGATCCGCTTGACGGTATCCTTCAGAGGCGTCCCCAGAGCCGACGCGCCGGTTTTGAAAGCGTCCCTTACGCACAGATCAATTTCCTCCGGCGTCACAAGCGGCCTTGCGCCGTCATGGACGGCAAGATATCCGGCGTCCCGCGGAAGCGCTTCGACCCCCGCGAAAACGGATTCCTGCCGCGAGGCCCCGCCGGGGACGACCGCGGCTGCCTTTTGGATGCGGTATCGGCCGATACAGTCCCGCATCGCCCCAAGGTCCTCCTTGCGGCAGACGACGACGACCTGCCCAACCGCCCGCGCACCGTCAAACGCTCTCAGCGTGCGGACCACCGCCGGAACGCCCAAAACCGGAAGAAACTGTTTCGAAATGCCGCTTCCCATTCTGGCCGACCGGCCGGCGCAGCATACATCCGCCGCTCGGTCAAAGTTCATTGCATTCCCTCCAAAAAATGTCTTCCGTCATCAGTAATTTTCTCCGTCGGCGCCGAGGGCGTCTCCGAGCGAATCCGGTTGAAAATCGATGAATAACGGCGTATGATTATGATAATAAAAAATGGAATGGTGGCATCCATATGGGCGAAATCAAAGCAAAACATGTCTCAGATTCGGAAACAGAGCAGATACAGCCTGTGTTTTACTCCAATTTAAATTTGCAGCAGCGCCTGTTCGGCGGGGAGCTCGTCTCGTGGATCGACGTGGTGGCCGGCGCCGTCGCCCGCAGGCATTCCTCGAGCAACGCGACCACTGCGGCGATCGATAACCTGCAGTTCAAGCTACCGGTTGTCGCCAACAGCGTCGTGGTACTGCATGGGAAAATGACCTATGTTGGACGCACTTCGATGGAAGTCCGTGTGGACAGTTACGTGGAGGAGCTTTCCGGCGAGCGAAAGCTGGTCAATACCGCCTACCTGGTGCTTGTGGCCCTGAGCGAGGACGGGAAGCCGATTCCCGTTCCCAGGCTGATTTGCGATACCCCGGAAGAAAAGGCGGAATGGGAAGCCGGCGAAAAGCGCCACGCTTTAAGAATTCAACGCAGACAGGAATCTTTCTGAAAAACGCCCCGGAAATCCGGGGCGTCTCGCTTCTTCTTACCCGCCAAACAGCGGACCCGAAAACTCAGATGCGGTTTTTGAGCTTCATCCGGGCGCGTTGCAGAGCATTATCCGCCGCTTTGGGCGTGATGGACAGCTTTCCGGCGATCTCGGAGTAACTGTACCCGCCCAAATACAGCCGAAGCACGCGAAGCTCCCGTTCCGACAGGGCGGACCGGATTTTCTCCCACATCTGGCCGACGCCTTCACTGCTCGCAAGCAGGGTCTCCGGGTCCCATCCCCCGGATTGCAGCTCCAGCCCCGGACGCTCACTGTCGCTGAGAGACACAAAGTCGCTCAGCGGTTTATTTTTCCTGCTCAGGGCGGAGCGGTAGGCCATAATCATGCGGTTCGCGATGCAGGTGCCCGCATAAGTCTTAAAGGCGGCGCCGCCTGAAGAATTGTAAGCGCGCGCCGCGTTGAAAAGACCGACCAGCCCCTCCTGGCAGAGGTCGTCCGTTTCCAACTGGGCGGAATGAAACGGCGCCGCCTTATAGCGAATCAGCGGGATATACCGCGCCGTCAGTTCGGCGAAGGCGTCGGAATCGCCGTCTTTTACAAGCGCGGCCAGCTGGCTGTCCGTAAAACCGGCAAGCCGTGTACGGTTTGGAACTGACAAGGCAAACACCTCATGACACACTTTCCTGCAGTTTTATCATACCTTACATCCGTCAAGA
>DAITAP010000189.1:949-2945 GCA_036824225.1 Caproicibacter sp. | reverse complement strand
CAGGATAGCAAGGTTCTTTGCAATCAGACCGCAGCGCTGTTTGACGCAGTCCGCTGAGCGCAGCGCGTCCGGCGGCGTGTGAAACACGTAGTCCGTCAGTCGGTCAAGGGTGGTGGAGGCGACGTGCAGGCGGGTGTCCGATGAGGCGTAGTAAAGGTAAACTTCCCCGTTTTGTCGCACGACGGCGCCGTTTGTAAAGACAACATTCGAGACGTCGCCGATCCGCTCCTCCCCGAGGGGGGCCAGCAGATAACCTCCCGGCTCCGCGATGACCTTCCACGGCTTATCCCGGTCTGTCGCAAACGCGTAGAGCACATACCGGAGCCCGGCCGCCGTGCTGCGCACGCCGTGCGCGATGTGAATCCATCCTCGATCGGTATAGATCGGGACGGCGCCCGCGCCGTTCTTTTCCTCGGTTACGGTATGAAACCGCCGCGCGCTCGTGATGATCTCCCGATCGATCACGGCATGCCGGATATCGGCGCACAGCCCGAAGCCGATGCCGCCGCCCGAACCGGCGCTGATAAAGTTGTCCATCGGGCGGGTGAAAAAAGCGTATTTCCCGTCCACAAATCTGGGAAGCAGCACCACGTTGCGCTGCTGGGGGGAGTGCAGTGTCGTTAGATTGTCGAGCCGCTCCCACGTTTTCAGGTCCTTCGTGCGGACAATCCCGGCGGCGGCCACGGCGGCCGAAAGGTCGCGCGATGCTTTCTCCTTGCTCTCCGAGCAGAACACGCCATAGATCCAGCCGTCTTCGTGCCGGGTCACCTGCATGTCGTATACGTCCGTCTCGTCGGGGCAGGTGTCCGGCAGCCGCACGGGATAATCCCAGAAGCGGAACCCCTCTACGGGAGAATCGCTTTCCGCCACCCCGAAAAAGGATTTGCGGTCGTTTCCCTCGATGCGGGCGATGAGGTAATACTTTCCGTTCTTCTCAAGCGCGCCGGAATTAAACGTGGAGTTTACGCCGAGGCGCTCCATGAAAAACGGGTTGGTTTCCGCGTCCAGGTCGTATTTCCAGGTCAGCGGAATATGCTCGCGCGTGAGAACGGGGTTGCACCAGCGGGTGAAGATCCCGTTGTAGAAATTTTTCGGGCGGTTGGGCCTGTTGAGCAGTTCTTCCTGGAGTTTGCGTCTCCGGAAATATTCAGGGTGTATCATTATTTTGGTCGACTCCTTCCCTCAGGGCTGGAGCACAGGCGGACGTTGTAAAAGGAATTGTTTCCGGGACCCGCGGTTATCCCGCCCCGGCCGCGGACAGACGGAGTTTTCTTCCTTCGATGGTTTTTAAGCGGGAAAAGCCGGACGGAAAAAGCTTCCCGCCCAGAGGTTCTAATATGCCCTAAAAAAGGATGATACGCGAAAGCGGGATACGGCAAAGCCGGAAGAAGGGAAGGTTTCCGGAAGCCGGCGGACGGGTTTGGAAGGGGAAGTTCAGCGCGTGGGGACCGGTCCGGCCGCCGCCACGGGCTGTAAAACCGGGAAGAGTACCCCCAAAAAAAAAGGCACTCTACGAAATTCCCAGTTTATCCATCTTTTCGCGGAGCTTGATAAAGTCCTCAAAGGCGGAGGGCTTATTATTGGGGTTTCGGAGGAGAGCCGCGGGATGGAGCGTCGCCGTGAAAAGGGTGCCGTCCTTTTCAAAATAGAGGCCGTGCTCCCTTGTGATTTTAAAATCCGGGCGGATAAGCTTCATGGCCGCGATGCGCCCCAGGCAGACAATGATTTTCGGGCGCAGAAGCGCGATCTGGTTTTGAAGCCATCCGATGCAGGTCTGCTGTTCTTCCGGAAAAGGGTCTCGGTTTTTCGGAGGCCTGCACTTGACGATGTTTCCTATGTAGATGTTGCTGTCCCGGTTTAAGTCAACCGCGTCGAGCATTTTGTCAAGAAGCTGGCCACTCCGCCCGACAAATGGCTTCCCCTCAAGATCTTCCTGCTCCCCGGGCCCTTCGCCGACAAACAGCACGTGAGCCTTTCGGTTCCCGGTGCCGAATAC
>DAITAP010000189.1:0-939 GCA_036824225.1 Caproicibacter sp. | reverse complement strand
GAGGCCGCACTTCCTGCACTGGAGGCAGGCACTTTCCAGTTCGTCCCAGTCTGAATACAAACTATCGCCGCCTTTTCATTCTGCGGCCTATTATATCATAAAAGGCAGGAAGAGAAAAGCGCGGCGCCTTTCGGGGGAACTCCTCCGAAAGGGCGCGTCAGGGAGGAAAAAGAAAATGGAAATCCGTATTCCGTATGAGACTCTGAAACAGACGATCAAACGGGTCATGCTGAAACTCGGCCTCGAGGAAGAACAGGCGGAGCTCTGCGCGGAGATCCACGCGCAGAGCAGTCTTGACGGCGTCGAGAGCCACGGGCTGAACCGCGTGCCGCGGTTTGCCCGCTATGTCAGAAAAGGGTGGATCGACATCCACGCCCGGCCGGAGCGGATTCATGCGAAAGGGGCGGTCGAAAATTATGACGGCCACCTTGGAATCGGTGTCCTGAACGCCCGGTTCTGCATGGACAGAGCCATCGAACTGGCAAAGAAATATGGAATCGGGTGTGCGGCTCTTAAAAACACCACGCACTGGATGCGGGGCGGAACCTATGCCTGGCAGGCGGCGGAGCGGGGGTTTATCGGGATCTGCTGGACCAATACCGAAAGCTGCATGCCGATGTGGGGTTCGAAGGAACAGGGTGTGGGGAACAACCCGTTCTGCATTGCGGTGCCCCGCAGAAAAGGGCCGGTTGTCCTCGATATGGCGATGAGCCAGTATTCCTATGGAAAACTCGGCGTTTACCGCCTCGCGGGGAAAAAGCTCCCCTTCCCCGGCGGGTACGACAGAGAGGGAAAGCTGACGGATGATCCGGGCGCCGTCGAGGAAAGCGGACGGATTCTTCCCGCCGGCTATTGGAAGGGATCCGGCATGGCGTTTGCCCTGGATCTTGCCGCTGCCGTAATGGCAGGCGGCAGAACCGGTTCAGACTTGGACCGCGA
>DAITAP010000188.1:2747-2993 GCA_036824225.1 Caproicibacter sp. | reverse complement strand
CCGCGCGCGCCATGTAGGAGCGCCAGCCGTCGGGCCGGAAGCAGGAATCGATCTGATATTCCAAAGAGTCGTTCAGGCCGCAGGATACATTGAATACATCCACCAGGCCGGCGACATACTTTAGGTATTCCAAAGTGTCGTCCAGAGTGTTTCCGCCCGGGACAAATTCGTCCGCAGACAGCCGGAGCATGACCGGGAAATTCGGGCCGACCTGGCTGCGGATCTCTTCGGCGGCCTCGCGGAGGA
>DAITAP010000188.1:0-2737 GCA_036824225.1 Caproicibacter sp. | reverse complement strand
ATCGGGCCCGGTTTTCGGGAGTGCCTCCGTATTGATCCGTGCGGCCGTTGGTGGTGGGAGAGAGAAATTGGCTGAGCAGATAGGAATGCCCGCCGTGAATCTCCACGCTGTCGAATCCCGCAATCTGCGCCCGTTTCGCAGCCGCGCCGAAATCCTTCACGATTTTCTGAATCTCTTCCACAGTCAGGGGACGGGGGATTTCATTCCCCCGCTTGCTGGGGCGGCTGGATGCGGAAACAGGCTGCATTCCGATCCGGGAAGAGCGGGCGGAAGCGCCCGCGTGATTGAGCTGAATGGAAACGGCGCAGCCCTGGGCGTGAAGGGCTTCGCACAGTTCAAAGAAGCCGGGAATGAAACGATCCTCGTCCAAACGGAGCTGGGTTGTTCCGTTGGAGCCGGCGGGGAAGGAGACATTGGCGTTCTCGACAATGATCAGTCCGGTGCCTCCCCTGGCTCTTTGAATATAGTAACGCATGTGTTCCCGGCTGATAGAGCCATCCGCACAGGCAAAATTTGTTCCCATAGGCATCATAACAGTGCGGTTCTGAATCGTCAAGTTTTTTATCTTAAGAGGTGAGAAAAGGACCGGAAAGGAACAACCTTCCATGACAACGGCATCTCCTAATTTTAAAAATCATGAAACCTGGAAATAGTACGGGATGGTGTGCTGATAGGCCTGATTATTTCTTTTCAAGGATTTTGGCGATGGTCATCCGCTGGATCTGATTGGTGCCCTCGAAGATCTGGAAGATCTTAGCGTCGCGCATCAGTTTTTCCACCGGATATTCGCGGCTGTAGCCGTAGCCCCCAAAAATCTGAACCGCATTGGAGGTAACCTCCTGCGCCGCGTCGGTTACAAATGTCTTGGTAATGGAACCTTCCATGCGCAGGTCGCGGTGTTCGTCCTTGTCCAGCAGACGCATGGTATTGTTGACCAGGACACGGGAGGCTTCGGTCTTGATGGCCATATCCGCCAGCATGGACTGCACCATTTGGAATTTGATGATAGGCTGCCCGAACTGTTTGCGCTCCTTGGCGTAGGCCACGGATTCGTCCAGAGCGCGTTGCATGATGCCCACGGCCAGCGTAGCGACGAAAGCGCGCGAGATGTTCAGGGCGCCGAGGGCGACTTTAAGGCCTTTGCCTTTTTCACCGACAATGTTCGTTGCGGGAACGCGGACGTTGTCGAAGATCAGTTCGGTGGTGTTGGAAAGGCGGAACCCCATCTTTTTCTCGTGGGCGCCGACGGAAAAACCCGGAGTGTCACGGTCGATCAGGAAAGCCGTAATGCCCTCTTCCGTCCGGAAAAAGCTGACATACAGGGAAGCGCAGGCGCCGTTGGTGGCAAAGGTCTTGGTGCCGTTCAGGATGTAGTCGTTTCCCTCTTTGGCCGCGGTTGCGCGCAGGGCGCCCGCGTCCGAACCGGCGCCGGGCTCCGTGATGGCGAAGCAGGCGAACTTTCCAGAGGAAAGCACATCGGCGAAATACTGCGCTTGCTCTTTGGTTCCATAGAGCATAACGTTTCGGAACGCTACGAAATTCGTTACAAGAGTGTCGGCATAACCGGCGTCGACTTTGGCCAGCTCCTCGAAAAGCATTGCGGTCGTTTCAAAGTCGAGGCCCATTCCGCCGTACTCCTCTGGGATTTCCGCCATATGCAGACCCATATCGAGAGCGGGCTGAAACAGTTCGACGGGGCATTCGCCCTTTTCGTCACATTCCGCGACATGAGGTTTGACCGCCTTTTCCGCCAGGTCGCGGACCATTTCAATCAGTTCAGTTTGCTCATCAGTATAAAGCAGAGCCATTTTGATAACATCCTTTCCTAAAAAAACTAAAGCGATGGGAAATAGACAATTCGTACAAAGCGGGCGCAGTAAAACCGGTTTTTTTTGGACCTGCTGGACTTTGTTTATAATATAACACGTTTCATTGGTTTCAACAATTGAAAACGGGTAGCGATAGATAAGTCCTATAGGTTCCTACTAAAGCGCAGGATTTTCCGATTAGTATTTTAGGAGAATTGATGCTACAATAAACAAAAAATCAGGCGCTACAGCTTACAGAATCAGCATTTTAACAACACTGTATGCCTGCTTTTTTGATCAAAGCATGGGTTGCGGTGAGCGCAGTCCATACGCACACACCTTTGGGTTAAAATTCATTTTAGGAGGTAAAAAATGAGCAAATTGAGCGATGAGCAATTTCAGGCGTACCTAAAGCAGATTCGTGAATTGGCCGAGGGCCCGTTCGACGAGATGCAGAAAGAAATCGAGGTCACGAACAAGTTCCCTCAGGAATTTTACGATCTTGCAATCAAAAATGATCTGTACCGTTTTGCACTGCCCGAAAAATACGGCGGGTTCGGCCTGACCGAGAAGCAGATCCTGATGGTACAGGAAGAGTTTTCCCGCGGCCCCGGCGGCATGCGCATGCATCTTCATCATGCGGCCGACCTCGACTGGCGCATTCTGGACGACTTTGGCAGCGATGAACTGAAAGCCCAGTATATGGACAAATTTCAGGATAAGACCGTTTACTCCAACTTCGCCCTGACGGAAAAAACCGGCGGAACCGGCGCCGACGTTCATACCACCGCGATCAAAGACGGCGACTACTACGTCATCAACGGGGAAAAGACCCTGATTTCCCATACGGACTGCTCCGATTTTACCTATCTCATTGTGAGTACGGACCCCACCTCCGACAAAGACAGCCGTCTATCCGCGTTCTTTGT
>DAITAP010000187.1:0-3009 GCA_036824225.1 Caproicibacter sp. | reverse complement strand
TCCTCCACGCCGAACCCGGCATTCTGCAGTTTTTCGGCGAACGCAAGGAGCCCCTCATCCGGATAAAGCGCCGTTTTCTGCCCCAGATCGGTGGAAATGACCACACGATCCGGCCCCATGGCTCTGATCTGTTCCAGCGTCGTCTCAAAACTCACCTTGCCCGTCGCAAACGTGGTATAACAGTGTTCCATGACGGCACCGTACCGGGCCAGATCTTTCTGTTCCTCCACGGTGTAGAACGTGGTGGGAAAATCCACGTGCGTGATAATGATGCGTTCTACCTTACGGGCTTTTGCCTCTTTCACCAGCGCGAAAGCCTCCGGATGCGAAATGTGCCCCGTGGCGAGAATCATATTTTGTTTAGCAATAATATCCAACACATCGTAGACTTCAGGCTTCAACTTCCCGCTGTCATCCAGAATATCGATCGTGGGGGTCTTGACGCCCTCCTCTTTCATCTGAATGACGATTTTTGCCCAATAGGGAAGCTTTTTGTTCGGATCGCCGTTGAATACGTGGCTGCGTTCATGCGTGGAGTCGCAGGTGGGGAACCAGACCATTTTGGCTCCGCTCCGGCCGGCCATCTCCACCGCGGCGGGGTTGATGCCGCCCATGGAGCTGTTCAGGGTAACGGCGCCTACGGCATGGCACTTGGGGAACAATTTGTTGACCAGTTCCGCGCGTTCGGAAGTGACGAAATAGTGGCTTTTCAGGACATACCCAGCCATTCCGCACGATTCGATGCGCTTGGCCATCTCGAGGTCGTCCATTCTGCGGGGAAGAACGTCGGGCGCAGAGTGCACATGAAGGTCGTAGGCACCCTCGATCAGATATTTGTTGTTTTCCATTCTTGCATCTCCTTATCCCATATTCAAGTATATATACTTTTATCATTATTATTGATCAATGTTGTATAATAACATTGTCAACAATTAATAGTATAGATGGAAGTCCCGGCAGAGTCAAGTGTTTTTTTAGTAAAATTGCCAGATTGTTGGGTCCTACAAAATGCCAGGAAAAAATTTATATAAAATGGCAAACCCGGCCGGAGGAAGGAAAGCGCACTCAGACCCCCGAAAGCGGGGCACGCTTTCCGCCCTCCGACATTTTTCTGCTGCTTGACAATCCGATGCTTATAAAATACAATGATTAGTAAGCAATCTGGTTCAACAGGCGTTGCAATTGGATTTATCAAAATCTTAGCGGCATGGAGAGGAAAGCAAAAATGGCATCTGTTCAATCTACCGAGCTTGTTTATAAAAATCTGAAAGAACGTATCACCGAAGGGGATTTTTCCCCTTCGGAGCAGTTGGTCGAAATGGACCTGGCCCGGCAATATAAGGTAAGCCGCAATACGGTGAAAAAGGCCCTGCTGATGCTGGAAAAAGAAAACCTTATCGTCATTGAACCGAACAAGGGGGCAAAAGTCCGCTCCTATTCAACTGCCGAAATCCTGGACTTTTTGGAGATACGCTCCGTGCTGGAAGGATTGATCGCCAGACTGACCGCCCCCGTGATCAGCGAGGAACAGTGCCGGGAGCTGGAAGAGATCTGGAAGCGGATGCGGCAGAGGAACGCGGAACGGAATCTTCTCGCCTATTCCCAGGACAACCGGGTTTTTCATCAGGTGATCTACGACGCCTGTCCCAACCGCAGGTTGGCGGAAATGACCATCACGCTGAAAAATCAGCTCAGCAAATACAATATCAAGACCATATTGGTCCCGGGGCGCGACGCCGATTCTTTGGCGGAACATTCGGCCATTTTGGAAGCCTTCAAAAAGCGAGACGGCCAACAGGCGGAAACGCTGATGCGTCAGCATATTATGAACGTCCGGGCGACCTTTTCAAAGTTCCACAAACTGCTTCTGTAGGAAAACATTTTTCCAGCGGAGAGATCCGGAAAAAGCGGATTCCCCTTTCCTCTGAAAAGAGACTGCTGCAAAAAAAAGTCGGAGCACCCACATCCCGAAAGGGATCGGCTGCTCCGACTTTGTTGTTTCTCCGGCATGACCGGCTCCGTGAAATCCGCCTCCGCTTTCGCGGCTGACCGAGACAAAAAATACCCTTTCGCCTGCAGATTCTTCCGTTTTATGGAAAATCCGGTTCCATACGATTAGAATTCCAAGGTAGGGACTTACGCTCCGAACAGGACGTTTTCCGACCTGCCCGCCGAAAATCAGGGTAACGAGGTGAAACAAAAAGCATGTGCATTTCCCGTGCGGAAGACACGCGCTCTCAGCCGAAGAGGGCCGCCGGGAACGCAAAGACGGGAGAATGGGATCGCGACTGCGGCGCGTTTTCCGGATAATTTAACGGAGGTGGAAATATGAGAGTAGGCAAGAAAGCCCTGTCGCTGGTGCTCGCCCTGTCGATGGTCATCGGCTCGTTCTACGGCACCGCCGCGTTCGCGGCGGACGCAGATGGAGATGCGGGCAACGGCTCGACGACATGGGACAGCACTTTCGACAGCGGCTGCCAGGACAGCGCAAACAACTATCACATCACGGATTCCGACTTCACCACGTCCAACAAAGGCAGCGGAGAAGTGGAAGTCTGGAAAGTCACAGGCGACAACGGCAAGGTGACGATCCCCGCGCAGGTGACCTGCACGAACACGAATGAGCAGGAAGACAAGGCGGATGCCTCCTTTACAGGCAAGAAGTTCAACGTGACCGCCGTTGTCGACAGCGCGTTCGGGGGGGTCAAGGCGCAGACGATCAACGCCGACGCCTCGGGACAGCATCTCGAAGTTTCGGTCGAAACGGACGACGCGGACGGCGGTGCCGTCACGGACGGAACCGTCGGCGGCTGGGTCAGCCTGGTCAAGGACAGCGGCGACAACCAGCCCTATGTGATCACGGCGCATGCCGACACGGAGCATGGCTACGAATTCGCCGACTGGACGGGCGACGTGGGAGAGAATGACGACACCATATCCGCCCTTTCCATTCAAAGCGGCACGGTCGTCGCGCATTTCAAACCGGCGTCGGCCACCGAGGAGACGCTG
>DAITAP010000186.1:2570-3086 GCA_036824225.1 Caproicibacter sp. | reverse complement strand
ACCTGGAAAAAGTAGTGCGCAACGCATACTTTGCGCCGGAGTGCACGGCGGAGCGCGAAAGTGCCTCCGACCTGATGTGGTATCTCTGGTGCGGGAGGAAGTCCCCGCTGTTCGGAAAAAGCAAGCTCACCGTGTTCGAGCGCTATTTCATCGCGGACCCCGAAACGCATGCGGAAATTATGAATCCCTACTACCGCCACATTTCCAACCGGGAAACCTGCGAAATGATCCTGCGCGAATTCGGCCTGGACCCTACCTTTTCCCATATTTTAAACGGCCCCGTCCGTCTGAAAGAGGGAGAAAGCCCCGTAAAGGGCGGCGGCCTGCTGTTTATGATCGACGGCGGCATCTCGAAGGCGTACCAGAAGCAGACGGGGATCGGGGGGTATACGTTCATCGATAATTCCCGTTATCTCGCCTTGGCGGAGCATAAGCCTCTGAAGCCGGGCAGCCTGGTGGGCGAGGATACGCCGAAGGTGATGATCGTCAAATCGATTCCGCAGCGCGTGACAGTCG
>DAITAP010000186.1:1338-2560 GCA_036824225.1 Caproicibacter sp. | reverse complement strand
GGGGATACTGACATCGGCCGTGCAATCAAGCGGCAGGTGGAAGAGCTCACGGCCCTGTTGCAGTCATACCGCAACGGCACCATCCAGGAAAGATAGGCTTTCCCGCAACGGACGCACGGCGTTCGAGCAGCGTTTTCCATATTCACCCAGTCTGCCCAACCACCTTTGACGTAAAACTTTCCATATCGATGAAATATATATGTAACATGGTTTCGAGGTCATGCGAACAAAATTGTTCGACAGATGACGGCGGAAATTGCTTTGACTTGTTTGGAAAATTCGTTTATAAAATATAATTAAGCCATCGATATATTTACTTTTTTGTGCAATATTTATACTTGCTTTTTCATATTTCTTGGTACAGGTTGAAACAAATGGAATAGTTTTGCGCATAAATGATATATTTGAAGCGATATTTTGTCAAAGCAACTGAACAGTTGGTCATATTGCTATATTTATCAAAAACATATTGATTTTTCCTTACTCATATTGCACAATATAGAAAGGAAGGAACATCGGGTACAATCAATTTTTAATTCTCTTTTTATTCTCCATGATTACAAGTCTGTCCTCTCAGAAAGGACTTCACCATTTTTTCACAAACGAAAAACACCTACAGGCTTTCTGCAGGTGTTTTTCGTTATTTTATTCCATTTCCTTCTTTTATTGATTTCAATGGAATGTTTTCGCGTAAGAGTTTCATACTAATAAAAGTCTATAGCTAGTCAAAATAAAAGCATAGAAAGCCGCCGAAAGGAGATTGCCAACCGGATGGCTGTTTTTGAAACAAGATTGAAAAGCACCGGAAACGCGTTCCGGGAATTATTTGTCCGCGACGGCCGCAATCCGATCTTAACGGCTGGAGACTGGCCTTACGCGGTAAATACGGTGTTCAATCCTGCCGCCACGGCCTTCCGCGGCGGGACTCTCCTGCTCGCCCGCGTCGAAGACAGGCGCGGCCTTTCTCATCTTACGAAAGCGTTCAGCGAAAACGGCGAAACCAACTGGAAAATAGACCGGTGGCCGACTCTCGAGCCCGGGCCGGACCGTCCGGAAGAAGCCTGGGGCCTGGAAGACCCCCGCATCACACGGATCGACGAGCTCGACGCCTGGGCCGTCGTCTACACCGCCTATTCCCGGGCGGGACCGACGGTCTCTCTGGCCCTGACGAAGGATTTCATGACTTTTGAAAAGCTTGGCCCGGTCATGCCGCCGGACGACA
>DAITAP010000186.1:0-1305 GCA_036824225.1 Caproicibacter sp. | reverse complement strand
CGCGCAGGTTTCAGGGGAAATGGACTCTGATTCACCGTCCGATCGGAACACAGCCGGCGCGTGCCGAAGGGATCGGCCCGGGAGCGCATATTTGGCTTTCCCGTTCGGCGGATTTAAAATACTGGGGCGACCACAATATCCTGATCGGCGCTCGGAAAGGCGCCTGGTGGGATGCAAATAAGGTCGGCCTCTGCACGCCGCCAATGGAGACTCCGGACGGCTGGCTGCTTTTATACCACGGTGTGCGGCAGACGGCTTCCGGCGCGATTTATCGCCTTGGACTTGCGCTGCTCGACCTGGAGGATCCCTCGAAGGTCCTGCGCCGCGGCGACGAATGGATTTTCGGCCCCAGGGAAGCTTATGAACGCGAGGGCGATGTCCGCGACGTAGTTTTTCCCTGCGGCTGGATCAAGGATGAGAAAACGGATCAGGTGCGGATGTACTACGGCGCCGCCGACACCTCCATCTGCCTGGCGACGGCCAGCCTAAGAGATCTTCTGGATTATATCAAAAGCTGCCCCGGGCCGGAAGACTCCAGTTTTTAATGATAATTTCAGGGCGGCGCATTCCTGCCGCCCTTTTCGATAGAAGGGGGAATTGAACTTGAAAGCACTGTTTCTTGCCGGCGGAATGGGCACACGGCTCAAGCCGCTGACAGACCACCTGCCGAAACCCATGGTTCCCGTGATGGGAGTGCCGCTTCTGGAGCGAACCATTCGGGAATTGAAGCGCTGCGGCGTGAACGAAATCGTCCTGAGCACTTGTTACCGCTCAGACTGCATCGAGCAGCATTTCGGCACAGCAAAGGCCGAAGGGCTGAAAATTCACTGCGTCTGCGAGGAAAAACCGCTTGGAACCGGCGGCGCGATCAAGAACTGTCAGAAATACTTCAACGGGACGTTCCTGGTTTTTAATTCGGATATCCTCAGCAACATCGACCTGAAGGCGCTGGTAAAACTTCACCGTGAAAAACACGCCGACGTCACCATCGCGGCCGCAGAGGTGAAAGATCCGTCCAGCTACGGCGTGATCGAGTACACCCCGGAGGATATGATCCTTTCTTTCACGGAAAAGCCGAAACCCGGTGAAGAAAAATCCCATTTCATCAACGCGGGCATTTATGTTTTCGAGCCTAAGGTCCTCGATATGATTCCGGAGGGAAAACAGGTTTCCGTAGAGCGGGACACCTTTCCGCTGCTGCTGAAAAACGGGTTTCGCATGGCGGTTTACCGCGGCGGCGAATACTGGATCGACATCGGAACGCCGAAAAAATATATGCAGGCGCACAAGGACATTTTCACCGGC
>DAITAP010000185.1:0-3090 GCA_036824225.1 Caproicibacter sp. | reverse complement strand
TATGACGGGCGGGACCGATTTTCACGGCATGTATACGAAGCTTCCGCATCCGGTCGGGACATGCACCGCGCCGGACGGAGAGGTCGAGCGCCTGCTCCGACGGAAACGGAGCGGATGAACGAAGGAGAGAAAAGTTTGAAACATTGTAATTTGAGCATCATCCCAAAAGGGACACAACAAATCAGACCGCCCACAGGCAGTCAAAAAGAGCAGTAATGTCAATCAGGGAATTGGGGCAGACACGATATAACTCTGTCTTTGCAGGATAAAAACGGCTTCTGCCACAGAGACTTCACGATGTGCCGGCGGAAGGTCAGATTTACGGTAAAGCTCCGGATTGTAAGGCTCATTCTTCTTGAGAATGTTGTAGATGACAGTCAGCAGCATTCTTGCAATCGCAATAATGGCTTTCTTGTGACCCCGGCGCCTTTTGAGCGCGAGATAACGATTGCGGATTTCAGGATGTTTCTTGCTGGTGACAACAGCATTGGCGCACTGAACCAGAAGCGGCTTGATGTAGGTTCCGGCCCGATTAATACGGGTGGTTTTTTTCTTTCCGGCGCTCTCATTGTTCTGGGGAGAAAGACCAGCCCAGGAGCAGAGATGCTTCGAGGTTGGAAACACGGACATATCCACGCCGATTTCCGAAATGACGGCAATTGCGGAAAAGGATTGGATCCCCGGAACCGTCGAAACAATGTTAAGTTGGGGCAGATATTTCTCCGCGACGGAAAGGATCAGAGATTCCAAATTCAGTTTGCACAGTTGAAGATTATCCATGTGGGAACGGATGATGCGGAGCTTTTCAGCTTGTTCAGCACACATCTCTCCGTCCACAGCGGCCTGGATTTTCTCTACGGGAGTCTTGAGGCCTTTTGTAAGATAGGGCGTCACATCAAACGGCTTGTTGTTTTCGAGCAGTCTTCCGGTAATAGCGGAAGCGGCTTTTCCGAACACGTCGGAAAAGACATCATCCAGTTTGATGTTGGAGACTGTCAGACAGTTCTGCGCCCGATTCTTCTCTCCTGTGGTGAAATTGGTTAGCTTCCAACGGTAGCGTACCAGGTCCCGAAGCTGCCGGATATCAGCGGGTGGAATAAAGCTTCCTGAAACAAGGTCGTGCTTGAAGATATCGGCGATCCACTTCGCGTCCTTTTTGTCCGTTTTCTTTCCACGGATTGCCTTAACGTACTTCGGATGGGCAAGGACGATTTTGCAGGTCGGCTCCAGAATGTTGTAAATAGGAATCCAGTACTTTCCGGTGGATTCCATACAGACATCCTTGCAGTCGTTTTCGGAAAGCCAAACCGCGCATCGGCGCAAATCTCCGGTAAAGGTGGAAAACCGCTTGCTTTTGTAAGTGGTGACGCCTTGCCTGTCGGTCGATGCGATGCAGGCCACGAGAAAGGACTTGTGAACATCCATCCCACAGCAAACCTGGTAAACAATTTTAAGCATAACACATCCCTCTGAAAAAGTATTTGAGGGAACAGGCAGGGACTGGACGCTCACTGAAAAACGAGTAGTCTGTCTCTCCAAAAATAAGTTTACGGGGTCTGATGCCCCACTCATTTGTGCTTGAAAGAGCGTCCGGCACACATAAGAATTCGGTCAGCCAACTTGGCTGTGCCCACTCACCTCCACGTGCTCTGTAGTGTACCTGATTCCTCAAGTACATTCTACCAAATTATTCAAAGCTGCGTTAGGTGCATCGGTTTCATTTTACTTTTGTGCCTTGAAGCGCAGCGGAAAGGTATGGTCATAAGAATGGAATACAGATATCGAACCAAAGGAACGTGCTCGAGCGAGATCATCGTCGAGCTGGACGGCGACACCGTCCGTTCCGTGAAATTTGTGGGCGGATGCAACGGGAACACGAAGGGGATCGCGAGTCTGGTGCGCGGCATGAAGATCGATGAAGTGATCGAGCGCTGTGAGGGGATCCGCTGCGGCGTGAAGCCGACCTCCTGCCCCGATCAGCTTGCGCAGGCGCTCCGGCTTGCGAAAGCGGGCGAGCGGGCGTAAGGCGTTTCGCCGTAGCCCCGCAGGATCTGCCGCAAACGAAAAGCCCGGTGGAAAACCGGGCTTTTTTCCGGGCGGGCGGAAGCGCCCTGCAAATGGGGAGTATTGTGGGAATAATAACGGAAAACCCCGTCCGGCTCCGGGCCGCGCGCGCTTCCCGGAACCGTCGCGAAGCAGCCGGAAAATCCGGCTGCTTCCGGGGCGCCTCCCGCACGGCGGGAAGGCGCTTCCCCAGAGGGGAATCGGGGAAAAGTATTTATTTTGCCGGTCAGTTGTGCTATACTGAGCGGGTTGATATCGTTGCGAATTCGAATTGGAGTAAATTTTATGATAAGCAAAAGAAATAATATCCGAAAGGTGATTCCGCAGGTTATTATCGACGCACTCTGCGTTTTTTTCAGCTATTGGCTCGCGTTCGTCCTGCGCTTCCTTTTCGATCCGGAGCAGCCGGGCCACGTGATCCCGTTTTACTACGTCGATTCCTTTAAGGTCGCTATCCCGTGGATGACGCTGATTTGCCTCGCGGTCTTTGCTCTTTTCCGCTTTTACAGCACCATGTGGGAGTTTGCGAGTCTCGAGGAGCTGCTCCAGGTCTTTTACGGGACAAGCGTGGCGTGTCTTCTGATCACGGTCTGCGGATTCACGGTTTTTCCGCGCTTTTTCATCGATTCCCTGTCCGAACCGGTCCTGCGTTTTCCGATCCCGGTTTACATCATGGGCTGGCTGCTTACGCTGTTCTTCGTGGGCGGCTCGCGCTTCCTCATAAGGTTTTCGCACCGCAGGAAAGGCAGAAAGGCCGGGAGGATGCAGGAGGAAAGCACAAGGCGCGTGATGATCGTCGGCGCGGGCGAGATGGGCTCGATGGTCATTAAGGATATGAAAAACGCCCCGCAGTCGAAGGGCATTCCGGTAATCGCGATCGACGACGACAAGAAAAAGCGCGGCACCCGCATCCATGGGGTCAAGGTTGTCGGCGGGCGCGAAAGCATCCCCAAAATGGCCGTGCATTACCAGATCGACGAGATCATCCTCGCCATCGCGACCGCAAAGCAGCGGGACAAGCGCGAC
>DAITAP010000184.1:0-3123 GCA_036824225.1 Caproicibacter sp. | reverse complement strand
ATACCAGCCAGCTGACGACGCAGATCAAACAGTACAAAAGCACCATCTCGGACCTCAAAGACCAACTGCAGACGGAAGAGGACCGGTATTGGACAAAATTCACCGCAATGGAGCAGTCGCTCAGCATACTGACCTCGCAAAGCGACTACCTGACCTCTATGTTCAGCAGCGACTCCTGATCCCGGCAGCGATTAAGAAAACAGAAGGGGAAAACTGAAATGGCGGACAACAACAATTTGATCATGCAGTATCAGGAGCAGTCGATTCTCACCATGTCGCGGGGCGAGCTTCTGGTCAAATTATATGACGAACTGCTGAAAAGCCTGAGATATGCTTCCATTCTTTTCGGCCAGAAACAAATGGAAGGCGCGAAGAAATACACTGCAAAAGCAAAGGACATCGTCAATTACCTCTTTGCCATTCTGGACGACCGATACAGCATCTCCGCGAGTCTGAAACAGATTTATTCCCGTATACTCGGACAGATCATCAAGGCCAATGTCTCCGGGGATCCGGCCGTCCTGAACGAAGTCATCTCAGCCGTGCAGGAACTGAGAACCGCCTGGGCCACGGCGGAAAAAGCAACCCGAATGCAAAACGGCGCAGGTGGAAAACAGCAGGCCGCCCTGTAAAGGCGGCCCCTTTCACAGGAGGTGTAAATACCGTGGCAATCTCGGAAGAACTGCAGGCCTGTCTGGACCAAAAACAGGTTCTCTTAACCCGCCTGCTGAACCTGTCCCGTCAGATTGAAACCCAGTGTTCCCGTGAAAAACCGGAAGATCCTTCCGCTTTGATCCGGCAGCGCCAGGTTTACATTGACCGGCTGAAAAAATGCGCGGACCGGATCGGTCTTTTGCTGGCAAAGCTCCCTCACGAGGAACGCGAGCGAACAGATTCGATTCTTTCCGCCCGATTGCCGAAGGCGCAGTGCAGCGCCGGGGAAGCGTCTGCCATGGAGCGGGAAGCGCAATGCCGCTCCCTGCTGAGGGAACTCTCCGCTTCCGACGCGGAGAGCAGGAGGCAAATGAAAAAGGAGTGCGACCGGCTTCAAAAGCTGGTCAACAACTCCCGCGGCAAGGGGAAAAAAGATTCCCTTTTTTCAAATTTTAAAACTTAAAGTCTCTTTTCTCCTTTTGCGAAGGATTTCACGACCACCATGCCCGTGTCCGTGTAAAAATAAACGGTGCGCCCATAGTTCAGCCCCGTATCCTCCGCCTGAATGCGGATTCCAAGATCCGCGAGCGTCTTTTTCACCGCGGCGATGTTTCTCGCTCCAATGCTGCCGAACGCGCTGTCGTCCGCGACTTCAAACATCTTGGCTCCGCCCGCGATCTTTGCCTGCATCCTGGCGCGCAGGCATCCCATTGCCTCCATGTCCCCGACCATCACCGGCAGACAGGAATCCGCGTAGCGGTTGATTTGGTCCCCGGCGTTATTCTCCGGCCGGCAGGGCAGCATAATATGGGCAAGTCCTCCGATTTTTAAAGCCGCATCATAGAGACAGATGCCAATACATGACCCCAGCGCGTAGGTGACCAGCGCGCCGGGGTTTTGTGTTATTTTCACGTCCGAAATGCCTACCGTGATCAATTCGCTCATAGCTGAATCCCCAGACTGCTCATTAGTTTATTCAGTGAGGCAATGTCCGGGATCAGCATCATATTCGCTGAAATCGTCTTGCTTGCGCTGAGAAAGTCATCCTCGATAAAAATGATTTTATCGGACACGGAACCCATTTCCGCGGCGGGAACCGTGAGCAGGGCTCCGGCCATGTCTGCCGTGACGGCCGGCACGGAAATTTTAATTTCAAGGTTGGAAAGAGACGCGATCGAAGCCGCATAGGCGCCGATCATGATGTTGCCGATTTCCGAAAGCGCGGAATACTCCATGTCGGAAAGGGACGCGCAGTCCGCCCCGCTTTCGCCAAGCAGGGTCTCCAGCAAAGACTGCGTGAATTCCTGCTCGATGACAAACATCATAAGGCCGTGAATATCTCCGTTCAGCTCCACCAGAATCGCCACGACCGGCGTTTCCGGTCCGCCAAGCGCGCGGTCCGCCTCGCTGATATCCAGAATGCGCACAACGGGCGTCACCATGTCCACTTCCCGGTTCAGCATCTGCGAAAGGGAGGTCGCCGCGTTTCCCGCTCCAATGTTGCCGATTTCCTTTAAGACATCAATATGCATCTCATTTAGCTGGCTCAAATTTTCTATTGCCATAGGCACGCCTCGCTTTCAGGATCATGTGCGGTCAACAGGCTGTATCGGCGAGCTGACAATATGTTCGTGATCCGCATAGAATTTTGTCGCGCTGTAATCGGAAGAAAGGGTCTCGGTAAAACTGCCGATCGTCATCCTTGTTCCCGCATAGGCGATGCGCAGCGCAGCGACTTTGAAATCCAAAATTGCCAGGCCGCTCTGGTCCGCCGTCCCCATCGCGCTGATTTTCGTCTTCAGGTAATCGATTCTGGATTCCGCCAGTTCTTTTTGAGAATTGGCGCTTTTCAGTAATTTTTTGGCTTTCAGGGAAAGCGGATCTTTCTGGAGAAACAGGGCGATCGTCTCCGCCTGGGAACACAGGGTCTGAAGATTCTTCTCCTCCTCCGAGAGCTCCGCTTTGACGGAATCCAGGCTTTCCTCTTCTCTGCCTGTAAGCAGGCCGTCCAGCACGCCGGACACAATGAGGACCGCCGTGCGGGCGCCCCCGCTGCCGATCGTGTTGGCGGTAATGGAGCGTCCCGCCTGATAGCGCCCCCCGGCCAGAAGGCCTTTCCTGCCGCGGGCCATAATTGAATTTCCCGCCTTGACCATGCTGTTAAAAATAACGTCGGCCCGCAGATCGCCGGCACATTCAACCGTTGCGTTCTCAATGTACTGGGCGGAAACACTTCCCCTGGCAATCAATTTTCCCCGGCTCATCCCGTTCATTCCGCAGGATATGGCGATATTCCCGCCGGCCTCCAGCATGGCTCCTTCCACCATGCCGCGGACATTGATATCCATTCCGGCTTTGATGGAAAAGCCTTCCAGGACATCTCCCTGAACGATGACGGTCCCGAGAAAATCGATATTCCCGGAAGAGCTGTCCACATCACCGCGCCCAACAAACCCTTCACTGATGCGG
>DAITAP010000183.1:0-3130 GCA_036824225.1 Caproicibacter sp. | reverse complement strand
GAACCATGCACGCCTGCTCCAGCGTTTCCCCATAGGAAGCCGGGCAGCCGAGACAGTACATGCCCATGTCAAGGAAAAGCTGGAAGGATTCCGGATCCATTCTCAGAATATCGCCAATCAGCGTATCTTTCGTAATAACCGCCATATTTAAATCCTCCAAATTTGTTTTTCCGCTTGGGAATCGTCAAAAGCCGGTTCCCATTTATTATAATCTACCCTCTGCCACTTTGCAAGAGAGAGCGGGGAAAGCGTCTATTTTTCCCCTCCCTGAACTTCGAATTTCCCGGATCCTGAAAGAAAAGTCCCGGTTTTTCTGTCCCACCGCCGGACGATCAATTCCTGGCGGGCGCAAAAAATCCCGGAAATCCTTCCCGGGAAAATAAGGGAAGGATCCGGGATTTTCATCCGACTGACGGTTCTTTCCGTTTCCGGCGCTTCCCAAAAAACGAAGCCGCTGGAAAACGCTGTCCGCGTGAGATTTTTTAAGCCTGGACGGTCACAATGCAGAAACGGGTTCCCTTCCCGCCCTGAGGGTTTGCATAAACCCCGGCGGTACCTGCGCCGTCAGCGCGGATTTTATAATAATAGCTTCCGTCGATTTTCCGTACGGACACCGTCTTAAGAATGCTCTGGTTCCCGCAGACAAACGTATAGGGAACACCCTCTGCGCCCGTCAGCTTGAACTGATAGGTCTTTCCCTTTTTCATTGTGAAATAATAGGGAGTGTCGGACTTTATTTCTTCCGTCCCGGGGGAAACACTCTGCGCCGAAGGTTTGACGGTCACGATGCAGAAACGGATCCCGTCCCCGCTCTGAGAATTCGCGTAAAGTCCGGCCGTTCCTGTGCCGACTGCGCGGATTTTATAGTAATAGCTTCCTCCCCCCAGCGGAGTGGTGGAAACTTCCCTGAGAATGGAAGGATTGCCGCTTGCGAAGCGGTAGCTGGCGCTTTCTTTTCCCGTAAGCTTAAACTGATACGTGGATCCCTGCGTCATCGTAAAATAAAGCGGCGTATCAGACTCGAAAGTTTTTTGAGGCGCGCTTCCGACAGCCTGGAAAGAAGCGGTGCGGGTCTTGTCCGCAGATGTCGTCGTGATGGTCGCTTCGCCTGCCCCGTGGTTGGTAATCGTAAACAGGTATCCGCCCGAAGTCGGCGACGCAAGCGATACGCTGACCGCGGAGGGATTGGAGGACTCGGCGGTCGGTGCGGCCGTGTCGGACGTCGTGATTTTATAAATATAGGACTTTCTGTCCCCGAACGAATAGAACGAAGTGTCGCAGGCAAAGGATGGACTGGAAGGAACCGACGGCTCTTCCGGCTGCACCGGGGTTACGGTTCCCCCGCCCGCGTAATCATAAAAGCTGTAGTCGACATCACACGCGCCGTCGACGCCCGGGACGGATTCCGTAGCATACTGCCACATTGTGTACGGTACGCTGATTCCGGGCGACGAGGCTCCTCCCGTACGGGCAATCCACAGATCATATTTGCGGACAAGGGGGCTCGTAAGATGGCTTTGATAGAAATCGACAAAGGAATAAACCGCCGCCTTGTAACCCGCCTGCTGGATCCTGCTGCAGAACGCATCGACCATCTGGCCGAGCGTTTCGGCGGAAAGTCCGGCCTGATTGCTGTTTTCCACATCATACACCACGGGGTAATCCATAGGACGGCCTCCCAGGATATGTAGGCAGAACTCCGCTTCCTGGGCCGCCATCGTTACGTTGGTCGCGTAACTGTAATGATAGGCGCCGACCTTCAGTCCGGCCTGTGTGGCGTCTTGATAATACTGCTTAAAATAAGCGTCGGTCTGATTGTCCCAGTCTTCGCTTCCATAGCCGGTCCGCAGCATGGCGAAATCATACCCGGCGCTTCGGACGGTAGACCAGTTGATCGGCGATTTTCCCTCGGAATTATGTTCGGACACATCGATTCCTCTGGCGACGACGTTCTGCGGAAGCTCGCCGCCGGTCCCGACGAGAACCAGACATTCAAGCTTCTTTCCGTCCTGGAATTTTGCGCTGACCGTGCTCCGCCCGTTTGCGAGGCCCGTGACGTTGCCCCAGCCGTCCACCATGGCAGCCGACGTGTTGGAAGAAGACCACATGACATCTTCCGCAGCCTGCGAACCGGTATAAGCTGAGATTTTTGCCGTTTCCCCGACTTTCAGGGTCAGGGAAGAAGCACTGAGCTTTTCTTCTTCCTGCGCAAATGCGGGGACAACCATCAGCATGGCAAGAACTGCCGCGAGAAGCGTCGTCCCCAGTTTTTTAATCAATCCAATCCCTCCATTTTTTAAAAAATTAAAGCTGTAGGTCCCGGTTCATCCAGGTGCAGTCCTGTCGAAAAAAAGAACTTACAAGTTTTATTATATTTTTTTAGTAGAATCTTGTCAAGAAAATTATAACTGGAAATAATTAGTGTATATTTTGCCAGGGGATGAAAAGGGGCAGACAAAATCTTCATGACTTTGGAAAAAACAAGATGTCCGGTAAATTACACTGAAAAAGAATTTGCGAAAGGAAGTTGCGGCGGGAAGGATAAAGTTTATATATTGACAAACATTTTCTGATTTCTGCATTTTAAAAAGGCATTCCTGATCCGCCGCACCATGGCGGCTGCGTCTTGAAAGCTTCTTAAAACACCCGGAAGCTTTCTCCCGGGTTTTTAAAAGAAGAGCGCGAATTTTTTTGATGATTCAGAAACGGCAGACATTCCGGCCGAATTTTCCCCTTCGTTTTCCTGTCCCGGATCGATAAAATCCGCCGCCGCGGCCAAGGCGCTGTCGGCGCGGTGCCCGGACTGTCTTTCCCTTTCTGCCGTGCCTTTATGGGAGAAAGAAAAGGACCTCCCGTGCGTTTCTACGCTGCGGGAGGCTCCTAAAATTTATTGAAAGAGGCTGAGAATCTCTTCCTTTGACATCTTCGCGAGGGATACGCCGCCCTTCTGGATCACCCTGTCCCCTAGGTCGGCTTTTTTCCGCTGCATTTCAAGAATTTTTTCCTCAAGAGTATCCTTGACGATCAGCTTATAGACCTGGACATTGCGTTTCTGCCCGATGCGGTGCGCCCGGTCGGAAATGGACCTGTCCCCACTGCGGCATACACCATATCCGGGACTGGAATGCCG
>DAITAP010000182.1:0-3186 GCA_036824225.1 Caproicibacter sp. | reverse complement strand
GACAACTTGCGTCAGCGGTGGTAAACTTGGAACCGGTAGTAAGGTATAGCTAACTTCCGCGGCAAAGGCCGCCAAAAAAGGAGGGATTCCGGATGCCGCTGACCATGGCAAATTACGGGGAACCGCTCTTCATCAAATCGATCCACGGCAAGGACAAGACTCGAAAATTCCTTGAGAGCCTCGGCTTTGTGACAGGAGCTAAAGTGACAGTGATAAACGAAATGGGCGGAAACATGATCCTGAATGTCAAAGAGACCCGAATTGCTCTGAATAAAGGCATGGCAAGCCGGATCATGGTTTAATTCCCACGCTGGGCACTGCAGAATCCGCAAAGAAAAAAAGGAGGTGTGGAACAGGTTGAGAACGCTGAGAGATATCAAACCCGGTGAAACCGTCACAGTAAAAAAGCTGGACGGTGCGGGAGCCGTCAAGCGCAGAATCATGGACATGGGCATTACAAAAGGCGCCAAGGTGTATGTCAAAAAAGTTGCCCCTCTGGGGGATCCCGTGGAGATTACCGTGCGCGGCTATGAACTGTCTTTGAGGAAAAAAGACGCAGCTTATATTTTTGTAGAATAGCATATCATCCGGTCCGCACGGAGGGCACCGTGCGGCAGGAGGTTAGCGTATGCTAACTGAAAGTAGGAGGATATCAAATGGCAATTAAAATAGCTCTGGCAGGCAATCCGAACTGCGGGAAAACGACGATGTTCAATGATTTAACGGGTTCTACGCAGTATGTCGGCAACTGGCCGGGCGTCACGGTCGAGAAAAAAGAAGGCAGGCTCAAAGGGCACAGCGATGTAATCATCACCGACCTGCCGGGAATTTATTCCCTTTCGCCCTATACTCCGGAAGAAATTGTCAGCCGAAACTATATCGTCGAAGAGAATCCCGACGCTGTGATCAACCTGGTGGACGGAACGAACCTGGAGCGCAACCTGTATCTGACTACGCAGGTTCTGGAAATGAACGCTCCCGTTGTCATCGCGTTAAACATGATGGACGTCGTAAAAAAGAATGGGGACAGAATCGACGTTCCGAAACTTTCCAAAATGCTCGGGTGTGATGTCATCGAAACTTCGGCGCTGAAAGGAACTGGTTCGCGCGAAGCCGCAGAGCGGGCAGTCCGGATAGCGGAAGAAAAGAAACGGGTCCCGGTCCAGCGGATTTTCAGCAGCCGCATCGAAACCGCTCTGGATGAAATCCAGAAACTGGCGGGGCCTTATCTCGACAAAAGCCGCGGACGCTGGTATTCCATCAAACTGTTTGAACGCGATGAAAAAGTTCGCGCGACCCTCCATCTTCCCGCCGGGACAGCGGAAAAATTGGAAGCGATTATCGCCGGTTGCGAAAAAGAGCTGGACGACGATTCGGAGAGCATTATTACCAACGGGCGGTACGAATACATCCATATGGTAATCGGCAAATGTCTGCACAAACGTGCCGCGAGGCTCAGTACTTCCGACCGGATTGATCGCGTGGTGACAAACCGCTGGCTTGCGCTGCCGATCTTTTTCCTCATCATGTGGTTTGTCTACTGGGTTTCGATCAGCACGCTCGGGGATATCGCGACCACCTTCATGAATGACACGCTGTTCGGGGATTGGATCACGAACGGCCTGACCGGATGGCTTGAGTCCGTCCATGCGGCGAAATGGCTGACAGGCCTTCTGGTCGACGGAATTGTCGGCGGCGTGGGGACTGTCCTGGGGTTTGTCCCGCAGATGCTGATCCTGTTCTTCTTCCTTTCCATTCTGGAAGATTCCGGATATATGGCTCGCGTCGCGTTCATCATGGATCGGATTTTCCGCAAATTCGGCCTTTCCGGAAAATCGTTTATCCCAATTCTGATAGGCAGCGGATGCGGTGTACCGGCGATTATGGGCAGCCGGACCATTGAGGATGAAAAAGACCGCAGAATGACGATCATGCTGACGACATTTATCCCTTGCACGGCCAAGACCGTCATCATCGGAATGATTGTGGGAACATTCTTCCCTGACTCGCCGTGGATGGGCCCTCTCATGTACCTGCTGGGGATTGCGGTGATCATTATTTCCGGCATTCTTCTCAAAAAGACCAGGATTTTCGCAGGGGATCCCGCGCCGTTTGTGATGGAACTGCCAGCCTATCATATTCCTTCGCCGAAGGGTGTGCTGATTCATATGTGGGAGCGTTCCAAGGCGTTCATTGTGAAGGCCGGTACAATCATCTTCCTCGCAAGCGGCATTATCTGGTTCCTCTCCGCATTCAGCTGGAACATGACAATGATCGATGACATCGAACAGAGCATGCTTGCGGGTATCGGCCACGCAGTCGCATGGTTCTTCTCCCCGCTCGGGTTTGGCAACTGGAAAGGCGCCGTTGCCACCATCAGCGCTCTGGCGGCGAAAGAAAATGCCATCGGCACGCTCGCCATTCTGAACCACGTGTCCGACGCAGAAAACGATGCCGCCGTGATGAGCGGCATCTCCTCCATGTTCACGCCGATCGGCGCGTTCTCGTTCATGATTTTCAACCTGTTCTGCCCGCCCTGCTTTGCGGCGATCGGCGCGACATACCGTGAGATGGGAAGCAGAAAATGGGCATGGACCGCCATCGGCTATCAAATCATCACCGGGTATGTCATGGCATTTATCAGCAATCAGCTGGGCAGCACTCTGTTTTACGGAAAACCGTTTGGCGCGGGGGCGGTTCTCTCGATCCTTTTTATCCTCGCCATTCTATATCTGACTGTCCGCCCCGCATACGACCAGCGCAGACGCACCCTTCCCGCAGCCGGACATTCGCGTGTCTGAATACGGAACCGCGGGAGCGCTTCCCCCTCTTTTTTAAGCCTCATCCATTTTAGAAAGGAAGCGGATTTCATGCTTGCGACTATTTTGATATCGATTCTTCTCGCGGCAGTTGTCGTGCTGATTCTGATTTACCAGATTCGGCAGCACCGGAAAGGCAATCCGGACGACTGCGCGGGCTGCAGCATTTCAAGCTGCCCCTATTCCCATCCCTCCGCCTTTTATTCATACGGGCAGGATTCCTGGGGGGACAAAAAGTCTTTCCGAAAGAAACGGAATTTTTAAGTCAGGAAAAGAAAAGCTCCCGGGGCATTCTGCCCCGGGAGCTTTTCCCTTTCTGGTGCGCCCGGTGAGCGCACGTTCTAACGGGAGAAAGACCCGAACCCAC
>DAITAP010000005.1:30443-31047 GCA_036824225.1 Caproicibacter sp. | reverse complement strand
TATCTCTCAAAGCCCTGAGGGCGCGGTGGCTCGCATTCAGCTCAACGGGAAGCGTTGCAAGCTCAAACAGCACGACAAGGGCATAAAGGGCGATGCCGGCATACACGAGGACATCGTACTGGGCGGGGAGGAGAAGGCCGATAAAAATAAGGGGAACCGAAAGCCTTGATCCGATATTGACCGCGGGCACCAGCGCGGCGCGGACTTTATTCGGAAAATATCCGGACGCATTCTGGACGGCATGCCCGGCCTCGTGGGCCGCTACGCCGACGGCCGCGACGGAAGTGGAAGCGTACACGTCCCGGGAAAGGCTGATCGTGTTGTTGCGCGGATCAAAATTGTCGGTCAGGCTCCCGGCAATGGGGCGGATAAAAACGCCGGCCGCCCCGCCTGCGCGCGCCACGGCATTCGCCGCCTGGGATCCGCTGATATTTCTCAAAGTCCTCACGCGGGAATATTTTGAGAAAGCGGACTTGACGCGGATCTGCGCCACCATGGTAATAATCAGCGCGGGAATCATAAAAAGGAAATAGGTGTAGTCAAAATAATAAAATCCCATATTCTTGCCTCCGAACGGTCAGCTCAAAACGGCTCCCTCTGCGGG
>DAITAP010000005.1:22142-30433 GCA_036824225.1 Caproicibacter sp. | reverse complement strand
GCTGTACGGCAAGCAGCTCGAGGGCAGTTTCTTTTCCGCAGTGGACGAGGAATCTTTCCCCGTCCGTGGAAACTCTGCCGGGGACGCCCTCAAATCCTTCCGCGACACGCGATTCCAGGACTTTCAGCCTTCGTCCGCGGAAGACGGTGCTGGCCCCCGGCCAGGGATAAAGCCCCCGCACCTGGTTGTGGATTTCCCCGGCAGGCCGTCTCCAGTCGATCGGCGACATTTCCCTTGTAAGCATCGGCGCATAGCAGGCTTTGGCGTCGTCCTGCGGAACAGGGCGCAGAGTTCCCGACTCCATGGCGTCCAGGGTCCGGACAATGAGGCCTCCCCCCAGGCGCGAAAGCCGGCCCAGAAGCTCCTGGGCGTTTTCCTCCGGATCCACGGGCGTAGATTCGCTCATCAGGATATCCCCGGTATCCAGGCCTTCCGCCATTTTCATCGCGGTCACCCCGGTTTTTGTCTCGCCGTTCAGAAGCGCCGCCTGGACGGGGGACGCTCCCCGGTATCTGGGCAGAAGGGAAGGATGAAGATTCACGCAGCCGTATCGGGGAATGTCCAGAATGGATTTTGGAAGGATTTTCCCATACGCTGCGACGACAATGACATCCGGGGCCCATGAGGAGATTTTCTCGGCCGCCCCGCCATCCCGGAGGGTGGCGGGCTGATAAACCGGGATTCCTTTTGCCCGGGCAAGCACTTTGACGGGAGGAGGCGTCAGAATCATGCGGCGCCCCTGCGGTTTATCTGCACGGGTAAACACGGCCGCAATCTGATGCCCCGCGTTTACCATCGCCTCAAGGGGCGGAACGGCAAAGACCGGCGTCCCCATAAAGACAACCCGCATGCTCATCCATCCTTTCTTTCGCTTCTTTCGCTCATTTCCCGTATCTCCTCCGGAGTCAGCATGTGCGTTACATGGCTTAAAAAGAGGATGCCGTCCAGATGATCGATCTCGTGGCAGGAAGCTACCGCCAGAAGTCCGTCCCCTTCATACTCAAAGAAGTTTCCGCCGCGGTCCTGGGCCCGGACTTTCACGTGCGCCGGACGCTTTGTCCTGCCCCATTTCCCGGGGATGGAAAGACAGCCTTCGACGCTTTCCTGCTCTCCGCTTCTCTCGATGATCTCGGGATTCACGAGTTCCATCACGCCTTTCCCCACGTCGATGACCACAACGCGCCTCAGGACGCCAACCTGAATGGCCGCGAGCCCGACTCCGTTCGCGTGATGCAGGGTTTCCGCCATATCATCAAGAAACGAAGCGAGCCGTTTGTCAAATTTCTGAACCGGCCTGCACTTTTTATGAAGAAAACTTCCATAAGAGTCCAGGATCAGAATATTTCGAATTGCCAAATTGATTCCTCCAGTCTTCGGAACGGGCCTCAAAGAATGGTCTCCGGATTCATATCCGCAAACGCCGTGACGCCCGCATGCCGCTTTTCCGCCGGAAACCAGATGAGGATCCGGGACACCATCTCCCGGAACCGCCTGGTGTTGCGGCATTTTACGATCATTTTGTACCGGTATCTGTTGCTGACTTTCGCGACGACCGCCTGGGACGGGCCCAGCACGCGCATGGGCTGTTCCGGATAGTCTTCCCTTGCCGTCCGGCGCAGCTTTTCCAGACAGTCCACGCTCGCGGAACGAACTTTTTTTTCGTCCGCTCCCACAAAACCTATCATGCAGATGTCCGCGAAAGGCGGGTAAAGCATCGTTTTCCGAAGGGAAATCTCGCCCCGGTAAAACGCCGGATAATTCTGCCGCGCGGCAAGGTGAATCACCGGATTCTCCGGGGTAAAGGTCTGAATGATGGCACGTCCCCGGAATTTTCCCCGGCCGGATCGGCCGACTACCTGGGTCAGCAGGTCAAATGCCCGTTCATAGCTCCGGAAATCGTCGCTGTAGAGAGTCTGATCGGCGGAAAGAACCCCGACGAGCGTGACATTCTCGAAATCCAGCCCCTTTGCGACCATCTGCGTGCCGACGATGGCGTCATATCCGCCCTCGGAAAACCGCTTGAGCTTTTTGTCATAGGCAAACCGCGTCATCGTGGAATCCGCGTCCATCCGCAGAATGCGCATTTCCGGGAACAGCTCCGAAAGCTGCTGCTGCGCCCTCTGAGTCCCGAACCCGGAATAGCGCACCCGGTTTTCATGGCACCGGGGACATTCCGTGGTAAACGGGATCGAAAAGCCGCAGTAGTGGCACATCAGCCGGTGATTCGCGGCATGATAGGTGAGGGTGATGCTGCAGTTCGGGCATTTGAGCACATACCCGCAGGCGCTGCAGGAAACAAAGGTATTAAATCCCCTCCGGTTCAAAAGGAGGATGGACTGTTTCTTCGCTTTCAAGTTCTCCCGAAGGGCCCTCACAAGCGGCTGGCTGAAAATACTCCGGTTTCCGCGCTCCAGCTCGCGGTTCATATCCACAATTTCGACATCCGGCAGCTTTGCCTCTCCATACCGCTTGGTAAGTACGCTGAACGAGTACCGCCCCTTCTGGGCATAATAAAAGCTTTCGACGGACGGCGTGGCGGAAGAAAGCAGCAAAAGCGCCTTGTGGTACGCGCACCGGAATTTCGCGGCGTCCCGCGCGTGGTACCGGGGAGACGACTCTGATTTGTAAGTGCTTTCCTGTTCCTCGTCCATAATAATAAGCCCGATATCCTCAAGCGGGGCAAAAACAGCCGACCTGGTTCCTACGACAATGGAAGCGTCGCCGTTTCGGACCCTCTTCCACTCGTCCATGCGCTCGGCCAGGGTCAGTCCGCTGTGAAAAACCGCCACACAGGATCCGAACCGGCTTCGGAACAGCGAAACGGTCTGCGGGGTAAGAGAAATTTCCGGCACCATCACGATCACCCCGCGCCCGTCTTCCCGGACCCGGTCGATGAGCTTCAGAAACACCGACGTCTTTCCACTTCCCGTCACGCCGAATAAAAGCGCGACTCCGCCTTTTCCCGCCCTGTACTGTTCATAAATGCGGCGGTAAGCCGCCTGCTGCTCTTCGGAAAGGGTGAAATTCTGAGCGGGAGGCGCGGGCAGTCCCCGGTAGGGATTGCGGTAAACCTCCGCTTCATAATACTGCAAAACGCCCTTTCTTGCCAGCGCACCAACTACGGCGGGCGTCACCCCCGCAAAATAGCACAGCTCCCGAACCGAAACTTCTCCGGAAGTAGTGAGGATCTTCCAGACGCTTTTCTGTTTCGGCGTCAGTTTCGGGGGCGCTCCCTTCCAAATGGGACGGACCATTTTCTGCCTTGCGTCTCCGATTTTCCTGACCGCCTGCATTTCTTTCCGAAGGATTCCCTTTTTCAGCATCCGGCCGGGCAGGGGGCTTTCGTCTGAGATTCCAAGCGCTTTCAGAAACCGGCCGCGCGGCATCGGGGATTTCCGGGAGAGGAGTGCCGCCGCCCTCCGCTCCTCGCTGTCCAGGGAAGAAAGGTTGAGGGAGGAATAGGGTTTTGAAAGCTCATATTCCGTCTCCAGCTTCATCTGCGCGCCGGCGGGGAAAAAAAGCCGGGCGGCTTCAAACAGGGTGCAGAAGGTATGCCCGCTGATCCATTTTGTCATGGCGACAGCCTCCCGGTTCAGAAGAGGCGTCCGGTCCAGGACGGACTGAACGCTTTTAAGCTTCTTTCCCTGCGCTTCGGGTTCTTCCCGCAGCCTGAGGACAACCCCCTGGCGCCTTGAGTCGGACGATCCGAACGGGACGGTTACCCGGCAGCCGACACGGGCGGCATAATTCAGCGAATCGGGGACGAAGTAATCAAACGCCTTGTCAAAATGATAGGCTGCGTTTTCTACTGCAATTTCCGCAACGGTCACCCCGCCCACTGCCTTTCCGCCAGCGCTTTAGTTTTCTTCCCCGCCGTTCTTGCCGACCTTCTCAATCATCTTGAACTTGTGGTTGACATATTCCCGCACCGCGAGTTCCACCGGTTTCTCATCGAGGATGGTGCGGTTTTTTTCCGCTTCCTCTTCAATCTGCCTCGCGCGTTTTGAAATTGCTATGACGAGGGAATAACGGCTCTGTTCGGGAGTAAGAATCAAATCGGCGATTGGTTTTATCATGATTTCAGGATCCTTTCAATCAGCTGCCTGTTTCTGCGGGCGCTGTTTTTTTCCGCACTCAAAATGGAACGAATCTGATCCGCGGCCTTTTCCACCGTATCGTTCACCACCACGTAATCGTAGCGATTGGCCTTCGCGATCTCCGTGCGCGCGGCCGCAAGACGTTTTCTCACGGTTTCCTCGGGCTCCGTCGCGCGGCCGCGAAGGCGCTGTCCAAGCTCTTCCATGGAAGGGGGAAGAATAAAAATCCCCACCGCGTCGGGGCGTTTCCGTCTGACCTGCGCGCCTCCCAGCGTCTCAATCTCCAGAATGACATCCATCCCCTGCGACATCCACTTTTCTATCGGGGCAAGGGGGGTACCGTAAAGGTTTCCGCAGTATTCGGCGCTTTCCAGCATCCCGCCCGCCCTTTCCGTTTCCATAAATTTTTCCCGCTTCATAAAATAATATTCTTTTCCATCCGTTTCCCCGGGCCGCGGCGCCCGCGTCGTCGCGGAGATCGATAGCCGCACGGACGGGCTCCCCGCAAGAAGAGCCTTCAGGACGGTTCCTTTCCCCGTCCCGGACGGGCCGGACAGGATGACCAGCAGGCCCTTACTCGCCATCGTCTTCCATATCCTCTCCGAGTCCGCCGTGATCCTCTTCGTTCATCCGGTTGGCGACCGTCTCCGGCTGAACGGCCGAGAGAATCACATGGCCGCTGTCGGTAATAATAACGGCCCTGGTTCTGCGTCCGTAAGTCGCGTCAATCAGCGACCCGCGCTCTTTCGCGTCCTGGATGATCCGCTTGATGGGCGCTGACTCGGGGCTCACGATCGCGACCAGCCTGCTGGCGGAAACCATGTTCCCGAAACCGATATTAATCAGTTTCATAAGACTTCTCCTTCTCAAACTGGATTTTCCTACTCAATATTTTGAATCTGCTCCCGGATCTTCTCGATTTCAGACTTCAAGTCGACGACACGCTCGGCTATCTGTGCATCCGAGCATTTGGAGCCGATGGTATTTGCTTCCCGGTTCATTTCCTGCGCCAGAAAATCGAGGCGCCGCCCTACCGGCACGCACTCCTCCAAAAGGCCTTTCAGCTGATTTACATGGCTTTTGAGGCGGACGACCTCTTCCGTCACGGAGACTCTGTCGGCAAAAATGGCCGCTTCCGTCAAAATCCGCTGCTCGTCGACCTGAATCCCGTCCAGTACCTGAGAAATCCGTTCCCGAAGCCTGCTCCGGTATTCCCGGACCGTCTGGGGAGATCGTTCCTCGATCTTTTCCACCAGGCCGAGAATCTTTCCGCCCCGGGAGGAAAGATCTTCGAAAAGCCGGGATCCTTCGTTTTTTCTCATCTCAAGGAACGGGATCATGGCTTCCCCCAGCACCTTGGAAACATCTTTCCATACGGACTCTTCCTCTTCCGGCCTTTCTTCGACGGTCAGAACGCCCGGATATGCTGCGATCCTTCCGACTGTGGCGTCGTCCCTGAGATCATACCGCTTCCCCAGATCGTGATAAGCGGCCAGATAACCGGCGGCAAGCGGATAATTGACCTTCACTTCGGTCTTCAGTTCTTCGGAAGCTCCGACGGCGACAAAGACATCGACTTTCCCCCTCGAAACGGATTTCCGGACAGATTCCTGAAGCTTTCTTTCCAAAAACTCATATCCGTGCGGGACATGAGCGTCAAATTCAAAAAAGCGATGGTTCACCGACTTGATTTCAACCGAGATGTCGCGGCCTCCGACAATCCTCTCCGCCCTTCCAAAACCCGTCATGCTTTTTATCAAAAAATCATCCCACATCTAAAAATAAACGGAAAGATCTTTCCATATGGTTCCCTTTTCGCTTCCGGAGCGGCCGGACTTCGGACAGAAGGAAAATTCTTTCTTAGTTTATTATTGTATCAGCTTCCGGGAGTGGTTGTCAACTGCCGGAAACCGGATTTGCCCCGCTCCGTCCCTCACTTCAGGAAGAGCCCCTGCTTTTCGTGGAGCGGAGAAAGGGAACGGAAAAGAAAAAGGCCAAAAGAATTCAGCCCCCGTTTCCCATGCAGGGGGCTGAATTCTGCCGTTCTTCTCAAAAATGTCTCCGTCAGACCGGATGCAGCATCCGCTTCGGATCGGCGTGCTTTTTGTCAATCCCGTATTTTTTCGCGGCGCGCCTTTGAAAGAAATCCGTCGCGACTTTCGGGAACTGGGCGTACGAAAGGACATCCTCTTCCTGCTCCGTCCATTTTGCGCATTCCTTCCTCATTGCGGGAAGCTCCGGCTTCAGGAGATCGGCAGGCCTGCAGGTAATCCGCTTTCTGCTGCCGATGATTTTCTTCGCAAATCCGTCGTCGATCGGAATGGGCGTCGTCCCGTACATCCCGGCTATCAAATCTTTAAATTCGTTGGTACACATTTTATATCGTTCCCCGGTTATCACGTTGAGCACAGCCTGCGTGCCCACAATCTGGGAAGTCGGTGTGACAAGCGGCGGGTATCCGGCGTCCTTGCGGACTTTCGGAACTTCTTTCAGGACCTCTTCCATTTTGTCTTCTTTCCCGGCCTGCTTGAGCTGGGAAAGGAGGTTGGAAAGCATTCCTCCCGGCACCTGATAGAGGAGCGCCCGGGTATTGGTGGCAAGCATCTTCGGGTCCAGAAGACCACTCTTGATGTATTTCTCGCGCAGCTTCATGAAGTAGTCGCGGATCTCGTTGAGAAGGCCCAGATCGAGCCCCGTGTCATAGGGGGTGTCCTTGAGCGCCGCGACCATCGACTCGGTCGGCGTATGGGACGTTCCGAGCGCCAGGGGAGACATGGCGGTGTCCAGCCAGTCGACACCGGCCTCCACCGCTTTCAGCTCGCACATGGAGGCAAGGCCGGAAGTATAATGGGTGTGAAGCTGCAGGGGAATTTTTACAGCGCCCTTGATCGCTTTCACAAGATCATACGCCCGGTACGGCGTCAGCAGGGCGGCCATGTCTTTGATGCAGATGGAATCCGCGCCCTCGTCTTCGATCTGCTTCGCATATTTGACGTAATAATCGTCCGTAAAGACCGGTCCGGTCGTGTAGCAGATAGCGACCTGCACGTGCGCCTTTTCCTTTTTAGCCGCCCGGATGGCGACACGGAGATTTTTAATGTCGTTGAGCGCGTCAAAAATGCGGATGATATCGATCCCGTTGGCGACGGACCGCTGGACGAAATACTCGACCATATCGTCCGCGTAATGGCGGTATCCCAGCATGTTCTGCCCGCGGAAAAGCATCTGAAGCTTGGTGTTCGGGCATTTTCTGCGGATCACGCGCAGACGTTCCCAGGGATCCTCGTCCAAAAAGCGGAGACAGGCGTCAAATGTCGCGCCGCCCCAGCACTCCAGAGAGTGGTAGCCCACCTTGTCGAGCTTTCCCAGTATCGGGACCATATCGGAAAGAGGCATTCGCGTGGCGAGCAGAGACTGGTGCGCGTCGCGCAGAACCGTCTCCGTAATTCCAATTTTCTTTTTTACCATGAAATGGTTGCGCCTCCTCTATTTGAGGGCGACGAGCGCCGCACCGGTCTCCACGCTGTCCCCTTTTGCCACGAGCACCGCAGCGATTTTCGCGTCATGCGGCGCCATGATCTCATTTTCCATCTTCATCGCCTCGAGAACAACCAGCACGTCGTTCTTTTTGACGCTCTGCCCGGCCGCGACCGGCACCTTGACGATGGTCCCCGGCATGGGGGCGGAAATCACTTCGCTGCCGGCCGGAGCCTCAGAGCTCTTCTTTTCCGCCGGTTTTGCAGCCGGTGCTTCGGCTTTTGCGGGCTGGGTAGCCGCCGGCGCTTTCCCCTGCGCCGCCGGTACCCCGGCGGCCGCGGGAGCCCCACCAGCCGCGGCTGCCCCTTCCTCCTCCACTTCGACGTCGTATACCGTTCCGTTGACCGTAACCTTTAAATGTTTCATAAAATCATATTCCCCCTGTGCGTTTCCTTTTGCCGTCCTGTTACAGCTGGATATCCGCATGCTTTTTCGGCAGCGTTTCCACGCGCTTTCCGGAAAGCATGCCGAGGCACGCGACGATCTTTTCCCGCGTCTTCGGCGGATCGACGATATCTTCCAGCAGACCGCCGGCCGCCGCTTCCGCCGCGCCGGCGCGCGTAGCCCTGAATTCTTCTATCAGCTTTTTTCGATCCTCAATCGGATGGTCGGATCCTTTGAGACGATCACTCCATAAGAGGACAGCCCCCGCTTCCG
>DAITAP010000005.1:17771-22055 GCA_036824225.1 Caproicibacter sp. | reverse complement strand
AACCGCCGTTATCTTTGCCGTCGTCGCCTCCGAATAGGCGCTCGAGAGCTTGGAAGCTTCCCGCAGAGTCGTAAATTTTTCCGCATCCACAAAGGTCACCACAGGCAGGGAAAAGGAATCGCAGAAGCGGACAAAGCGCGCCCCCTTGGAACAGGAATCCGGGCCCAGGACACCGCTCAAAGCGCAGACGCCCGCCGCGGTCCCGCCGATCCGGGCAAACCCCGTCACGGATTCTGTTCCGAATCCGGCCCCCAGTTCCAAAAATTCGCCTGCGTCGCAGACGGAAGCAATGATCTCGCGCATAGACGTCTTTGACGCCGTCCGCGTTTTCGGCGCGGCGGCGTCAAAGAGCATCGGATCCGCAACATTGTTGGAAGGGAGCAGGGAAATCAGCCTGCGCACGGACCCCACAGCCTCTTCTTCCCCGCCGGCCGCAATCTGACAGACGCCCAGTTTCACCGCTTCCGAAGGGGATCCGTCTCCGCCTTCCGTCGATACGGTCAGCTCGCCTTTCGGGGACATGACGACCACATCCGCCCCCGCGGCCACCATGGCCGCGGTCCCCACGCACGGTCCGAGGACCAGCGAGATCTGCGGAACCACGCCCGAGAGTCTGTTCGCTGCGAGCAGAATCCCGCTGAACGAAGCGAGCATATCCGCCCCCTCGTTCAGCCGTCCACCGACGGAATCATAAATCCCCACAAGAGGAATCCCGGCCTTAAGGGCCAACTCATAGACCTTTTTGATTTTATACGCCTGGGCTTTCGACATCGCTCCGCCCGCTATGTCCGGATTCTGGGAAAAGGCGCAGGCCGGGCGTCCATCTATCTCGCCGTAACCCGCCACCGCTTCCGCAAAGTCGTCCCCGGATTTAGAGAGAGCGTCGATTTCGCAGAAGCTTCCCCTGTCAAAGAGGGAAACGATACGGCGGTAGCCCGCGGTCTGCTCCAGTCTGCCGCGCGTCTGTTGAAAGCTGCCGGTCCGATCGGCATAATTCATTCTGATTCCTCCGTTTTCCGACCTGTTTTGCCTTGAAACAGGAAAATATCCTATCTTTTCTTTCCATTATAAATGATTGTGTGCCGATTGACAAGGGGTTCATAGGACAATCCCGGCAGACATCCCCTTAAAAATCAAAGCCGGTCCGGGATAGAGAGCTTCCCGCACCGCAAAAGACTTCCTTCCTCTTCCCCAAAAACCAGTTTCGGGATAAAAAAACGTCTTTCCCCCTGACATCAAGAAAGACCCGGCCGGGTTTTGCTCTGGCGTTTACCCGCGCCGGCCGGCCGGCGCGGGTTCCCCCGCCGCGGCAAAGAGGGCGGAAACCTCCGCCGGAGCAAGTTCGCGCCACTTCCCCGGAGGAAGCATGCCGAGTCGGATGGGGCCGAAAGCAGTCCGCTTGAGACGGGCCGTTTCGAGCCCGAGCTCCTCGCACATCCTGCGGATCTCGCGGTTGCGGCCCTCGTGCAGAACAATCTGCAGGACGACGCGCCCCGGTTCCTCATCGAGAATGCGGACTCCCGCGGGGGCGGTCATCCGTCCGCCAATCCGCATCCCGCGGGAAATACTGTCGATCTGCTCGCTGGAAACGCCGGGGCGGACCGTCACACGGTATGTCTTCGAGACATGATGGGACGGGTGGATCATCGCATTGGCAAAATCCCCGTCGTTCGTCATCAGGAGAAGTCCTTCCGACTCGCGGTCCAGCCTTCCCACGGGATAAACCCGTTCCGGTACGTCCCGGACGAGATCGGCCACGCATCTGCGGCCTCTCTCGTCGCTCATGGTCGTGATATATCCGCGCGGCTTATGAAGCATCAGGTATACTGTCCGGGATCCGGGAGAAAGCGGGCGGCCGTCGAAGAGGATGCGGTCCTTTTCCGGATCGGCGCTGTCCCCGACCGAGGCTTTGACCCCGTTTACCGTGACCCGGCCTTCCGCGATATATTCTTCTGATCGGCGGCGCGAAGCGACGCCGCATTCCGACATGATTTTCTGAATTCTGGATTTCATCGTTCTCCTCCCTTTCCGGACTCCCGTCTGCCGGATTTAGGAAAACAGGCGAAGAATCCCTTCCCAGAACCTTTCGAACCAGCTTTTCCGCCTTTCTACCTTCGGAATCTCCTCCGCGGAAACCAGTTCCGTCTCCATCACGGTTTTCCCGCCCGATCGGTAGCATGTTTTCCCTAAAACCTGTCCCGCGGAGATCGGGGCATAAAGAAAGCGCGGAAGCTCCACCGTCCTTGTGAGGGTTTCCGCTTCTTCCTTCCGGAGGACAAGGCTTCCGCCGTCCGTGCCGGAGACCGTCACGCTGTCCTTCGCGCCCCCTACGGCCGGAAGGGAAATCCGGCAGTCCGTATCGTCGAAGGAACGGCTGACGAGCCTGGAAAAGCCATAGTCGAGCAGCGTCTTGTGCTCGGCCCAGTCATCCGGATCGTTGAGGGTCACGGCAATCACGCGGACGCCGTCTTTCTCGGCGGAAGAAACCAGGCACCTTCCCGCTTTCCTGGTATACCCGGTTTTAACGCCGGTGCATCCGCTGTACATCCTGAGCAGTTTATTGTGGTTCTCGAACGTGCGCGTCCCTTCCGGGTTCAGAAACCGGATTTTCAGCTCGGTTTCCCCGGTAATCCGGGCGAAATCCGTATTTTTCATCGCCGCGCAGGCAAGGAGGGCCATATCGTACGCGCAGGAATAATGCCCGGCGTCGTCCAGGCCGGAAGGCGTGACAAAGTGCGTGTCCTTCATGCCGAGCGAGGCCGCGCGCTCGTTCATCCTGACGGCAAACATTTTGAGGGTCCCGCTCACGGCGAAAGCCGCCGCGTTGGCCGCGTCATTGCCGGAAACCGTCAGCATCCCCGCCGCAAGATCCTTCAGAGTGAGCCGGTCACCGGATCTCAGGCCCATGGTCGACCCTTCCACGCGGATCATCTCAGGGCGGATCGTAACCGCCCTGTTTTCGTTCCGCGCGGCCTCCAGAGTCAGCAAGGCCGTCATGATTTTCGTGGTGCTGGCAATCGCGAGGTGCATTTTCTCATTTTTCGCGTACAGAACTGTCCCGTCATCGGCGTTCACCACGACGGCCGCTTTTGCGGAAACAGAAGGGGGCGCCTCTTCGGCTTTTTCTTCCGCGCGGGCTGGAAAAGGCCAGGCAGCCGCCCCGAGTGCCAAAACAAATGCCAGAATTTTACGGTTCAAAACTACCACCTGCCGTTAGAAATTATATGCAGGCGGCTTCTTCCGTCATGATTGCTTTTTGGAATCCGGACCGGTTTCTTTTCCCGGCGCGGCCTGACTGGATTTTTTTCCCTTGCCGAACAGGCTCGAGATCTTTTCGATGAGTTCCGGGGCAAGCTCAATAATCCGATCCGCCGAGGAGTTGCCGGGATCAACGCGCAGCAGCTTGACGTCCTTGCCCGAAACGGTCAGAAACGCAATGGGGGTAATCGTCACGCCTGCGCCGGTGCCTCCCCCGAAAAATTCCTTTTCCGGCTGGGATTTGACCGGAATATCCGACCCTCCGGAAGCAAACCCGTAGTTGACCTTTGAAATCGGGATAATAATCGTCCCTTCCGGGGACGTAATCGGATCCCCGACAATGGAATTCACGTCCACCATCTGCTTGATCTTCTCGAGCGTTGTGTCCATCATGCCTTCAATCGGATGATCTGCCATTATAAAAACACCGCCTTTTCTTGATGGTCCCGCGGAGCGGGACTTTCTCTGGCATTTCGAAACAGTTTTACGGAATGGATCAGGGCGTACAGCAAAGCGGAAAGGAGGAACATCAGCCGGATGCTCAGAACCGCGCGGAATCGAACGCTGCTTTTGTCAGACCGGAAATCCGGGGTAATCCGAATTTCCCGGTCCTGATACCGGATATTTCCGAATAAAAGGCCGCAGGCCGAACCGACGGCTGCGCAGACATGGGCGTATTTCAGAGCCGTCTTTGCCGCGTCGTCTCCGGATACCGCGATGTCGAGGAGAAATTCTTTGATCAGAAGATGCCGGAACAGCCGCGCGGCCGTGCCGGATACGATTTTAGCGGCCTCGGTCAGCAGGGAAAGAAAACCCGAAAGCCCTTTTTTCCCGAGGAGCTGCTTCAGGACATGCTTCTCCGGTTTTTGGGGAGCTTTTTTCTTTTTCTCCGGTTTTTGCGGGCGGGGGAAAATCGTATAGTGGAAAAACAGAAAGCTCACCTTGGCCTGGAACTCTTTCCGAAAGGAAAGACGGAACGTGACCGGGAAAAGAGTCAGCACCGTGTTAAAAGCCGTCATCAGGAGG
>DAITAP010000005.1:14045-17761 GCA_036824225.1 Caproicibacter sp. | reverse complement strand
ATCAGCGCGTTCATCCGAACCGCTCCTCCGGCGATCTTCCCGCCGGTTCCGACCCTTCCTCTTCAAGCGGCGGAAGCTCGCGGAGCGAGGAAATGCCCAGGCATCGGAGAAAATCCGGGGTTGTCCCGTACAGAAGAGGCCTCCCGGGCAGATCCAGGCGTCCTTTTTCTTCGAGGAGGCCTTTCGACACAAGGGAACTGATGACACCGGAGCAGTCCACTCCGCGTACCTTCTCGACAAACGCTTTCGTGACCGGCTGGTTATAGGCGGCCACCGCAAGGACCTCCAGCGCCGCCTGGGAAAGCGGCATATTCCGCCGCATGTCAAGAGCCGTGCGGACAACTTCCGCATACTGCGGCCGGGTACACATCTGCCAGCTGTCCTCCAAATTCCGGATACAGATTCCGCCGTGCATGCCGTTCAGCCGATCCGCAAGGCCGGCCATCAGTTTTCCGGCCGTCGGCACATCCAGTCCGAGCACCGAGGCGATCCTGTCTACGCTGACAGGATCTCCACTCGCAAAAAGGATCGCTTCCATCGCATCCTGCATCTTCTCATCGTTCATGCGCCGAATCGCCGCCTTTCAGTACTACGGTCTGCTCCGCGCCGTCTTCCACACGGATCCGCCTGCCCTTGACAAGCTCCAGGACTGCAAGAAATGTCGCGACCAGTTCCGAACGGAAACGGCAGCCGCAGAAAAGGTCAAGAAACCGCGACTTTCCGGTCGGACGGAGCCTCCGGAGCACGCCGACGATGCAGGACGCAACGCTGACGATTCGGTGCGCGACGATTCCGGAAAAAGCTTTCGCCGGCGGAGGAAGGAGCCTTCGGCCGCGCCCGGCTGCCCTGAAATACGCTTCATAGATTTCCCGAGGGCTGACATGCCCCTGATAAGCCGTGTCAAACTGAATTTTCTGCTCAGGCCTCGTTTGATACCCGAAACTAAACCGGGAAGCAAACCCCGACGCCGCCCGCCTGTACTGATCGTATTCGAGGAGCTGGCCGCTCAGCTCCTGGGACATCTGTTTCGCTTCTTCCGGTTTTGGCAGCAGAGAGGCTGTCTTGATTTCGACAAGCTTCGCCGCCATATCCAGAAATTCGCTTGCAACATCCATATCCTGCTCCTGCATTGCGCGGACCTGCTCCAGATACTGTTCCACCAGATCCGCAATACAGACGGTGCGGACATCCATCTTGTTCTTCGCTATCAGATGAAGGAGAAGATCGAGCGGACCTTCAAATCCATCCAGCTTGTAACTTAGTTTTTCCATCCTTTCCGCTTTTATTTATAAAAGTCCCAAAAGGCGGAACGGAAGTTCGCCGAGCCAGAGCGTTCCTTCGTAACAAAGCTGGGTAAGGAATCCGATTGGCCTGTCCAGAAATCCCAGAAAAAGAATCAGAAACGCTATCATGACGATGATGTTCTGGTATCGGTAAAAGTTATAAAGCGCGCGGTTGGACAGGAACGCTCCGAGAATCTTGGATCCGTCCAGCGGCGGAAGGGGAATCAGGTTGAAAACGGCGAGACCCGTGTTGATGGAGATGTACGCAATAAAAAAATACTAGACAAATTCCGGCATTCTTCCGCCCGAGGCCACATACACGCCGGCGAAAATAACGGCGCCCACCCAGGCAGCGAGGAAATTGGAAAGCGGGCCCGCCAGAGCGGTCAGCGCCGTATCGCGCCTGGGATTTTTAAAATATCTCGAGTCAATCGGGACGGGCTTCGCCCACCCAAACCCAAAAAGGAGAAGAAACAGCGCGCCGATGGGGTCAAAACTCGCGATCGGATTGAGGGTCAGGCGTCCCTGATACTGCGCGGTTCTGTCCCCGAGTCTGGCCGCCGCCCACGCATGAGCGTATTCATGGACGGGCAGAATACAGAAAATCACGAAGAGTGTGGCAAGGATCTGTGCGATAATATTGCTCAGACTGACAGGCTGCCCCGTCAGCAGATTGCGTATTTCATTCAGCATATGGCACTCCCCTTTTTCTTATGGTATTGATTATAATACGGGGGAGGGAAAAAGACAAGCAAATCGGGGATTTTCTTCCGGGTTCCGGCAGGCTTAAGCCGGAAGACGCCATTTTGAGATTTCCGGGGAGAAAAACAGAAAATTCTTGCTTTTTTCCACGGAATCTGGTATTATCACATTGTTGCGTTTTTGAATGGATCCTTTTAAAGGAGGTGCAGATAGATGGCAAAATGCGATTTCTGCGGTAAGGAAGTAACGTTCAGCAAACAGGTTTCCCATTCTCACCGGCGTTCCGGAAGAACCTGGAAACCGAATGTGCGGCGTATCAAGGCAGTGGTAAACGGAACTCCGAAAAGGGTTTACGCCTGCACCCGCTGCCTGCGCTCCGGAAAAGTGAAGCGCGCGGTCTGACCTCGAGCTGCAGAGATAAAATTCTTTTTTCGAAAGAAACCGCCTCCTCATTCCGGGAGGGCGGCTTCTTTCCTTTTCCGACGAGAAAAGGCGATCCTTTCCGTCCGGATCGCCTTTTATGAGTTTCTCTTCCTGATGGTCAGTTTCCTTTCCGATCCGTTTTTGAGGCGGATGATATTGGATCGGTGTTTCATAATCAGAATCGCCGCTATCAGGATCGACATGGCAGTCGTGAAAAAGACATAGGAAAGCGGGACCGGGCCTTCCGGCAGATCAGCCCCCCTGTAATCGCCGTAATAGGAAAACAAAAAATTGGAAACGGGAAATGCCAGGGCGCCGCAGATGGAAGCGACGGATACGATTTTCGTGATGAGCAGCACCACGGCAAAAACGGCTACCGAAACCGCGAAAAGGCGCCAGTCTACAAAAGACAGCATCGCCGCGGCCGATAAAATTCCCTTGCCGCCCCGAAAACCGAAGTAAAGCGGGAAAATGTGCCCCAGCACACACGCAAGGCCCGCAAGATAGGCACCGTACTGCGTAAAATAAAAGGGCACGCCATATGCCGCGCAGGCATACCGGAAAATCGCGCGGCCGATGCAGACGGATGCGGCGCCTTTCGCGAAATCAAAAATGAAGGTAAAAACGGCGGCTTTCACCCCAACCGAGCGGAGGACATTGGTAAGGCCCGCGTTTCCGCTTCCCAAAGCCCGGATATCGGCATGGTTATCAAACATTCGCGTAAAAATAATCGAAAAGCTGATGCTGCCGAGCAGATATCCGACCACGGCCGTCACAAGAGCGGGCAGGGCAAAAGCCGCCAGAATTTCTTTCATGATAACGCTTCCCCTCGTCTTTCCCCGCGCTCGCGCACGATGAATCGGACAGGCGTTCCCGTAAGTTCAAACGTCTCCCGGATGATATTTTCAAGATACCGCTGATAGGAAAAATGGAACAGCGCAAAAGTCGGGGTCCGGACCGAAACCTGCGTCATATAGTAGATTTTAAGCCTTCTTCCCTTGTCTGTCGGGGGCTGCACGCGTTCCGTCGCCTCGGACAGGACTTCATTGAGTTTTCCCGTGGAAATCCTTGTGGCGTTGGATTTTGCGGCGGCGTTCACGGCTTCGAAAAGGCTGCCGATCCGCAGCCCTGTCTTTGCGGAAATAAAGACGATGGGGGCGTAGGACATAAAGGAGAAATCCTGTTCCAGTTTCCGGCGCGCAGTCGTCATGGAATGTTCGTCTTTTTCGACCGCGTCCCATTTGTTGACGGCGATCACGCTGCCTTTTCCGGCTTCGTGAGCCATTCCCGCAATTTTGGAATCCTGTT
>DAITAP010000005.1:13757-14035 GCA_036824225.1 Caproicibacter sp. | reverse complement strand
ATCGCTCCGCTCCACGGCCATCGTGGCGCGCATCACGCTGTAGCGCTCCACGGCACCCTCAATGCGGCTTTTCCGGCGAAGGCCCGCCGTATCAATGAGGATAAACCGGCCGTAGGAATTCTCCACGGCAATGTCCACCGCGTCCCGCGTTGTCCCCGCTGTGCCGGAAACCATCATCCGGTTTTCCCCCGCGATCCGGTTGACCAAAGAGGATTTTCCGGCATTCGGTTTTCCGATTACGGCAACGTGAACCGGCTCCCCTTTCGTTTCCTCTCCCT
>DAITAP010000005.1:11385-13747 GCA_036824225.1 Caproicibacter sp. | reverse complement strand
TGGGCTTCCGGCAGCCGGGCGGTGACGAGATCGAGCAAATCTCCCGTGCCGTGCCCGTGGACGGAAGAGATGGGGACGGGATCCCCGAGCCCCAGACTGTAAAATTCATAGAATTCAGGCGGCGGGGATCCGATGCTGTCGCACTTGTTGACACACAGGATCACGGGTTTGCCGCTTTTCCGGAGCAGGACCGCGATTTCCTCATCGGCCGCCGTGACGCCCGTCGTAAGATCCGTGACGAAAAGAATGACGTCCGACGCGTCGACGGCTATTTTCGCCTGGGCCCGGATCCCGGCGGGAATTTCCTCCGTGGAGTCCGGCTCAATGCCGCCGGTATCCACCAGGGAAAATGTCCGGCCGTTCCAGTCGCAGTCGCCGTAAATTCTGTCCCGGGTAACCCCGGGGGTGTTGTCCACAATGGATATGCGGCGTCCCACCAGACGATTGAACAGAGTAGATTTCCCGACGTTTGGCCGCCCGACGACGGCTACTACGGGTTTTGACACGATCGCATCCCTCCCCGAGTGCCTATGAGATTATCCCATGAAACGGGCGGACCGTCAAGCCCTTCATGCGGAAAGAAAAAAGAGAAGGAATTCTCCTTCTCTGCAAGCGGAAGTACAGGATCAGGCTCCTTTTTTTGCGGCAATCTTGATAACTTCCCGGCCTTTATAATAGCCGCAGTTCCTGCACACCCTGTGCGGGAGTTTCCACTCGCCGCAGTTCGGACATCTGACCAGAACCGGCGCGCTCATTCTCCAGACGTTCGAGCGCCTTCTGTTCTGTCTGGCGCTTGACTGCTTTCTCTTGGGTACTGCCATGTTTCAGCACCTCCTTATAATTTTTACTTTTGAAAGCAAAACGGAAAACCGTTTCACTGAACCAGATGCAGGACTGGATGTTTCCGCTCCACGCTCCGTTTTTCACAGTCGCATGGGCCGTAATTCCTGTTTTTCCCGCATACGGGGCATATCCCCCTGCAGTCCGGACGGCACAGAAATCTGGTCGGCAGTTCCAGAAGGATATCTTCCCGAAGCAGCCGATCGAGATCTAACCGCCCATTCTTGACTTCGATATACCGATCATCCTCTTCATTCTGCAGGGACTCGACGAGAATATGGGAAAAATCATATTCGTACCGCCTGTGAATCTGTTCTGCGCAGCGATCGCACGGAATGGAAAACTGAAAAGACACCCGCGCCTTTAAAAACGCAAAGCCGTCTTTCCCTTCCACCTTTCCTTCTGCCTTGATCGGGGAGACAAACGGATGGGAACCGCTGATTTCGGTCGACGACAGATCAAATTCATAATGAAACGGGCAGTTTTCAATTTCGTTCGCGAATATTTTCCGTAAATCAAGAATCATCTCTGCACCTCGGCGTCACAATTTTTTATTATATCGGTTATTCCCTGCTTTGTCAATCATTTTAGAAAGTCCTGCCAAAGGAATGAAGATTGTAACATTAAATGCGAAAGAGGTTCAAGCCTCTGACGCATTTATTTTTTTTGCTTGATTTTAGACGGAAACACAGCGGAAACGGGGTGAAAGCATGGCGGGAAAGTATAAATACCTTGATTTTGAGGACAGGCGGAAAATTGCGAAATGGTATTTGTCCGGCGACCGACCGGCGGATATTGCCGAACGGCTGGGAGTAACCCCGGCGACGATCTACCGGGAGTTGAAGCGAGGCGCAACCGGAGAGCTTGACCGCAACCAGCGGCAGGGCTACAACCCCGTTCTTGCACAGCAGACGGTACAAGCCAATTTCAAGCGGCGCGGGCGCGTCGTTGTCGAAGCATAACAGCCGCGGGCGAATCTGGAACGGGAGGTTTTGATGGTGACGGAGTTTGAGAGGGTGGCGAAAAGCCCGGAGGCGCTGGGCGCGTTTTTGCGGTCCATGCCGATTTTAGAGGGTCCGTGGGATAAGGCTTTTCAGGAACGGTATTGTGCCGGGTGCGCCGCGGAGAATTGCGACAAGTGCCCGAACGAGGCACAGCGGAATAACCCCGGATGGTGGTTGACGCTTGAAGTCGGAAAGGCGGCGCGGTGATGGACAAGCCGAAAGACCTTTACGAAGTTTCCACGGTGAGCGGGTTCAAAGCTCACATTTACGCCGCGTCCGGAGGACAGGCAAAGCGGATTTACTGCAAGGGCCGCGGCATTCGCCCCGGTGATTATTGGTGCGGGGCGCGGAGCCTGAAAGCCCGGAAGATGAAGCCAGACGAAGTGAAAGCGTGGGAAGATCAGGCAGACGCGGAGCGCGGGACCCTTATTTTCATCAAGGGAATGCTGGACATCTACTCAAAAGCCTATGAAGAGCGGAAAGGTGCCGCCGAACAGGGGGAGACGGTTTGACTAAAC
>DAITAP010000005.1:0-11375 GCA_036824225.1 Caproicibacter sp. | reverse complement strand
ATTCTGCTTGCCGTGTGTCCTTGAACTTCAAAAAACGCACAATCTGAAACGCGTGGGCGGCAGAAATCAGAAAATCACGTGCTGGAGGTGCCACCGCCGCCGGTACGGGACCGAATATGAAATTTCCCTGAAAGCAGGTGATCGGAAATGACCCTTGCGCAGATTCTTGAAAGCGGAACGATTCAGGACCCGAAAGACGCACAGCGGATTATTAAGGAAGTAAAACGGTTGCGCGCCGAAAACAAGCAACTGAAAAAGGATTTGCGCGAATGGGAGAGCATGACGGCGGCGGATTTCGGAGAAATGCTGGCGGGCATGTAAACCGAGGCGCGGCCCGATGACGGAAAGAGGGACAGAGAATGAAAACCGCTCTTATCATAACGATTATTGTTATCTGTTCGGCGCTGGTTTTTATGCTGTATTGCTGTTTTGTCGTTTCCGGGCGGTGTAGCCGCGAGGAAGAAGAGCAGATCAGGAAAAGAAAGCGGGGTTGACATGACAGGTGAAGAACTGAAAAGCGCATTCAAGGCCGGAACGCCGGTCATAAACGGCGGGATTACATATAAATGTATTTCGGCGATCATTTACCGCCGGAGCGGGAACAGGGTTGCTGTTCAGGCGGAATTACAGGACAGGAGCGGGCACAGCGTAACGATTGCGGAGGCCAGCCGGGTAGAACCTGCAAAGGGGGCCGGGGCATGAAGTACGAATTCGTTGCCGTCGATTTTGACGGGACGCTATGCACAGACGCTTTCCCGGAAATCGGGGAACCGAACCCCGCTTGTATTGCCTATGTGAAGCGGCTGGCCGCGGAGGGGTCAAAGATCATCTTGCACACATGCCGGGAGAACGGCACCCGGAAGCTTCTTGACGAAGCGGTGGCGTTCTGCAAGGCGCAGGGAATACCGCTTTTTGCGGTCAATGAGAACCCGAAGAACCCCCACCCGGCCCGATTCGGCCTTTCCCCGGAGGATGGGCGCAAGGTTTACGCAGACCTTTATATTGACGACAAAGCATTGAACCCGGTGACGCTTCAATATGACGGCGCTTTCGAGCGGGTGAAACGGGACAAGCCGCCCCTGCCGACCGGCGGAGCCGAAGCGGACAAGCGGTGGGCGGAGGTTATGAAGCTGGCGAAAGAATGCGGGTTCATTCTGACGGCGGCGGGCGGAACGGCGATTCTTGCAACGAACGCCGTTCAGATCGAGGAAAACGGCGTTGAAGAGTACGCCCGGATTCAGCGCATGAACGGGCGGTGCCCGCAGGACATCGGGCTTCCGGGGTGCTACAACAACACATTGACCGGCGAAACCTATTGCCACCCGGATTGTGAATTGCAGAAAAGGAGGGGCAAAACATGATGAAAGTTCAAACGGAATCCCGCAGAGCGGAGGAAACAAGGCAGAGAGAGCGGACGCACAGTCGCCGCTGGGGTATTGCATTTTATGTGTTTCTGACGATTTGCGGGATTTTTCTTTTCAAGTCGGCTTCCGATTATGCGTACATACAGCGGGGTTATAAGGCCATCGGGGGCGAATTCTTCCTGCTTTTTCTCCCCTTATGGTACTGGCTGATTTCCCGGACAATCGGCGACTTTTTCGACATGTTCAAAGACAGCGGTTCAAAAATTCAAAATACAAATTCAGGAGGTAAAAACGATGATTAACGCAAACAACGTGGTGGTTTTCGATGAAGCGGGGATTCCGTCTATCATGGTGCGCTTCACGAAAGAGAAAAATTCCGACTTGTTCCCCGGCGGCTCCGACACCACCCACCCTATGTTCATCATTGACGGCAAAGAGGTGGACGAAATTTTCATTTCGAAGTACCCGAACACGATCATCAACGGAAAAGCCTACTCCCTGCCCTACATGAAGCCCGCCACCGGCCTGACGAACGAACAGGCGGCGGAAGCCTGTTTTTCGAAAGGACCCGGCTGGCATTTGATGACCTTGCCGGAATCGGCGTTTCTTGTGCTTGACAGCAAGCGGAAAGGCACCCCGCCGCACGGAAATACGAAATTCGGAAGTTACCATGCGGACCCGTCGGAGCGCGGCGAGGTTTGCGCTTACGGAGGAATGACGCTTGCCGGGAGCGGCCCGGCGACATGGGCGCACGACCACACCCCATACGGGGTTCAGGACCTTTGCGGCAACGTGTGGGAAATGATTGCGGGCTTGCGGCTGATGAACGGCGAAATTCAGGTGATCGAGAACAACAACGCCGCGAATCCGGTTGACGCTTCCGAAAAAAGCAAGTTTTGGACCCCTGTTCTGCTTGACGGCAAGCCGACGCGATACGCGGTTGACGACGGCAGTATTCGGCTGACGAATGAAGAGAGCGGCGAGGATTGGGACGGTTGCCGCTGGGCAGACGTAGAAGCTGACATTGAAGCCCCCGAACTGTTGAAAGCCCTGTCCCTCTTCCCCGCATCCGACGCTGAAAACGACGGCTGGTTATGGGTTGACACAGAGGGCGAGCGGTTGCCGTATCGCGGGGCGAGCTGGAGCTTTGCGTCCGGCGCGGGCGTGGGTGCCCTGATCTTGAACTATCCGCGCTCGCTCGTGAGTCGCAACTTCGGCTTCCGCGCCGCTTTCTACCGCAAAGCTGAAAACTGATGACCGAACGACTGACGGACGGGCGAAAGCCCGTCCGGAAAGGGGTGAAAACGAAATGGGGCAGGATATGCCGACAGGCCGGACGGAGGCCGTCGAGGAATTGCGCGACGCGATCTTGAACGTGATGGAGGATTACCCGGTGGATATTTGGGGAGAGGCGCTGGGCGCGGCGGTTGCCTCCATGCTTTCCGCAAAAAGCGACGCAGAGGAAATCAGAATTGAGGACCGGGCGCGCCGCACATTGGAATAGCCGCCGGACGCAACTTGAAAAGGGCATAAGAAAACCGCCCCGTGTCTGCTTTGAGAGAGCAAGCCACGGAGCGGGATTCCGCCGATGAAAATACATCACTTATCAACCTAACGTGAGTATATCATAAAGCGGCGGAAAAGTCAAGAGATAGCGCCGTTTTTGAGCGGCGTGGCGGGCTTGTAATGGGTATTATCGTTCCAGCAAAAGCCTTGTCACGTTCAGGAAGAAAAGCAGGGAATTTTTTCAGGGGGTCCCGTTCCCTTTTCGTACTCTTTTTTCTCTTTGTTCGCCGCCGAGGGTGATGGAGGGATTGCAAGGGGGGAAGAGGGAGGGGGCGAGGATAGGAACCCTCTTCCCCCCTGCCTATTCACACAAAGCGAAGTTGTTGGAAAGTTGGAATGTTGGAAACCCTGTTTTCAATCATTTCAAGCTTTTCAATGACGGCTGGGACGCTGAACACGCCCGCTTCATCATCGGCAGAAAGAGGGTGAAGCAAAGTGCGAAGCTTCATGAGAGAAAAGAAGATATATTGCGGCGATCAGTACAGGGAGGTTGATATTTTCGGGTATTCCACGGAACAGGTTACAGTTTCACGCCGCGGGAAGCGTTCAAAAAAAGTCAAAGAATCGGCCCCGAAGCAAAAAAACCTGAACGACAAGAACGCCCGGCGGTATTTGGTACAGCTTGGGAACCTGAATTTCGGAAGTGATGAAAATGCTCTTCACGTCACGGCTACATACAGTACGAAAAATCTTCCTCCGACCATTGAGGCCGCAGAACGTGAAATTTCAAACTACTTGCGCCGGGTCCAGTACCGCCGGGAGAAAGAGGGGTTGCCGCCCCTGAAATACATTCTTGTGACAGCGTACAGCACAGGCAAGGAAGGCGAGAAGCCGACCCGAATTCATCATCACATCATCATGAACAGCGGGCTTGACCGTAACACCGTCGAAGAGTTGTGGCGCAAGCGAAAACGGAAAGGACAGAAGAAAGGCGACAAAATCGGGTATATCAACGCCGACCGCCTACAATCGGACGAAAACGGAATTGCCGCCCTATGCAACTACCTTGCGAAGCAACCCGGAGGGAAAAAGCGGTATTCCACGTCGCAGAATCTTGAACGGCCTACAAGCCGGGCAAATGATGGACGGTACACCCGCCGACAGGTTGAAAAAATTGCAAAGGAGCGACCGGGCCGGGAGTTTTGGGAAAAGAAGTACCCCGGCTGGACCCTGACGACGGACGACGATTACGGCGCGGCCTATGAATACAACCCAGTAACAGGCTGGTCAATCTACCTGAAATTGAGAAAGAAAGAATAGGGGCGAAAAGCGTTGATTCCATATCGGATTAAGAGAATCCCGACAATAACGGCAAAGGAATATATTTGCGAGCATCATTATTCGCACGGTTGCCACAATCGCCCCTCCCCTTGCTATGGCTTATTCGACGGCGGCGCGCTGATTGGCGTTTGCGCATTTGCAACGCCTTGTAGTGAGCGGGTCCGGTCATCGGTATTCGGTCCGGAATATAAAAGCCATGTAACCGAATTACACAGGCTCCATATTTTGGACTGTACCCCGAAGAACACAGAAAGCTGGTTCATTTCACGATGCTTGAAGCTTCTGAAAAAGGACAAGCCGGAAATATGGGCGGTTATCACCTTTTCGGACCTGACCGCCGGACACAGCGGGACGATCTATAAGGCTTCAAACGCATACCGGCTGGGGACGACCGAAAAGAAGCGGTTTTACATAGATGAAACCGGGCGTTTACGGCACCCGCGGCAATGCGGGCACAACGTTACAAAGGCCGAAGCCGCCGAGATGGGATGGCGGGCGGTCATGCGAGAATCAAAAACCGTTTTCTATGGTTACTCCCCGATAGCAAGCGGCATAAAAAGCAGTTGTTGAAGATTTTGAAATACGACGTTTAGGAGGTTTCACCGATGGAACAAATGAAAATTGGGCGCTTTGCCTACTATGTAGCGGGTCCGGCCCAGCGGGTTTTCTCAAAAATCAACGCCGCCGCCGACCGGCTGACGCGGAAGATCACCGGAAAATGGTATTGCGACGGGTGCAAGGTATATCACCCCGGACGCGTGATCGGGTTCTATGCTTGCCGGGAGTGCGACGGGGTTTGTAGCAAGCACATTACCCCGGAGGAAGCGCAGAAATGCGAAGCGATCTTGCTGGGAGGGTATTTCGGGCGTGATGTTTCCGAGCAGGTAAAGCAAGAATTGCTGGAGGGGCAGAAATGACAGCGGAGCGGGAACGGCTTTTGCAGAAGATCAAGCGGGTTCAGGCTTTGGCGGAGCGCGGCGTGGACGGCGAAAAGGATTCCGCCGCCGCCCTGCTTGAAACGCTGATGACCCGTTACAACATCACCGAAGAGGATATTTCAGCCGAGCGGGAAGAATTGGCGTGGTTCAGGTACAAAACCGAGCTTGAAAGGCGGCTTCTTCTACAAGTGATCTATTCGATTACCGGAAAATGCGCCGCAGGGTGCGTCGGAACCCGGAGCGGGCGGCATTGGAAGCAAGTCGGGACTGAATGCACCGCGGCGGAGCGGCTGGAAATCGAAATCAGCTTTGAATTCTTCAATGCGGCTATGAAATCCGAACTTGAACGCTTTTATACGGCGTTCGTGAACAAAAGCAGGATTTTCCCACCGCCCGATAAGGCCGGGTTTGCCCCGCCGCCGGACGAAATGAGCAAAGAAGAAGCCTTGAAGCTTGCGGCAATGATGGAGGGCATGGACAGGCATACCCGCCGGAAGATGATCGAGAGCGGGGCGGCGACATGAAGTGCGCAGTTTGCGGAAAGCGGATTAGAAAACGCCCGCGGCTCTTTCATCGGCAGACGGGCGAACGGGTTTGCCGGGATTGTTGCAACGCCTGTTATCATTCGGAAGCGTGGTTAAAGTACAAAAAAGACCCCGAAGCGGCGGGCGGTATGATTTCCTACAAAGACGGCGATGGAGTAATAAAAATACGGTGCGGAATCCAGACATTCGTTCGGCGGCTTTACGATCTTGAAGAGAAACACAACCCGGAATTTCGATTTACACGCATGAACGATAGAACCGGGCACGTTGAATGCCGGGCGTTACTCGAAGCCATGTTGCGGCGGCTTTATGAATATGAGCATTCCGCGAGCGGGCCAATAACGCACAGGCTACCGTCCGGGGAGATTACGCACAGCGGCAACTATGATTCGGTGGTTGAGCGCCTTTGTCAATTGGAAGATCAGCGACGCCCCAGCGAGCGGTACACAATCCGCGTGAAAAACGGAGAAGCTTTCCCCCGCCGGGGAATCGAACTTGTGCTAAGCAGACTTTATGACTATGAGCATTTCGGGGGTGATGAGACGTGCAGACAGACCAGCGGCGCGCCCGCCAGCGGTGGCAAAACACCATAAACAACGCGCAGGGGCACATTTTCGAGGATAACATAAAAGCCGCTTGCGTTGCGTATCGGGAGCGGGGCCGGGCGAAGATCGACAAAACCCCCGAAGCGTTCAGGGTAAAAACGAAGCACCCGGACGGGACTTTCACGGGGTGGTTCACCGCTCCAGCCCAGCCGGACTATCAGGGGACGCTTGACGGCGGGCGATCAATCGTGTTTGAAGCGAAATACACGACCACGGACCGCATGAAGCGCGGCGTTCTCACGGGTGAGCAAATGGACGATCTGGAAGATCACGCCCGGTGCGGAGCGGTTGCGGCGGTCTGTATCGGCATTCAGGACAAGTTTTTCTTTATCCCGTGGGAGGTATGGCGGGAAATGAAGCGCCATTTCGGGCGGCAGTACGTGACCGCCGCGGACGTTGAGAAATTCCGGGTACGCTTCACGGGAGCGGTTATGTTCCTTGATTACGTTCACATTTCAGCGGCTTCCATTATTTTATTTGCCGCGGAAAAACTCAAAAACAAAAGGGAGGGCGGCAAGCATGAAGAAAAAGCACAATCTGAAAGTGACGGTCCGGGTCACGCCGCAGACGGCATTCAACCTTGACAAGCTGGTTCAGATCAGCGGGCTAAAAGCGCCCGGAAGAGTAGTTGACAAGCTTGTTCGGGAGAAAATGTTACAACTCCGAGGGAAGAGCGAATAAGCATGTTCGAACTGAACCGCCTGTATAACCTTGACTGCATGGAAGCAATGAAAGAAATCCCGGACAAATACTTTCAGCTTGCAATATGCGACCCGCCTTACGGAATCGGGCATGATGGGCAACGCCGCCGGGTACATAAGAACCCGAAGCATAACCGGAAATATCACGAATTCAGAGGCTGGGACGAACAACCGCCGCCCCCGGAATATTTCAGAGAGCTAGAGAGGGTTTCAGTCAATCAAATTATATGGGGCGGGAATTATTTCGCTCCCATGCTGAACAAGGGGACGAAAGGCTGGATTGTATGGGATAAAGGACAACACGGCCTTTCAATGAGCGATTGCGAGCTTGCCTATACGTCTTTCAACCGTCCGACGCGCGTTGTCGTTATCAACAGGGCGGAATTACAGCGGGACGGCAACACGATCAGCCCAGCACAGAAGCCGGTAAAGCTCTATCGGTGGACGCTTTCAAACTACGCCCAGCCCGGCGACAGGATTCTTGATACTCACGCAGGGAGTGCAAGCAGTTTAATTGCCTGTTATGAAATGGGCTTTGACTTCTTGGGATTTGAGATCGACGAAGTGCAGTTCAAAAAGGCGGACGGGCGGCTGGCGGCGGAAATGGCGCAAATTCGGTTTATCGACCTTGTGAATCAGTCACAAGAAAAATTGTTTTGAAAGGGGGTGGCGACGGTGACGCTCAAAAAATGCGAGCGGTGCGGAGGACCGACCGCGGAGGGAATGCCAATATGCCCGGATTGCATGAAAGCCGCGGGCGCGTCCCCGGAAGAGGTCAAAGCGGCGGAGGATTTGCGGGATATTGCGCGGGTGCTTTCGATCACAGCGGAAACGGACGGAAATATCAAAGAAGCCATGACGGGAATTTTGAACATTGCCGACAGGCTGGAAAGAAGGAAATAAGCCTTGAAAGCATTTACTGTTTATCAGCCCTTTGCATTTGCAATTGTCGCAGGAATAAAGCCACACGAAACACGCCCGCGGCAGACGAACATTCGGGGCCGCGTCGCTGTTCACGCTGGGAAGCGTGATGCGTGGCGCACGGGAATTCTTGAAAATGGGACCATGCCGCAGATAGAAAAGATGTTGTCGGAGTATCAAGGAACCGGGGACAGAGCCGCACACCTTGACTACGGCGCAGTAATCGGCACGGTTGAAATTGCCGGGTGCGTCCCGGTTGAAGAGGTTGTAAACAGGCTGACCGAGCGGGAGCGGTTGCTGGGCGATTATTCACCGGGACGGTTCGCATGGATTTTGAAAAATCCGATCATATTCGACGAACCATTCCCAGCCCGCGGTCAACAAGGCTGGTGGGAATGGAATGAAAAGAAATGAACGATGGTTTCGGAATTATTTATACCGACCCGCCGTGGAAGCAAACAAAAGGCGGAACAAGGAAATGCAGACCGCGGCAAGGGAAAGCCTTAGATTATCCAACACTTGGCTTGACGGAAATATTCTCCATACAAAAGCATTTTTTCAATTTAGCGGCAGAAAAGCACAATGTTTTCATGTGGACAATAGACAAGTTCCTTTTTGATGCGGAAGCAGAAATGAAACGGATGGGTTACGCTCTCCATGCACGGTTTATTTGGGACAAAGAAAACGGAATAGCACCAGCTTTCACGGTGAGATTTTCGCATGAATATCTATTGTGGTTTTACAAAAAAGGCAGGATCCTTTTACCGAGATCAGAAACCCGCGGAAAATATACAACGGTTATGAGGGAACGTTCAACGAAGCATAGCAAAAAGCCGGAATGCGCTTATCTGATGTTGGAGGATATGTTTCCGGACGCGAGAAAAATAGAACTCTTTGCCCGCAACACAAGACCGGGATGGGAAAGTTGGGGCAATGAAGTATAAGAATGAGGGTGCAAACACATGACTTATCAACCTAAAATTGACTGGTGCGGCGAACCCATATGAAGAACCGCATTTCTGTTGCGACGGGAGGTTTGACGGAATCAGCGTGGCCACCTACATACGCGTGGCGGAAAGTTCCCGTAAAGGGAGCAAGCGGGCCATTTCGGAAGATGTTTTTTCACGCATAAGGAGGGGGAAAGAATGAGCTATGATGCTAAAACAGCGGCGCAACCGCTGACAGGCGGAGAATTGGACGTGATTATTCTTCAAGAGAGAGAACAGCGGCACATGATCGGAAACGGGAAATTAAAAGGCTTTCACATCATGCCGTCGGAAGAGTATTGCGAACTACGGGATATGTATACAGCAATTCGAGATTCTAACGAACAGCTTATTCACTTATTGTCAACCGCCGCGGGTTGCCCGTATGACTATTTTACAGAAATTTTCTACAAAAAGAGCGACGACCCGAATTTGCCGGATTGGTATTTCAAAGTTTGTAAAGCCGATAGGTTCACTTGCAAAAGAAATTCAAAAACGATTTGCGAATGCTGGAACCGTTTCACAAGAGAGGAAGAGGAAAACACATGACTTATCAACCTAAAGTCGTAAAATGCCGCCTGAAAACGGGCGGCAAGAGCATTGAAGAAATCCGGGAGCGGTACAAGGGTCAAGGTATGGTGTACCGGGATTTTGAAAACATACAGCGGGCAAACGAGCAGTTCGACGGATTGACCGTTCTTCTTTCCCTTTGGAGCTATGACCATCACGAAAGCTACCATTTGCATAATTGGGAACCGACAGACGATGAACGCATAATGATGGCGATTTACTATTCCGAGCAGGTCCACCCGTTCCCGCAGTACAAAAACGACCTTGAAAGCTTCAAAAAAGATTGGGCCGCGGGCACATATAGTTCCGATTGCGCGTTGTGCTTTGAACCGGCGGACGTTGAGGAAATCGAAGTGATTTCGGAAGAGGTTATTTCGCCGGAGCCGTCCCCCTCTTCCCCGCCGACGCAGAAGCGCAAGAAAAAGCGCCGCAGGAAATGAGGGCGGCGCATGGAAACGGAACTGACAAAGGCGATCAAAAAGCGGCTTCACTACTTCCGCCCCGCTATGAATAGCAGTATGCGGACCATACGCTGGGCGGAGGAAGTGAGAACCCCCACCGGGTTCGTCGATGTTATCCGCTTTGAAGATTACATAGCGAACAACGAAAGTTATTGTTCCCGCGAACACCCGTCAACGAAGTTCATTCTCCCGCAACCATGTAAAATTCCGGGAAAGGCTTTCCCATGCGACGAATGCCGCAGTTGCGTACATCACAAGCACGTTTATGAATTGGGAATTTTGACGACATGCTTTGAAGTAAAAATAACCGTTTCGGACTTCAAAAGCGAAAATGGGCACAACTTCCACGGAAACCGGAATTATTACGCGGTCCCGATTGAGATTTACGACAAGATCGAAAGCCTGACCCCGCCGGGAATCGGAATCATCGTGTTTTACCCGGAAAGCCATCACATGATCGTGAAACGGGAATGCGAACACCGGGAAATCAGTTATGAAGATTTAGCGTACATGCTCTACGACGCTTTGAAAAAATGGGTTTGAAAGGAGCTTTCAGAATGGAAAATATCACGATTACGGAAAACCAAAAGAAAATCATTGCCCGGCTTGGGGACCCGATCTATACGCCGGAACACCTTGAAACATGGCTGAACAGCAATGACAACGTTTTTGCAAACGCCCCAGCCGCTTTGACCGCGATGGGCGCGCACGGATTCTACAAAGCGGTTCTTGCAATAGAAAAGCTGGAGCGTTCGGAGCGGGAACGCCTTTGCAAAGAAGCAGAAGAGAACGCCGACGGCACATGCCGGGGATATTGCCATTCGGAAACCGACGACGAACCAGCCGAAATGTGTAAAGAGTGCGAGCGGAGCGAATTTCACGGGGAAGAATTGGAGGGGTGAGCATGAAACCGATCTATAAGCCGATAGGCCGCGCACGTGAATACGGGGACTATGCCATCAACATTTATACCGGGTGCAATCACGGTTGTTTCTACTGTTACGCCCGGAAAATGCGGGAGAGGTACACCCCGAAAGGTTGTATTTGCACATTCAACAGCCCCACGGCCCGCCCCGGAATCGTCGAAGCCGTACAGCGGCAATTGGAGCGGGAGAAGATTACCGGGAAGCTGATTCACCTTTGCTTCATGTGCGACCCTTACCCCGCCGACATTGACACGTCACCGACGCGGGCGATCATTCAGGCAATCAAGGACAGCGGGAATCATGTTCAAATTCTCACAAAAGGTGGGTTCAGAGCCGAACGGGATTTTGATTTGCTGGGGCCGGGCGATTGGTTCGGGGTCACACTGACAGGAGAGGACAGCAAGGAACCGCGCGCGGCGGTATCGTCGGAGCGGTACGCGACCATAAAGGCCGCACATGCCCGGAATATTCAAACATGGGTAAGTTTCGAACCAGTCTACAATCCCGAAAT
>DAITAP010000181.1:1429-3342 GCA_036824225.1 Caproicibacter sp. | reverse complement strand
CATCGACTGCGGCCTGATCACGATGTCCACCGTGCTGACCCGGGACATCTGGCAGGGCGCGCTGAAGAAGAACCCCAGCGAGGCGCAGCTGAAAAAGATCACGCTGGGCGTCAACATCGCGTTCATGGGCGTGTCCACCGCGCTGGCCCTGTCCGCCAGCAGCATCCTGGGCCTTCTGAACTCCGTGTATTCCTTCCTTGCCGCCGCCTGCTTCGTCCCCTTCGTGGGAGGCGTGTTCTGGAAGCGGGGCAACACCCAGGGCGCCGTCGCCGCCTCCGCCGTGGGAGTGGCAACCGTTCTGATCGGCTGGGCCGGCGTGACCTTCCCCATCCCCGTCGTTTTCCCCATCATCCCCTCCGCCATCGCCTATGTGGTGTTCAGCCTGGCCACCCAGAAAAAGCAGGCTTCCAAAAGCTGAGCCTGCGCAGCCGAAAATCTTCAAGGGAGCCGGAGTAAAACTCCGGCTCCCCCAGAAGCACCAGGCTATCAGCCGGGTCCATGTTATGGCGGAAACGGTGACGGACATATCGCCCATAGGCGGATATCCGTCAATGATCTCCCTGCCGACGCGGGGAAACTTAATACGGGCAATCCGTTCCCGGGCGGTCTCTGAGAGCAGGTATACGAAATACTCCTTTTTCTTCTCTGTCAGCCGAATTACCGGCAGACCAATCACGATTGCCCCCTCGCCTGTCCTTTTCCGTCCATGACGGGGACTACAATCCCGGCGGATATTCTGGTTGCTCTCCTCCCGGTAAATCTGCGTCGCCACGCCGTTGACCTCCATGGAAAAGCTGTCGTTTTCATCCGTCAGATCCCGCGGGCGCGTGACGTAGGGCTTCACAAACCGCGCCATACCCTCGTGATCCTCATGGCTCTTGCCGATCAGATAGCCGGCAATCCCCCGCGTGTATTTATGCTCCCGCCGCCTGTGCGGCAAATCCCTGGCTCAGAAGCGCGCTCAGAAGCTTAAACGTTCCGCTTTTCGAGCTATCCATCTGCTCTGCAAGCCCCGATGCGCCAAATTTACAGGACTTTCTGGCCAAAAGCTTCAACAGCGCCAGAGCCTTTTCCGCTGAATTCACGGAAACCCTCCAAGCTCCATCAATTACGCTCACCTTAGCCTGAAAGCAGCCTCTGTCAATCGTTGATATGGGCCCGTGACGCTGCGCTCCGCGCCGCACACGGCGGGGCGGCCTGTTTGGTTCCTCCATTTATTTTACCTTCCGCTCTCGACGGCAATCCGAAAAGCCCCGCAAGCCGGGGCGGCGGCCGAAGATGAGAAAAAAGCGAACTCCAAGCCGGTAAACGGCTTGGAGTTTGTGTTTCCGTTCCGGGCATCGTTTGGCATGGCCCCAAGGGAATCGGCACCCCACAGGTTTAGGGGTGAGGTTCGCCTCTTTTGTTTCAATATTTTTTATTACGCGTCCTCGACAAATAAGATTCCCACCGTCGTCCGCAATGCACATAAAAGCGCGCTGCGATCGGAGTTTTGGCCGGAGCGCTGCACGTCAACAATCGCGCTGTTGATCGAACCGCCGCTTCCGCCGATGGATTCCAAATGCGCCAAATGCCACTCGTTCCTCCGCACCTCGGCGAGGATTGTGGAAAACGGCGTCTCGGAGGTATACTCGATGTAAAACCGCATCACTGTGGAATCCTTCAGATATTTTTCATCCAACCGATTCAAGATCACGATGACGGAGAACAGAAATCCGCACATAATGACCGCCGCTTCATAATACCCGCTTCCAACGACAAGTCCCATGCAGGCGGAGGCCCACAGCCCCGCCGCGGTCGTCAGCCCCTTGACATGCTGCCCCCGCTGGTATCCGGTAATCACGATCGTCCCCGCGCCGAGAAAGCCGATGCCGCTGATGACCTGCGCGCCAAGCCGTGCGGGGTCTGAGTTT
>DAITAP010000181.1:0-1419 GCA_036824225.1 Caproicibacter sp. | reverse complement strand
CAGCAGCATGACGGACGAAGCGCCGATGAACACCACGATGTGTGTGCGCAAACCGGCCGCATGGCGTTTTTTCCCTCTCTCGTATCCGATGACCGCGCCGCAGATCGTCGCCAGCAGAAAACGAAGGAGAATCGATGTGATGGTCAGTTCTCTCAGAGGATTTAATATTTGCAGTATCTTGATCAGCTCCCTGATTGGAAAAATTTCACGGCGGTCAGCTCGCCTGAAGGCGGACTCCAACACCGGGGACGCAGCCCCAAATGCGAAAGCCGCCATAGCATATGATTCGTTTCATTCGCTTTGTGCGCGTTCGTCAAAAAACACGGGATTCGTCCACGCGGATCGCCCCTCGTGATCCACGCAGACCGCACGGACATAGCTCTCGCGTCCTGTGAGCGGATGGGACGCCGCTGTGATCGATCCGCTGTTTTCCGCGAAAAAGGACGCTCCTCTGGGCGGATATGTAACGAAGTGGATCTCCCGGCAGTCAGAGCAGGAAATACAGGCCCGCTTACCGTCTAAGCTGAAGTCGTGGATTACCGGCCCGGCGGAGGCATAGAACGCGCCGCTGCGGAGCGCGTCCAGAACAGCCTGCGGGGTGCGCTCGGCAGCTTTTACCCAAATCCAGCCGCCGAAGAGGTCTTCGGGCACATGCACGTCGTCGCTGGCCGTGGCAAACACGCGCTCGCCCCGCCGCAGCAGAAGCTCCCAGTAGAGCTCGGCGTTTCCGCCGTGGCAAAGGTGCTCTGTTCCATTGTTGAACACTTCTATGGCGTGAAAATTTTTTAGTTTTAAAATTTCATTTACTTCCATCCGCGACCAGACCGGATGGGCCAGCGTGACAAACTGGCCGTCTTCGCGCATCATGTCGATGAGCTGCTGGTCTGTCAGATCCGCTGGGAAATAGCGTTTGCAGGGGTAGTCCGTGCCGCTTTTGCCGGCTGAGGCAATGCCCACGACATGGGTACACTGATCCGGGCTGTATTCAAGATCGTGCTCCACACCGGCGAGCAGGAGAAGCTGTTTCTCCGGCAGTTCTCCGTGCGGGACGAGGACATTGTGGTCTGTCATGGACAAGAAGCTGTACCCGGCGGATGCGTACAGGCCTGCCAGCGCCCCGGGCGCAAACGTGCCGTCTGAAACCGTTGTATGGCTATGCAGATTTCCTCTCAGCCAGACCCCGCCCACCGGAAAGTACGATTTTTTCATAAAATTCCTCGTTTCAAGCAGAGAAGTATTTATTTCGCCAGCGTGGGGAGCAGCGTGGAAATACCGGGAATAAAGGTGACCAGAAGCAGCGCGATCAGCAGCGCAAAAATCAGTTCTTTTCCCTGCTTCAGGAACTCCGGCATTTCAATGTTGCACAAATTGCAGCATTGATACATCGTCGCGCCGAAAGGCGGCGTCAAAGCGCCGATA
>DAITAP010000180.1:0-3342 GCA_036824225.1 Caproicibacter sp. | reverse complement strand
CTGGCCGTCGGCCTTCCGGAAGGGCAGATGGGGAATTCGGAAGTCGGGCACACCAATATCGGCGCCGGCCGCGTCGTCTATCAGGAATTGACCCGCATCACAAAAGCCGTCGAAGACGGGAGCATCCGCAAAAACGAAGCCCTCGCGGGTGCGATGGATAGCGCCGCTTCGGCGGGAAAGGCCCTGCACATCATGGGACTTCTCTCGGACGGTGGCGTCCACAGCCATAATTCCCACCTGTATGCGCTTCTCCGTATGGCTAAGGAACACGGGTGCAGAGACGTGTTCCTTCACGCCTTCCTCGATGGGCGTGACGTTCCGCCATCCTCCGGAAAAGATTATGTTGCTTCCTGCCTCAAGGAAATGCGGGAAATCGGTGTCGGCAGGATAGCGACCGTGATGGGCCGTTATTACGCGATGGACCGTGACAATCGCTGGGAACGCGTGGAGAAGGCCTACGCCGCCATGGTATACGGCGAAGGGGTGCAGGAATGCGATCCGATCAAGGCTGTCGAACACTCCTATCAAAAAGGCGTGACCGACGAATTCGTCGTCCCCACCGTCTGTGACCGGGAAGCCTGCATCCGGCCCGGGGATTCCGTGATCTTCTTTAATTTCCGTCCCGACCGCGCAAGGGAAATCACCCGCACCCTCGTCGATCCCGGCTTTCAGGGCTTTGAGCGGAAAAAAGGATATTTTCCGGTTCACTTTGTCTGCATGACGCAGTATGACGCGACCATGCCGAACGTGGAAGTCGCCTTTCAGCCAGAAAAGCTGAAAAATACCTTTGCTGAATATATTTCGGCAAAAGGCCTGAAACAGCTTCGAATTGCCGAAACGGAAAAATACGCGCACGTCACTTTCTTCTTTAACGGCGGCGTGGAAACTGTCTACCCGGGCGAAGACCGCGCGCTGATCCATTCCCCGAAAGTCGCGACCTATGACCTGAAGCCGGAGATGAGCGCCTATCTTGTTACGGATGAGCTCTTAAAGCGGATCCAGAGCGGGAAATACGACGTCATCATTCTCAATTACGCGAACTGCGACATGGTCGGCCACACCGGCGTTTTTAAAGCCGCAAAAGCCGCCGTCGAGGCCGTGGACCAGTGCGTCGGAAAGGTGGTAAACGCCATTCTGGAAGCGGGAGGCACTGCCCTTATCACCGCCGACCACGGGAACGCCGAACAGATGCTCGCAAAAGACGGCACCCCGTTTACCGCCCATACCACAAACCCCGTCCCGTTCTGCGTCGCCGGGTATCCCTGCAAGCTGCGGGAAGGCGGGTGCCTCGCGGACATCGCGCCGACCATGCTCAAAATTCTCAACCTGTCCCAGCCGAAGGAAATGACGGGAAAAAGCCTGATTCTTTAAAGAAAAAAGCGGTCAGAGAAAGCTCTGCGGCCCCGGGTGCAAAATCCCCGGGGCCGTTTTCTCGTTCCTTTCCTATTCTGCTGTCTCAAGCCGCCTCTTCTTGAAAAATGCGGCGCGGACTTCTGAATTTTCATATCCGGGGGGAAAAAGACCTGCGACAAGGCAGCGGAAAAGCCCGCGGCGCCTGTTTTACGCGTCCGCTATAGTCCGGGTCTTTTCTATGGAGAAAAATCCCATTACAAAACCAACAAGGGCGACGGTGGTCCCGACCGCGAGCATGGTTGTGACGCCGGGGCCATCCAGAAGCCATCCGCCGACAAGGCTGGCAGCCACGCTCCCGAGGGTCGCGGCGCCGGTCATAAACGCCTGGCCTTTCACCGTGTCCCTTTCCCCGACAACCTGCCTTACATAATAAACCGAAGCCGGCGTAAACTGCGCGTAGGCAAAAGCCTGAAAAAACTGGGCAACATAGAGCGACGCGATATTCGCGGCAGTCAGAGTCAGAAGGGACTTCACAAAGAAAAAAAAGAGGGAGCATTTTAAAATGGTGCTGCACCGAAATTTTTTTACAAGAAATCCGAAAAAAATCATGGAGGGCATTTCGATGGACGCCGAAAGGCCTGCGGCAATCCCCATTTCCCTGGCCGATCCTCCCACGTGTTCGGTAATCTGGATTAGATAGTTGCCGATGATGGAGTAGGAGCAGAAGAGAACTGCCACGGCGGCCATCAAAGTCCAGAATTTCCTTTTCCCGGAAGAATCCGGCCTTTTAGCCGGTGTCCGGTGGGAAGGCTTTGGGGAGACAGGATCCGGTTCTGTGGGGATATCCTGGAAAGAACGGTTCCGCTCTTTCGCAAACGTAAACACCAGGGCGCCGAGCGCAAGATACAGAAAAACGGAGACGGCCGACAGGGGGTTGGGACCCAGGGTGTCGACGAGAAACCCCAGAAACACGGACATGCCGGCGTACGCAAGCGACCCCGTCCCCCGCGCAAAGCCGAAATTTACCGGTACGCCGAGATCGTTAATCCGAATCCCGAGCGATATCACAAGAGGCTGAAGCGAATAGAGGGTGACAAGCTCAAGAACAAGGAGAAGTGCGAGGAGAAACGGCGGCGCGCCGACCAGGAAAAAACGCGCCGCGGCAAAAAAGCACGCGACCCCGAGAAGCACGGTGAAAAAATTTTTGAGGAAAAGCTTTCTCGAACGGTCCGCGACAGCGGCGACGACCGGCTGTAAAAACGCCGACAGGAGGTTGACGGCGGCAAGTGCCAGACCAATCTGGCTGTTCGTGTAATGAAGGGAAAGAAGGTAAACCGCGACAAACGCCCCGCTGCTGCAGCAAATCGACCAGTAGCAGCAGTGAATCGCGGTATATTTTATCGTATAGATCCGCTTGATGCGGCTTCTGACTGGACGGATAGAAAAGGCCACCTTTCGCTTTTGGAAAATTATCATTGATCGGCAGACGCGGATCCATTTTGACATGATTCCCCCTTTTCGTCAATAGGTTTTGAAAACTTTCCCGGGTACTTTGTCCGTCCCCGAATCCAGTCGCCGGACGCCCGCTTTTCAGGCCGCCGGAGGGGGTCCCTCCCGCGCCTTCCATGGGCTTTCCCCGGACTTCGGATCCGGTTTCCGGACATAGACGTAAACGGCGTCGATATCCGGCCGATGCAGCCCGTGCCCCAGAAAATCCCGGACCGCGGCCATCGAAGCGCGGTCGCTCTTTATTCTTCGTTCCCGGTTATAGACCCGCTGCGCCGCGGCTCTCCGGAAAGAGTGACAGCTGAGAGAATCCTTCCGGCCGGGATCTTCCAACTGCCCCCGGTATCGGAAGAAAAAGTTATGAAGCCTCTGTTTCTGGCTTTTGACCGAGCCCTCCGCGCGGGCGCAGAAAATCTTGTCGCTTTTTGTCCTCCCGTCCGGGTTCAGACGGCTTTTCGCCAGTTCCCGTACGACGGCCGCCTG
>DAITAP010000179.1:0-3345 GCA_036824225.1 Caproicibacter sp. | reverse complement strand
TCCATCAGATTCCTCCATGATTCAGGCCCTCGGTCGCACCGGCATCGACAAGTTCCTCAATCTGATCCTTCCCGTAGCCTAACTCCGTCAGGATTTCCACCGTATGTTCGCCCAGGAGCGGAGCGTTTTTATGGGGAGCGGGTTCGCAGGCGCCGAATTTGACGGGCGTTCCGACCACGAGGTCTTCCTTCCCTTCGCGCGTGGTATATTTGTAAATAAAGCCGTTGTCCCAGGCCTGCGGATCGTTTGCCGTGTCTTTAATATGATTGACCCTGTCGTGAGCGATGTCATTTTCCGTCAGAAGTTTGTCCCATTCGTCAAAATTCCGGGCGGCAAAAGCCGCGTCGAGAATATCGACGAACGCCTCCGCATTTTCCTTTCCCGCCGTTTCCGTGTTGAAACGCGGATCGTCGATCAGGTCTTCCCGTCCGATCATCCTGCACATGACCGGGAAATAGCGGTCGTAGATAACGGTCCCGAGCATGACCCAGGTGCCGTCTTTGCACTGATAGGTGTTGCGCAGGGGGCTGTCGGGTCTTTTGCGGGATTTCGGCCACGGATTGCCGTGGCAGACCGCCTGAAGAATCGCGGAATTGACCCACATTCCCTGTCCGTAAAGAGAGGTTATCACCTTCTCCCCCTTTCCGGTTACAGCCTGTTGGTAACAGGCCGCCGCGACACCGGCCGCGAGCGAACAGGCGGTTGTGAAGTCGCCGAGAGCAAACGGAGGCGTCAGCGGCATTTCACCGTTTTCCGTCAGGTCGATCATGGCCCCGGAGCGCGCCCAGAACGCCACCGTGTCAAACCCGGCGTTATTGGCCGCGGCCCCGTTCAGGCCAAACCCCGTCAGAACCGCCCAGATGATCTTCGGATATTTCGCCGACATTTCCTCATAGCCCAGGCCGAGCTTATACAATGCTTTGATGCGGTAATTTGAGACAAAGACATTCGCCGTTGCCAGAAGTCGATCCATCGCCTCCTTGCCGCCCTCCGTTTTAAGGTTCAGGGGCAGCGAGCGCTTATTCGCGTTGATAAGCTCACAGTGCGGATTGTCGCCCTCATCGGCGCGCATTCCCAGGACTTTGCTGGTGTAGCGTCCGGCCTCGCCTTCGAGGGGCTCGATCTTGACGACGTCCGCCCCCCAGTCGGCAAGCATCTTGCAGGCAGCCGGACCGGCTCCATGCGTGCAGAAATCCACTACTCTGATTCCTTTCAATGGCTGATCAAACATATAGAAATCCTCCTCGTTTCTTTTTTAAAAGAAAGACAGATGCATCGGAATATTATCTGTTTTTAAATACGGGAGCCCTTTTTTCAAAGAACGACCGAACTCCCTCTTTGGCGTCCTGCGTTTCGGCCAGCTTTCCGTTTAATTCCGCTTCATAGACAAGACCGTCGGCAAGGCTCATCGTCATGCCTTTGTTAACGAGCTCTTTGCAGGTTCTTACCGCGATCGGCGCATTGCTCAAAATAGAGCGCATCATCCTCTCCGCTTCATTCATCAGTTCTTCGGGCTCGACGACTTTGTTGACAAGTCCGATGGCCTTCGCTTCGTCCGCTTTTACCTTTCTCCCGGTAAACAGCATTTCTTTCGCCATGCCCGTGCCGATCAGTCTTGGGAGTCTCTGGGTTCCGCCGTAACACGGGGCTACTCCCAAATGAACCTCGGGGAGAGCAAAGACAGCCTTCGAACTCGCGATCCTGATGTCGCAGGCAAGAGCCAGCTCGGTTCCCCCGCCCATCGCGAAACCGTTGACAGCCGCGATAATCGGCTTGCCGGCGGCTTCAAATTTGTCGAAGAGACGGTGCGCCTGTGTGGACATGGCGACCGTTTCTTCCCCTTTTACGTCCACCCTGATCTCGGAGATATCGTTTCCGGAGATGAAAGACCTGCCTGTTCCCGTAATGATGGCCCCGAGAATATCGCTGTCCGCCGCAATTTTGTCGATTGCGTCCTCGAGCTCCAGTTTTGTTTTCATTCTGAGAGCGTTGAGCACCGCCGGCCTGTTGACCGTGAGATACGCAACGCGGTCCTTTGCCTCAAAAAGAATGTCTTCATATTGCACTGTTCTCACCCTTTCTCTGATAAGGAATATTGCTGATGCTGCTAACCATTTCAGTTTACAGCAATCTTTATGCCAAACAAGGCTTGAAAGAAAAAATCGTCCTTTCACAAGTATTCCCCTTTGCGCTTAGTGGATATTGTACAATCCACGGCCTGTCTCTTTGTTAAGTAATCTGCATCACGTCTGAGCCGTCATTGTAGCATGGTTTGGAACGATACAAATTGTGTCTCATGAAATGTTACAGCGATACATGGAGATCTGTTTGAAATTAAAGGTTTGCCGTGTTATACTGAATCCAAGCTTCGATTGGGGGTGTTTTGTATTGGAAAAGGAACAGGCAAGATGGGAAAATCTTCATCATGATTTCAATTTGGTCAACAGCCTTCCCGAGCCATTGCTTTTCTTCTGGAAAAGATGTCTGGAAAAAGGAATCGACCCGGAAACCGATACTTTTAAAATCTATTCCGATGAGGATTTTAAAAAAATCAAAGACGAATCCATTAAAATTTATGCCTATTCGAACCGCTTTCTTCTGCAGATCACCCAGTACCTTGTCAGTTCGGAAATCGGATTCGCCCTTTTCGACAGCAAGGGCTGCCTCCTGAAACTCTACGGAGGAAGCCATTTTCTGGACTGGTGTTCCGACCAGAAGATCAGGGTGAAAAGCAGCTGGAACGAGGATTCGATCGGCGCGAACGCGGTATCGATCGGCATTGAAACGAGAAAAGCGGTGTCCGTCGCCGGCAGTGAAAATTACTGCCGCGCCCTTTGCGGCACCGCGGTCTATTTCGCCCCTTTCATCCTGGACGACGACAAAACGCACGAAGCCATCCTGATGGGAGGCATCGCGCTCATCGCCCCCCGTGAAAAAAGCAACCCGGATTACCTGATGATGCCCGTCGCGGCGGCAAACGATGTCGCTCTGCATTTATATATGGGAAACAGCTTTTACGAGCTTCATTATACCGAATCAAAAGGACTCATATCCATCGATATTGATACTTTAAACGGAAAGCCCCACATTCTCTATCACAATTCACAGATTTTCAGCGTCCTCGACACTGCGTACTCAAACCTGTATTTCAGGGACGTTGACACGCTTTTTGATCCGCCGCCGAAAAACAAAGAATTCTGGGAGATTATAGCCCAGAATAAAAAAATAAACTCCGAGGACATGGTCCTGAGCATCCGGGGCAGGGAGAGCAACTACACCGTCTCAACGGAGACATACTGGCAGGAGCATCTGAGATTCCGCGGAATTCGATTCTTCATCTCCACG
>DAITAP010000178.1:263-3349 GCA_036824225.1 Caproicibacter sp. | reverse complement strand
AATCACCGCTGCGCTTTCTTCCCTCCTCTCGGCGAAGGAAGAAAAGATCGAATCTTCTGTCAGGCGGGAAGTAGAGGAAAATGCAGAGCTCAAAAGGCAGATATCGGCCTTAAACGGCCGTTTCATTCAGCGGGAAGTATCCAGCATTCCCGAAAACAGCGGAAATACGTGCCTGTTTTTTGAGGAACTCCCCTCGGAGGATCTGAGGCACTTTGCCGTTTCGCTTTGCGGGCGCTGCGGTGGGATTGCAGCCGTTTTCAGTGGCGGAAACGGAAAATACCGTTATGCCGCCGCGGCTTCCGGCCGGGACGTCCGACCTTTTGGAAAGGCGCTGAACGCCGCGTTCCAGGGGCGCGGGGGTGGATCCCCCGAACTGGTCCAGGGGGCCGTAAGAGGAAAGAAAGAGGAAATCAAGGAATTTTTTCGAAAAACAGCTTCCGGGCAGGAATGAACGGAAGTCTTTCCTCTAAAATCCAGAGATACGCCGCCTGCTGGAGTTTGACAGATTCCTGCGGGCGGCGGTATAATTTTATTTGTTTGTTTTTTTACAAGGGCTTGGAAAGTCATTCTACATAGAGATGGGGCTTGAGAAGACGGAGGACAAGATGTCTGCAAAATATGTTTTTGTTACCGGCGGCGTGGTTTCCGGGCTTGGAAAGGGGATTACTGCGGCGTCCCTCGGAAGGCTTTTAAAAGCCCGCGGCCTGCGGATTACTATGCAGAAGTTTGACCCTTACCTGAATGTCGATCCCGGCACGATGAACCCGTTCCAGCACGGGGAAGTTTTCGTGACGGACGACGGCGCGGAAACGGATCTGGATCTTGGGCATTACGAACGGTTTATCGACGAGAACCTTACGCAGAACAGCAACGTGACTTCCGGCAGAATTTACTGGAATGTCATTCAGAAAGAGCGGAACGGAGATTACGGGGGCAGCACGGTGCAGGTGATCCCCCATATCACCAATGAGATCAAGGAGAGAATTTACGAAGGAAAGGAAAATGTCGACGTCGCCATCATCGAAATCGGCGGAACAGTCGGCGATATCGAAAGCCAGCCTTTTCTGGAGGCGATTCGGCAGTTCGCGATTGAAGTGGGCCGTTCCAACTGCCTTTTTATCCATGTCACGCTGGTCCCTTATCTCGTGTGCTCCCGTGAGCATAAGTCCAAGCCTACGCAGCACAGCGTCAAGGAACTGCTTTCCCTCGGAATTCAGCCGGACATCATTGTCCTCCGCTCCGAAAAAGAGGTGGGGGAGGACATCAAGAAAAAAATCGCCCTCTTCTGCAACGTTTCGGAAAAATGTGTCATTGAGAACCTGGACCTTCCCCTTCTCTACGCGGTCCCGCTGGCTCTGCGGGAACAGCGGCTGGATGACATCGTCTGCAAACGGCTGGGGCTCGACACACCGGGCCCGGATTTGACCGACTGGATTTCGATGGTCAATACGGCCATGTCGCTGACCGACAGTGTGAAAGTAGCTATCGTAGGCAAATATATCGGCCTTCATGACGCCTATTTAAGCGTCGCGGAGGCGTTTACGCACGGCGGGTTCGGCAACAAGGTCAAAGTGAACATCAAATGGGTCGATTCGGAAACCATTGAAGACGAAAATGTGGACGAGCTTTTGTCCGATGTGGACGCGATCCTTGTGCCGGGAGGGTTCGGCCAGAGAGGAATTGAGGGGATGATCCGCGCCATCCATTACGCGCGGGTCAATCGGGTTCCTTTCCTCGGAATCTGTCTTGGAATGCAGCTGGCCCTGATCGAGTACGCCCGGTCCGTGTTGGGAATCAAGGATGCGAATTCGGCGGAATTTGACCCGCAGAGCAAAAATCATGTGATTGATCTGATGCCTGAGCAGAGAAACGTGGTGCAGCTGGGCGGAACCATGCGCCTCGGAAAATATCCCTGCAAACTGCTTCCCGGCACGAAAGCGGCTGCCCTTTACGGGAAAAGTCTGGTCTATGAACGGCACCGCCACCGCTTCGAAGTCAATAACGATTACCGGGAAAGGTTTGAAAAAGCCGGAGTCGTATTCAGCGGGAGATCTCCGGACGACCGCATTGTGGAAATGATGGAGCTTCCAAGCCACCCCTGGTTTATCGGATCCCAGTTTCATCCGGAATTCCGCTCAAGGCCCAACCGGCCCCATCCCCTGTTTCAGGGCCTCATCGCGGCTGCGAAAAAATTTAAGGCGGAACATAACAAAACGACGAAACTTGACTAAATACGGCAGAGGGACTTCTGCAAGGCGGAGAGAATTCCCGGAATTTTTTATGCGGATTTATAGAAAAGGAAAAAAACCGGGGCATTCTTATTCTATATCCCCCGGGCTTTTCGAAGACGAATCAAAAGGGATGGTTCCGGAGCCGGATTTTCAGAGTCTGTCAAGCGCGGAAGACTGCTCCGCGTTCCGCATATCGCGGCAAAAAACCTTTCTGAAACATACCGCCGTCTTCCGCCAGCCTTTTTTCTTAAAAACACGCCGCTTTTCCGCCTTCCGCTTTCCCAAGGGCGGAATAAAAATGCCAAATCATGCCAATACTTCTTTCCTAAATCAAAAAGGAGAGGATTTTCGGCATGAAACTTTGGGAAAAATCAGTCTTACTTGCATTCCTGCTTTCTGTGCTTTTCAGTTTCTCGGGGTTTACGGCTGGATGCGAGGATATTCCGAATCATATTCTTCGGCTCCACATTCTTGCAAATTCCGACTCGGAAGCGGATCAGAGCCTGAAACTGAAAGTGCGCGACCGGATCCTTTCCGAATGCGCCGGAATGCTGAACGGCGTGAAAACGCGGGAGGAAGCCGAACGGATGGTTGCCGGAAAGCTTCCGGAAATTCAGAAGGCTGCGGAAGACGAGCTTCAAAAGCAGGGCAGTGCTTATCCTGTTCACTCGGCCGTTCAGAACCTTTTCTTCCCTTCGAGGCAGTATGGAAACGTGACTTTGCCTGCGGGCAGATACGATGCGCTCGAGATAACCATCGGGTCCGGAAAAGGCCATAACTGGTGGTGCGTGCTTTTCCCGGCCCTCTGTCTGCCGGCGGCCGAAGCTCCTGCCAAACTGCAGGACGTGCTTGACC
>DAITAP010000178.1:0-245 GCA_036824225.1 Caproicibacter sp. | reverse complement strand
GAGACGGCGGCTATATTCTGAAGTTTAAGTCGGTGGAAGCTTATCAGCAGTTTCGAAACTGGCTTATGGAAACATTCGGATAACGGGATTCCGAAAGGAAAAGGCGCGGCGAAAGCCGCGCCTTTTCCTTTCCGTCCCTGCCGGTCTTCCCGCGCCGGAAAAGCCGGGGGAATATGACCTTTTCCCCGCTTTATGGTATAACCCGAGTTTTACAGTTTACGGGAATAGAAAGTTGAAAAATTGAG
>DAITAP010000177.1:401-3378 GCA_036824225.1 Caproicibacter sp. | reverse complement strand
GCTTCCCCTCCCCAGGGGAACCAGTCGACCGGGTTGTGCGCGTGCTGCAGCAGATAGGGCAATTTTTCACGGATCAGACGGTTCGTATACTTTGCGCCTTCCATTTTGCTCTCTCCCATGGCAAGAATTATCATCTTATTCCTTTATCATGTCCACCAGTTCGGATCATATCAGGAAAAACGATCTCCGATTTCCGGGGCGGTTCTGGCAAAAGAAGGCCTTTTAGAGGTAGTAAAGCGGAAAACCGCAGTCCGCACGGCGGCCGAGGCGGATGCCGGCGAAAATCCCTAGAACCTATGCCCCCTATGCGGCGTTCCGTCCTCGGATCCGGAGAACGCTGCAGACGCGTCCCTTCCTTGTCGTCCAGAAGGAGGGATGAGCCGCCGGTCATTCCCATACAGACGGCGCACGGCGGGATCGTCTTGTAAACGGCGCGTACCTGAAATATAATGGGTGAGAGGCAGAAAACCCGGCGATCTGTAAAATATTTTTGATGGAGGAGAAAACATGAGCAAGGAGAAAAACGTTCTTTATCTCGGCGCCGCATATTACCCGGAGGACTGGGACGAAAGCGAGCAGGCCTTCGATATTGCGAAGATGAAAGAAGCCGGCATCAACATTGTGCGCATGGGCGAATTCGCCTGGCACAACATGGAGCCGCGGGAGGGAGAATTCCACTTTGAGTGGCTTCACCGCGTGGTCGACCGTCTCGGCAAAGCCGGCATCAAAACCATTCTCGGCACCCCTTCCGCCACCCCGCCTGTCTGGCTGACGCAGAAGTATCCCGACATGCTGCTCCTGGACAGGCAGGGACGGCGGCAGACGCACGGCGGACGGCGCCACTGCTGCTCGAACAACGGGCAGTATCGGAAATACAGCGAGCGCATCGCCGTCAAAATGGCGCGGGAATTCGGCCGCGACCCGAACGTCGTGGGCTGGCAGATCGACAACGAGATTAACGGCAGTGAATGCTGCTGCCCGGTTTGCGTAAAAAAGTTCCGGGAATATCTCAAGGAGAAATACGGGAAAATCGAAAACCTGAACCGGCAGTGGAACCTGAACCTTTTCAGCCAGGCCTACTCCGATTTCAGCCAGATCCCCGCGCCGGTTATCGGCTGGCAGAATCCGCACCTTCTGATGGAATGGGACACTTTCCAGGGCGAGTCGCAGATCTCGTTCGTCCACATGCAGGCGGACGCCATGCGCCCCTTCACGGACGCGCCCATCGGCACGGACCTCATGCCGATCAACCGGGTGGACTATGAAAAGATGAATGAGGATCTGGACGTTGTGGAATTCAACCACTACAACGAGAAAGAAAACCTGAACGAGGCCGATTTCTGGTTCGATTATATCCGCCCGCTCAAGGACCGCCCATTCTGGAACACGGAAACCGCAACCTGCTGGAACGGATCGACCGCCATCACGCAGACCATCAAGCCGGAGGGCTTCTGCGTCGTGAACTCCTGGCTCCCGATCGCTCTCGGAGCCGAGGCAAACCTGTACTGGCTGTGGCGTACCCACTGGGCCGGCCACGAGCTAAATCACGGATCCGTTCTGGAATCCTCCGGCCGCACGATGCACATTTTCGGCGAAGTGCAGGAGGTCGCCGCCGGGTTTCGGAAAGCGGCCGATTTTATCCAGGAAACAAAAGTGCAGGCGGACATCGCCGTGCAGTTCACCTCGAGAAACTGGAACCTTATCAGCGAGCAGCAGCTCGTTGCCAAGCCGGGGGAACACCGCGGCCTCTGGAACGGCTACTATATGGAAAAGGTCATGAATGTATTCTATCAGCCTTTCCAGAACGCGGGAACACGTGTGGACGTGATCGGCGCAGGAAACGACCTTTCAAAATACAAACTGCTTGTCTCCGGTCTGATGCTGACGACCGAGGAAAAGGGAATGCGCGAACGCGTTACCAGGTGGGTTCGAAACGGGGGTGTCTGGCTCGTCGGCCCAATGACGGATCTGCGCAACTCGATTGGCGCGCACTATACGGACCGCGAAATGGGCTTTCTGGAAGAACTGACCGGCGCGACGCTCCGCTACTGCATCCCGGACCGGGACGGCACAATAAAATCCCGCTGGAGTGACGGGACGGAGTTCCACGGAAACGAGTGGTACCAGCTTTACGAGAACGCCGGAGAATCTCTCGTCACGGTGACGGGAGGCCACAGCGCGCTCGTCGGAAAGTCCGTAGTCTCCGTACGGAAAGTCGGCAAGGGCGCCGTGATCCTGATGGGAACTTTCCCCTGCGAAAGCGATCTCAAGCGGATCATCGAATACGCGCTGCATCTAAGCGGTGCTTTCCGCCTGCACACCGCTGGACAAGTCACTGTCGTCCCCCGCAGAGGCAAAAAGCGGGAGGGCCTGATCCTGCTGGAGACAGCGCATGCGCCGGCTTCCTGCGAGATTCCAGGCAAAATGACCGATATCCTGACCGGAAAGGAATATTCCGGGAAAATAGAGCTTTCCCCTTACCAGGTGCTTGTCCTAGAAAAAGTATGACAAATCATCCGTCCAGGATCTGCTGCGGCATACGGCCCGAAACGTATTTTTGGGGATGATTAAAATTTTTTTTCGTGATGATAAAAGAGAAAAATCTTCGCTTATGGCTGACGCCGTCGCCGTAGCCGATTGTGCGGTTCTGCTTCACAAGGCTGCCGCGTGTCATTTTCTGCATGACTTTTCCGGGGCGGAAGATTTTTGAGAACTCAGCATCCATCGCTTCTGAACTCATAAAAAGGTTGGGGTTGTGGATCAATTCATAAGATAATTTTGACGGAAAGGGGTGTGCCCTATGAAAAGTACAGTCATCAGCATCCGCACGGATTCCGAAACCAAACAGGCCGTCGAATCGCTGTATGCCAGATTCGGCATCACGGTTTCCGACGCCGTCAACATCTTTTTCCGAAAATCCCTGATGGAGGGCGGTCTGCCCTTTGAAATGAGACAGCCGCGGTATAACAAGGAGACG
>DAITAP010000177.1:0-391 GCA_036824225.1 Caproicibacter sp. | reverse complement strand
CCGCCGTGAAGGAGGCCGACGACATCTCCGATGGAAAAATTTCCGCAAAGTCCCAGAGCGTCGACAGCTTTTTTCAGAAGATGGGGAAATGAACCGGATTTGACTCGCTGCCTTTTTATTAACTATTAGGGGTCTAATCCCCCGCCCCTTGGGGCGTTCATACATACCCCGCTGCTTGCAGCGGGGTTAGCAGAATGATAAAATAGGAAAGGAATAAGTCCTATGGTATTCCCTTCCGGGCGGGTTAAACCGCGGTGCGGAGCCGCTTAAAAAGGGTTTTTCCAGTATTTGCAAAGTTCCATTTCACCAGCCAAACCCGGTGAAATTGAGACGGCCAGAATCGAGTAGGAGGTCACCCATTTGAGTGACCGACCTCTCACACCACCGTGCG
>DAITAP010000176.1:0-3394 GCA_036824225.1 Caproicibacter sp. | reverse complement strand
CATATCCGGGACTGGAATGCCGCAAAAAACATCCTCCAAAGAGGGCTGCAAAAAATGTAAGAACAAACAGTCTGACACGGTTCGTCCCTTTGGCAACTTGGGGACGTGAAAGGCGTTGGTAACTAGACAGCCTCCACTCTATTTGCTTCGGCAAACGCAGCGAGCGGTCCCTATCTACGCAAAGTGCAGTTCATCGGACATTGCCCGTTGTCCATTGCCCTGCATACCACTGACTTTAGTCAGTGGTAGTTGACAATGTATCATAGAGGCTCCGGACCTTCAGCTTTTCCCGGAACTGTTCAAAGGTAAGCGGAGCCGAGAGGTCTTCTTTTCGCACTGATATTTCTCTTTCTTCGCCTGCCGAAAGGTCAAAATAGTTATCGCTGAAAACAGCATCGGCGTCCTTTAAATCCAGTTCAACAAACCGGGCAAACGCTTGGGCAGAAATTTTTACCAGGAATCTGTCCTTCTCCTCCACTGCAGAAACGCGAAGGTGCGGGTTTGTAAAGCTGAAATACTTCGGCGGCACAAAGAGGACCGTGCCACCGCCAGCGGGCTTCCCGCCGCTTGCCAGCCCATAGCGGAGGTAGGAAGAACGCCGATCTTTTTCGGTGGGAAGGTACTTTTCGAAATCCGCCTCCGAACACTGGCGGGAAGCAAATGCCGGTACCGTTATCTTGAGGCTGCCCGCTGTCTTTTTCTCCCCCTCCTGAGTCCTCAGTTCCCAGGAGAGGATCCCCGACACGGAATTTCCGGTATCGTTGGTCACGCTCAGCGCCACTTTCGTCCCCTTTTCCAAGGCGCTGACAAGAACCGGAGCGTAAAAGCGCCGCGCTTCATACTGCAGGACTTTCCAGCGGCCAAAATAGTCGATGCTGGACCAGGAAGGAGCCGGCCAGCAGTCATTCAGCTGCCAGTAGACAGTCCCCATGCACCTGCCCCTCAAGCGCCTTAAGTGCTCGACACCGCACCGGATTCCTTCCGCCTGAGCCAGCTGGGAAACATAAAGCAGAGAGTCAAAATCCCTGGGGTAGCGGAAAGACTGGGAAATATAATAGAGGATTTTCGCATTGCCGGATGGATCTTTCTGATGTGCTTCCATCACCGGAGAAAACGGGTTACACTCCTCCGGATTTGCAAACGACTGGACCGTTTTAAGGCAGGGAAAAGATCCGATACCAAACTCTGACAGAAACCTCGGCTTGATATCCCGGTACGCCGAGTAAGGCTTCAGGCCGTGCCAGACTTCCCAGTCATGCATGTCCCCGGCTGATTCACCGTTTGGATCCCGGAAACTCCCGCCCGAAGAGGGCGAAGAACACCAGTAAGGGATATCGGGCGCATATCTGCGGGCAAGCTCCGGCATAAAGGTTTCAAACTGCCGGATATAGTCGGCCTTTCGTTCCGGATCGGCGCGGAGAAATCGTCCATCGCTGAGCCATTCCCATTCCTGCTCATTGTTTCCGCAGAGCAGGGCAAGGCAGGCGTGATGCCGGATACGGCGCAGATTATCGACGATCTCCGCACCGACGTTTTCCCGGAACGATGGGGAAAAGTCATATACCCCGCATGCGAACATGAAATCCTGCCAGATGAGGATCCCATGCTCGTCGCAGAGATCATAAAAATAATCTTCCGGGTATACGCCGCCTCCCCAGACCCGAAGCAGGTTAAAATGCGATCGGGCGCAGCTTTTTATAAGCTTTTCCGTCCGATCCCTGCTGCAGCGGGAGAGGATGTTGTCTTCCGGAATATAATCCGCCCCCATCGCAAACAGTTCTTTCCCGTTAACAGAAAGGCAGAATGATTTTCCCCACCGGTCTTTTTTCTGCACAAGGCGGACTGTCCGGAGACCGATTCTCGCTTCCCGGGAATCGAGGGCTGTCCCGTCTTTTTCGACGGCAATCTTCAGAAGGTAAAGAGGGTGATCCCCCATTCCATTCGGCCACCAGTAACGTGGTTCCGTAATATCCATGGTAAGGGAAGCAGATGATGCCGCCGTCTCTTTTTTTACCCGCAGAAATTTCCCGTCCGGCGAAGTAAGCGCTGCGGAAACCGTCACCCTGCATCGGGAATATTTTATTATGCCGATGGAAAGACTCAGGCGTACGCCGTTTTTCCCATGGGTCTGTCGGACAGACCAGTCGGCAATCCGCGCCGTCCGGTACCCGCAAAGGGAAATTCCGCGCCAGATCCCCATGTCGGGAAGCGCCGGACCCCAGTCCCAGCCGAACATATAATGCGCCTTCCGTAAATAGGAAACCCCTTCCGGGCAGACCCGCGCGCCGTTTACAAGCGGTTTTTTCCTGCCCATTCGCTCCGCATACCGCAGCGGGGATCGGAACAGCATTCTCAGGGTATTTTCCTTCTCCTTTAAAATGCCTGTCACGTCAATTTCATACCTGCGGTGCATGTTGCAGGTCTCCGCAACCTTTTTTCCGTTGAGATAAATCTGGCAGAGGGTATCGAGGCCGCCGCAGCACAGGAATATCCGATCACACCCGGAAAATATTTTTCCAGGCGAAAAGGTTTTCTCATATTCATAATCCTGATTGGAACAGGACAATGCCGCAGCCTCATTCTCTCCGAAAAAAGGATCCTCGATTTTCCCCAGCCGAAGCAAATCGCCGTATACCGAACCCGGGACAATCGCGTCTTCCCATTTCCTGTCGCCTTCCCGCCGCATGAGCCAGGGACCGTTCAGCGGATACTTGCAAAATTGCATGGTAAACTTTTTTTCAGATTCGAAAATAAGGACCCGCCGCTATCCTTTCACCGCGCCGGTTACCATGCCCTTGATAATCTGCTTGGAAAAAGCCAGGTAAATAGCAATGGCGGGCAGAATGGAAAGGAACATGGCCGCCATCATTCCCGGATAGTCCGTCGAATACTGACCTTTAAAAAGCGTCATCCCGACGGGAAGGGTAACAAGAGTATCCTTGCTGACAAGAACCAGGGCAAAGGAAAATTCATTCCAGCAAGTAAAGAACTGAATAATACCCGCCGTGACAAGCACCGGTCTGCAAATCGGTAAAATAATGCTGAACAGCGTCCGTGAAAAACTGGATCCATCGAGTGTTGCGGCCTCTTCCATCTCAACGGGGATGCTGTGTACATAATTTTCCACCAGAAAAATCACAATGGGCATTCCAAACGCGACATAGGCTACCGGTAAAGTAAACCACCTGTGTCAACTACCACTGACTAAAGTCAGTGGTATGCAGGGCAATGGACAACGGGCAATGTCCGATGAACTGCACTTTGCGTAGATAGGGACAGCGCGCTGCGTTTGCCAAAGCAAATAGAGTGTAGGCTTGTCTAGTTACCAACGCCTTTCACGTCCCCAAGTTGCCAAAGGGACAGGCCATGTCAGACTGCGTGTCCTTACATTTTT
>DAITAP010000175.1:0-3440 GCA_036824225.1 Caproicibacter sp. | reverse complement strand
CGCCTCTTTCCGACCCAACTTCTGAAAAGCGGGAAAAAGGTTCCTCTTTTTCCCGCTTTTTCCTGTATATTCCCCAGTTATGCCGTCCCGGCAATTGACTTTTTGTCAGGTTCTCAATATAATAAGGTGTATTGTGTCTGCAGATTTTTGCGGAAAACCAAAACACTGGAGGATTCACGTATGAAACGAGTGCCAAAGCCTGTCTTTTTCATCGTTGCCCTCCTCATACTCTTTTTTACCTTTTCTTCTATTTTTGGGATCAAAGGCAAAAACGGGGATAACACGATAACCTATATCAAGGGTATCGGCGATATCAGATGGGGAATCGACATCAACGGCGGCGTTGAAGCTACGTTTACGCCTGAAACGTCTCAAAAGGCGACCAAGCAGCAGATGGATTCGGCGGAAGCCACCATCAAGCAGCGCATGATCGGCGAAAACATCACCGATTACGAAGTCTATACCGACTATAATCACAGCCGGATTATCGTCCGCTTCCCCTGGAAGAACGACGAAAAGGATTTTGACCCGCAGAAGGCGATCAGCGAACTTTCCGCGACCGCCATGGTCACGTTCCGCGAAGGGAAAGAATATACGACCGAATCCACAGGTTCCGACGGGCAGCCGGTATATAAGACGCCGAAAGGCACCACGGCTTCCAGCATAATCCTCCAGGGCAGCGATATCATCAGCGCCACCCCGCAGATGAGAACCGACAGTTCTACGGGGAAGGTATCTTATGCCGTGGGCCTCAAGCTGAGCGACAGCGGCACGAAAAAATTTGCCGACGCGACCAAACGCCTCAAGGGCCAGATTATTTCCATCTGGATGGATGACGTCATGATTTCCTACCCGACCGTCGAGGACGAAATCACGGACGGAAACTGTGAGATTAACGGTGGAACCGAGGGATTTACCGCCGCGGAGGCTTCTTCGCTCGCGAACAAGATAAACGCCGGGGCCCTGCCGTTTAAGCTCAAGACGACCAGCTTTGGAACCCTCAGCCCGAAGCTTGGAAAATCCTCTTTAAGCGCCATGGAGCTCGCGGGAATCATCGCTTTCTGTCTCGTGGGCGTATTCATGATCCTCTTCTTCCGCCTGCCCGGCTTTGTCGCGGTGATTTCCCTCCTGGGACAGGTCGGACTTTCCTTCGCGGCCGTTTCGGGCTATTTCCCATTCCTCAACAGCTTCACGCTGACACTTCCCGGCTTTGCCGGCATTATTCTATCCATCGGGATGGGCGTCGACGCAAACATTATTACCGCTACGCGGATCAAGGAAGAGCTGTGGGCCGGAAAGACTCTCGATTCCGCTATCTCAAAAGGCGACCAGAACAGCTTTTCCGCAATTTTTGACGGCAACATCACGGTGATTATCGTCGCTATCATCCTGATGCTGGTCTTCGGGCCCAAGAATATCCTCTCCTACTGGTTCGGGGCTTCGACGACCGGATCCATATACTCTTTCGGCTATACGCTGTTAATCGGCATTATCGGCAACTTCCTGTTCGGCGTTCTGACAACCTGCCTGATGACCAAATCGCTTTCGGGGTTCCAGTGCTTCCGGAATTCTTGGCTTTACGGCGGGCCTTCCGTGAAGAATAACGCTCTGTATGGAGGTGCCGCAGAATGAAAACCTACAACATCCATTTTTATGAGAACCGATGGATTTACTACAGCATTTCCATTTCCATCGTTTTAGTCGGCCTTATCTGCAACATCATTTTCGGTACAAAGCTCGATATCAGTTTTAAGGGCGGCGCCGCTCTCACTTATTCCTACAGCGGAAACGTCGACGCGCAGAATGTCGAGAAAAACGTGGAAAAGGCCGTTGGCCGCGACGCCTCAGTCAATATCAACACGAATGTCCGCTCGGCAGACAACGGACAGATATCCAATAACGTGACCATTTCCTTCGCCGGGACGGATTCCATTACTCCCGCCAACCAGGACGCGGTTCTCAAGTCCCTTCAGGAAGCGTATCCGAAAGAGAAATTTGAGAGCGTTTCCTCAAACTCTGTCAACGCTTCCATGGGGCAGAGCTTTTTCCTCAAATGCATTGTCGCAATTCTGATAGCGTTTGTCCTTTTGAATCTATATATTGCCGCCAGATTCCGCAAGATCGGCGGCATGGCGGCGGGCTTCTTCGCTATTTTTGCCCTGCTGCATGACGTCTCGATGGTCTATTTTACCTTTATCATTTCACGGATGCCGCTGGATGACAACTTTATCGCCGTTGTGCTCACCATCCTCGGTTATTCCCTGAACGACACCATTGTAATTTACGACCGGATCCGCGAAAACCGCAAACTGATGGGCCCGAAAACGCCTTACCGAGTTCTGGTGAATACCAGTATCAATCAGACCCTGACCCGTTCGATTAATACCGCGATCTGCACGTTCCTCGCGATAGCGACTGTCTTCGTCGTGGGATCCATTTATCATCTCAACAGCGTCGTCGCTTTCGCCCTGCCCATGATGGTCGGCGTTGTGACCGGCTGCTACTCCACCGTGTGCATTGCGGGGCCGATGTATGTTTCCTGGGAAAACCATAAGATGAAAAAGAAGGCGCTGGCAGCCGGAAATGTTCCGGCAAAAACCGCCCATCCCCAAAAAACGATTTCTTCTTCTCCGGCAAAAAGCCAGGGATCCGTTTCCGCGGCTCCGGGAACTTCCTCTGCGCGTCCCGCGGGGAAGAAAAACGTCCGCCGGAAAAAAGGAAAAAAGCGCAAACGCTGACGACCTGAAATATAAAAATCAGGCAGGACGGTGAAAACGGCGGCCTTTCCTGCGGCGTACCGTCCAAACTTTGAAATGGAATAAATGAAAAAGCCCGCGGTGAGTCGGAATTTGACATTATCCGTCTACCGCGGGATTTTCATTTGAATGAATCCGGGCCGGAATTTAACCGCCGCATTCTGGAAAAGTTCCCTATCGTCAAGCCCAAAATTTCTTACTGCCTGTTGGCTCAACCGGAAGTCAGCAAAAGAGCCGGATGCGGTAATTTCGCATGTCCGGCACTGTGAGGGTCAGAAATGGCCTTGAACTACTTTTAGGACATTGTCTCTGCTGTCCATTGCCCCTTTGCATGCCGCTGACTTTAGCCGGCGGCAGTTGACTTAAAAGCCTGCGACTATTTTTCTCAAGCCGTTTACTTCGGCTCTGCCATGTGATAAACCCCGAAAAGGATGCGGCCGCCTGCAGGGGGGGCCCTTGGAAGGCGTCCTTATCCCGTCTGGACAGCGGCAGGCAAATTAAAAAGGTGGCTGCGGAATACAGAGACTCCGCTTCCTGCCCCACTTTTCCGCACGTACTTGACAAAAACTTGACCATTTCTGTTTTCGGGCATAAAAAGGACCGCACGGCAAAGCCTCAAAAACGACTTGACCATGCGGTTTTTCGCTTGGAGCTACTGGTCCGGCTCGAACGGACGACCTGCGC
>DAITAP010000004.1:0-32835 GCA_036824225.1 Caproicibacter sp. | reverse complement strand
GTAAACAGCGGTTCCAGCCAGTTCTTAGAAGCTTTCAGAAGCCAGCTGCACATCCGGCAAAGCTTTATCAGTATCTGGACAAAAAAACTCCTTTATAAAGGAATGGGCAGAGGAAGAAAAAGCTGACTTTTCAGACTGCGGCAATATTTTCAAAGTGGTATGCTTCCGACGGTGCCGTGCACTCGGCAGCCATTACGATCAGTTCGACACAGCCTGTCATCGCAAACAGCAGATCGTTTCCAAACGACGTCTGAGAACGCAGATAACAGGAGTGCAGCGTCTCAAACTGCCGATAGACATCGCCGGCGCAGAAAGTGGATTCCGGTTGAACAATAAAATGGAGCGTCTGAAACTGCTTCAGATTCTCCACAAAATAAAGATAGAGACTTTTTTCATACTGGATATGGTCCGACAGGTTTCCCTCAAAAGAATCGCTGTGGGCATAACAGAAAAAATCCGTATAGTAATGGCAGAGAATCCCAAGAAGTCTTGAATATTTTCTGCCGCAGAACGAAGACCTGCGTCGCTTCAGCAGAACCTTAATCATACGCTGGACGTGGGAAGCGTTCTTCTTTAGAAAGTGCGGACGGATTAGAAAAGACGGAAAGTAGTCCGGCATGACGTTGCCCAGGATAAAGCTGTTCCGGTTTAGGTGGATCCCATAATGATCTTCCATATACTGCTGCAGAAAACAGCCCATCAGAATATGGGACGGCCTGTTCATACGCTCACCCTCTCGGTACCATTATAGAATCATCAAACCGAATCGAATATCAATTTTCGGTAATATTTTTGTGAAATTGAGAGGGTTTGTCACGTATTATGAAAACCGGAAGCGTATTATTTTGACCTTTGGATTCGGCTCAGGGCGCGGACAAGCCGGTCGATGTCCTCGGATGAATTATAAAGAGAAAGCGACGCTCTTAAAAGACCGTAATTTTTTCCATTCCGGAACAGTGCAGCCGACTGCGCATTGCTTAAACCCAGAAGATCCTGCACATAGAGATTGGCATTCAATGTCCCCGTTCCAATGGACACACCGTAATCGTATCCCAGCGCATCTCCCAGTTCGTCTGTCGAAATCCCTTTTAGATTAAAAGCCGCGAAGGGAAGTCGCTTTCCGCTTCCCCGCGTTCCGTAGAGGGTGATTCCCGGTACTTCCAGAAGCCTACGCAGCAAAAGACGGTAAAGGTTTCCTTCATATTCGGAGATCCGTTTCAAGCTGATCCTTTTTAAAAACCGAAGCGCTTCGCCGAGCGACAGAATTCCAGGCAAATTCGGAGTTCCGGCTTCAAAGCGGGTAGGAGCATCCAGGTAAGATATCTGATCATTGCTGACAAAATCAGCGATCCCCGCTCCGTAAACAGACGGTCGGAAGGAATTCAGAAAATCTTTTGGGCCGATCAATACTCCTCCAGCCTGGCCGGTATAGCATTTATATCCGTCAAACACAAGAAAATCGATATGCTTCCGGCTCTCATATGGTTCCATGGAAAAAGGCTGATGCTGCACAAGCTGCGCTGCATCCACCAAAATCCTTGCCCCGTATTCGTGGGCCAGTTCCGCCATCCGGTGGATGGGAGGGATAATCCCCGTAATATTAGAACCTCCGGTTACTGTAACCAGGCGGACTTTCCCCTCAAATTTTATTAACAGGCGCAGGTAGTCGTTCATATCAATCCTGCCGTCGGAGGTCAGCTGCACAAGAGCTGTTTCGAACCGCTCCCGAAACGGAAGAAAATTTGCCAGATGTTCCATTCGCGTACTGAGGATTATCTGCTCCGGATCCGATTCCAGGAGAAAGCGGCTTAAAAGGTTGATGGAAGCTGTGGCAGACGGGCTGTAGATTACCGTGTCCCGTTTCGGATCTCCCCCGACATAGTCCAGAACCGTTCCCCGGACGTCCTCATATCTTTTCCTAATTTCCTCAGAAACCCGGTTTGGTTCGTTTCCATATGCAAAGCGGGGAAGCATACGGCGGATCCGATCCGTCACCGGTTTGGCTACAAGAGACATGGCGGCGTTATTCAGGCAGACTCTCGTCGTGTTTCCAAAGTTTGTACGTATCCGGGTATCCGTTCCCCAGAAAAAATTTCTCCAGGGTGAACTTATCATTTCTGTCACCTGCTTTATCAGTGTTTCATACAGGACAGCCATGCAGAACCTGTTGTTACAGTATATTGGAAAAGCTGACTTGTCATGCCAAACAAAGCAGATAAAAATGCCCGTCAGAACCGAAGCAGAGAATTTTCCCCTTTCCGCAACTTTTTGCGAGGGAAAAAAGTGCTTTGGCAGCGGACAGGCTCCGCCAAAATCCTGTCTTCGGAGCGATTCCCAGAATTCGAGTGCCTCGGCAGGGCTCGAAAGTAAAAAGGAATGGGAAAAACGGAACCACAAGTTTGGCCGTTATTCCGGCACCCTGATCTCAGACAACAGAAAGCTGACATGAAAAAAGTGGGAGCGGGAGGCACAAAGCCTGTCCTTCTATCCGGTTCTGGTAGACAGCAAATCACAGCTTGCCATCAATGATGAGCACCACGCTGAAGTGGGGTGATTCCATGGAACAGGATTGTGGGCATCACCCCGGCTTACCGCGGTTCAGTCCAGTTCCCCGTCCCCACGGACAAAATAGTGGATTTTCAGGAAAAATGGAGTTTTATACATGGACAGGAGCCCGATTTTTTTCCCAGCTTAAGGATTATTTTTACATTTTTCCCTCCTGAAAGGCCCCGCGCAGGACAACAAAAGCGGATTGACTCTCTCTTAAAATCCGTATATACTGAAATGAAATATCCATGATAAAATAGAGTCGCAAAGGCTGCCGGAACCTGCCAGAGCGATACTCCGAATTTCAGGAAAAGGGCGATGAAATTCGGGGAAAGGGAGGAAACCAATCATGTTTAAAAATCCAGAAATTTCTTCCGTCGAAAGCGGGAAGTTCCGCCGGTACGGGAAAGTCGTGCGAAGCTTTAACTGCACGCAGCTTCTGGGGCTACTATCCAAAACGCCGCTTCCTCAGGAAGGGACCGTCTATGTGGCTTCGGATGAAACTCTGGAAAAGCTGAGCCTTTTTCAAGAGGTCGAAAACCTGGAATTCGGCGGGATTCCAATCCAGATCGGCTACTGCAACGGGATCAACCATAAACTGAATGCACTCGAATACCACCGTTCATCAGAAATCAATGTTGCGGCGGATGACCTGATTCTTCTCGTCGGTTCAGAACAGGACATCGATCCCGATACATTGGAATATGACACTTCAAAAGTGGAAGCTTTTCTGGTCCCGGCGGGGACGATGGTGGAAATTTATGCTACGACACTTCATTACTCGCCGTGCAGCGTGAAGGGGCATCCGTTCCACGACGCAATCATCCTGCCCCGCGGGACAAACCTTCCTCTCCGTTCTCCCGCGGAAGGGCATGGGGAAATACGGCTTCTTTTCGCCGCAAACAAATGGCTGATAGCCCATCCGGAATCCGGTCTTGGCGCTGACGGCGCTTTTCTGGGACTCAAAGGAAAAAATATTGAAATTCAATGAAGTTTGGAAAGAAGGAATTCGAAATGGCAAGCCGGTGCGTGCTGGGCGTTGACGTCGGGACGTCAGGCTGTAAAATCCTCGCACTGGATAATACGGGGAAAATTTTATGCTCCGCCGTAGAGGGATACCCCTGCTACTCTCCGAAAGAAGGCTGGTCCGAACAGGATCCGGAAGACTGGTGGAAAGGCGTCTGTGCCGGACTTAAAAAAGTCACCGACGGGATTGGGAAACAAAAAATCTGCGCGGTCAGCTTTTCCGGACAGATGCACGGGATGGTCGCGCTGGATCAGAATTTACGGCCGGTCCGCCGGGCTATTCTCTGGAACGACCAGCGCACCGGGCGCCAATGTGAGGAGATTACTCAGACAGCCGGGGGAAAAGACGCTCTCCTGAAGATTACCAATAACCCGATGCTGACCGGATATACGGGTGGAAAAATCCTCTGGATGAAAGAAAATGAACCGGAAAACTACGCGAAAACAAAAGTCATCCTGAATCCGAAAGATTACATACGGTTCCGGCTTTCCGGAGAACTTCGGACGGATATGTCGGACGCTTCCGGAACAGGTCTTTTTAATGTAAAAAAGCGCTGCTGGGCGACAGATCTTATCCGGAAAATCGGCCTGGATCCCGCATTGTTTCCTCAGGCAGTCGAGTCGGTGGAAGCGGTCGGACACGTGACAGGAGAAGCTTCCGAACAGACGGGTCTGCCGGAAGGCACTCCCGTTGCGGGCGGAGGCGGAGACGCCGTGATATCCACCCTGGGTCTGGGGCTTTCCGGATCCAGCCGAGCCGGCGTTACCCTCGGCACGTCGGGTGTGGTCGCTGTGGGACTGAATTCTTTTCTGAAAAATCCCGGGGGAAAACTGCAGGTTTTCTGCGGCAACTCCCCCGGTTCCTACACTGTCCTTGGAGTAACTCTCGCAGCAGCGGGATCTTACCAGTGGTTCCGCAGGCCATTCGGCGGCTGGGAAGCGGAACGGGCGAAAGAAGAAGGGGTCAGCGCATACCGTCTCCTGGACAGGGAAGCCGAAGCGGCACCGCCTTGTTCAGACGGCCTTATTTTTCTGCCCTACCTGACGGGTGAACGCGCGCCGCTCAACGACCCCGACGCAAAAGGTGCGTTTCTTGGCATCACTTCCAGACATACCAAAGGGCATTTTGCCCGCTCGGTTCTGGAGGGCGTAGCATTCTCTCTCCGGCAGGTGTACGATCTGATATCAGACGTCCGCCGGGACGCCCTGGCTGACGGCATCGTCCTTGCGGGTGGAGGCGCATCCAGCCCCTTATGGCGGCAGATTTTCGCCGATACGTTTTCCATGCCGGTCCGAACCGTTTACGGCAGCGCGGAAGGCGGCTCTTTCGGGGCCGCGCTCGCTGCCGGTGTCACGGCGGGATTCTGGCCGGATCTCGACGCATCCGCTTCTTTTGTGCGGACGGAAAGTACCACGAAACCCGTGGAAAAAAACATACCGCTGTACGCGGCCCAATATAGAAAGTTCGTCAGGTTTTATGAATCCTTAAAATGGAGCTTTCATTCCTGACAGCGAGAAACCGAAGCACGTGATATCTTTAGGAGGGAATTGTAATGCAAAAAAATATTCCAGAAGTTAAACTCGGCATTGTGGCCGTCAGCCGCGACTGTTTTGTGATTTCGCTCGCGGAAAAGCGCCGCCGGGCCGTCGTGGAAAAATGCAGGGAAAAAGGGATCCACCTCTATGAAGCGAAAACTACCGTGGAGAGCGAATCCGACATGCTTCGCGCCGTAAAGGAAGTGGAGGACGCCGGCTGCAACGCGCTGGTCGTCTTCCTCGGCAATTTTGGTCCGGAGACCCCGGAAACGGAAATCGCGCAGCGCTTCCCCGGCCCGGTTCTTTACGCCGCCGCGGCGGAAGAAAGCGGAAGCGATCTGATAAACGGCAGGGGCGACGCCTACTGCGGCATGCTCAACTGCTCCTACAACCTGGGCCTTCGCCATATTCCGGCCATCATTCCGGAATACCCGGTCGGAACAGCGGACGATGTCGAAAAGATGATAGAGGATTTTATTCCCGCGGCCCGTGCGGCCATCGGTCTCCGTTCTCTTAAAATCATTACATTCGGCCCGCGCCCACAGGACTTTTTCGCCTGCAACGCGCCCATACAGCCGCTCTACGATCTCGGAATCGAAATCCAGGAAAACTCTGAACTGGATCTGCTGGTTTCCTACCGCCAGCACGCCGGGGACAAACGCATCGCGGACGTCGTGAAAGATATGGCAAAAGAACTGGGCGCAAAGGGAAACACCTATCCGGACTTGCTGCCGCGCATGGCGCAGTTTGAGGTAACGCTGCTTGACTGGGCCGAGCAAAACGCCGGTTCGCGCCGGTATGTCGTGTTTGCTGACAAATGCTGGCCGGCATTCCCGAAAGAATTCGGCTTTGAGCCATGTTATGTCAACAGCCGCCTGACCAGCCGCGGAATCCCTGTCGCGTGCGAGGTTGATATTTACGGGGCCCTCAGCGAATATATCGGTACCTGTGTGACAGACAGCCCGGTTACTCTTCTGGATATCAACAACAGCGTCCCGCGCGATCTGTACGACAGCGATATCAGGGGAAAATTCCCTTACAGCCTGAAGGATACCTTTATGGGATTCCACTGCGGAAACACACCTCTCTGCAGGCTGTCAAACGGCGCGATTAAATATCAGCTCATTCAAAACCGCCTGTTGGAAAAGGGCCGCGCGCCGGACTTTACCCGCGGCACCCTGGAAGGGGATATCGCCCCCGGGAACATCACCTTTTACCGCCTGCAGGGTACCTCCGGCGGGGAATTAAAGGCTTATATCGCCGAGGGTGAAATCCTTCCGGTCGCCACCCGCTCGTTCGGGGGAATCGGGGTTTTCGCGATTCCGGAAATGGGTCGGTTCTACCGCCACGTGCTGATCGAAAAGCATTTTCCGCACCATGGCGCGGTTGCCTTCGGGCATGCGGGGAAAGCTCTCTTTACCCTGTTCCGTTATCTCGGCATCCCGGATATCTCCTATAACCAGCCAAAGGGCATGCCCTATAAAACGGAAAATCCGTTCGCATAAACTGAAAAAAGCCTTCCGCCCCGGGGAACTTCCCCGGGGCGGTTTTTTATCTTCAAAAAAATTTTCAGTAAAAAATACGGCGGATCTTCGGCATGGCCTGTTTTGCCGCACGGTATCCCGCTTCCATGCATTCCGGCATCTGGCCAAGATTCAGCATGCCGGACGTGTCCGGCAGATCCGGGTTCAGCATCAATCTTTCTCCGCGCGTCACACATTCACGCAGACGGGTCTCCGTAATCGACAGGGAATGCGAAGCGACCTCCAGAATATTCATCCGCTCCGGCATCTCATAGCATTCCGAAACATCTATAGCCAGAACATCCGGCACGCCCGCCGCAATCAGCAGATCAACCGGCAGCACGTCTGCGATGCCGCCGTCGACAAGATACATCCCGTCGATAACCTTCGGCTGGAAAACCGCCGGCACCGAGGAAGTCGCCCGCATTGCCTCACATACCCGCATATCCGCGCTCCACTGGACGTTTCGGAGCATCCGGACTCCCAACAGGGAATTGGTGCACGCCACCGTCAGCCCGCTGCACAGATCCACACTCGGAATCACGGTCCGCATTTTAAGGTTCCGCATTTTGCAGTTCCCGGTTAGTTCGGCAAAGACTTTCTCCATCCGCTCTCCCTTTAACAGCCCGGTCAGAGCGCACTCTTTCTGGGCCAGCAGCCTGGGGACCAGCGTCAGAATCCCCTTGACATCCGGATCCGCGAGAATCGCCCCTTTCTTGGCGGCCTTGAGCACAATTTCTTTCATCTGCCGGGCAGAAACCCCGGATGCATAAAGCCCAGCGACAATGCCGCCCGCACTGGTCCCCGCTATCGCGCAGGGCCTTAGACCGCTTTCTTCCAAAGCCAGCAGGACGCCGACGTGTGCCGCGCCCCGGATTCCGCCTCCCGCCAGGGCAATCCCATAGGACATTTCCATATCCCCCCTTTCCCCCGTTTTTTCCAGCTTATGAAGAAAACGGGGGAAAGGTGAAATCCTGCGGTTTTTATTGATTTTTCGGGGGAAATGCATTATGCTTACAGATAGAATATTTAAGAAATGGGCGGCATCTAAATGGATATTAAAATTTATGATACTCCAAAATCGGAAACCATTTCCAAAGCGGCTGTGACGGACAAGGCAGGACAAACGTCCGCATTCGCAAAATGCCTGACCGAAGCGGCCAGAAACGTGGAAACGGGCGGGGAAAACCGCCTTGGTGAAATTTTCCATACCGCGGCGGAACGGTACGGCGTACCGGAAAATCTGCTGAAAGCCGTCGCCAAGGCGGAATCCGGTTTCCGGGCAGATGCTGTCTCGCACTGCGGCGCGACCGGAATCATGCAGCTGATGCCGTCGACGGCGGCCGCTCTGGGTGTGAAAGACGCATCCGATCCGGAACAGAATATCATGGGAGGCGCAAAATACCTCGGCGAACTGCTTCATTGCTACGGCGGCGACGCGAAGCTGGCTCTCGCCGCCTATAACGCGGGCGGAGGCAGTGTGGAAAAATACGGAGGCGTTCCGCCGTTTGCCGAAACTCAGGCCTATGTGCGAAAAGTGCTTCAATATGCGGAAGAAAGTCCTTCTTCCGCCGGCACGGCGGCCGGCGCAACAAAACTTACGCGTGCGGCGGAAAGCACGGCCGCTTCTCCGAATCTCTCCGCCGATTTCAGCGAAGAAGACTGGCGTCACTTCGTAGAGATTTCCATCGAACGCATGGAGCAAAACGCCGCTGACAGCGCCAGCAGAAAAAAACACTCGTCTTGAGGATTTCGGGGAAAGGAAGAAATCCGCCTTCCCTTTTCTGACGCATGAAATTCATTCTTTCCGGCAACAATACTTTCCGAAAGGAAGGGGATACGATTGTCGGAAAACGGGTTGGCTTCTCTCTGGGAGGAAGAAAAGCTCCCGGAGTTTCCTGCTCTCTCGGGGGACTGCGCCGCCGACACAGCCGTAGTGGGCGGCGGGCTTTGCGGGCTGCTCTGTGCGTATGAGTTGATGAAGAGCGGCATAAAAAATATAGTGATCCTGGAAGCCCGTCGAATCTGTTCCGGTACTACGGCGCACACGACCGGAAAAATCACCTCGCAGCACCGCCTGATTTATCGAAGGCTGATAGAGGGTCTCGGCCTTCGGGCGGCGCGGGATTACGCGCACATTTCCGAGGAAGCCATCGCCCGGTATGGGCAAATCGTAAAAGCCGAGAAAATCGACTGTGATTTTACCCCCTGCGACGCGTTCCTGTATGCGGTCACAGACGAAGAAGCAAAGAAACTGAAAGAGGAAGCCGAAGCCGCAAAGCGCCTCGCCATCGATGCGTCCATTGTCCGCGAATGCGAGCTTCCTTTCCCCATCACGGCTGCGCTGCGGTTTCCGGGGCAGGCGAGATTTCATCCGCTCAAATTCGCGCACGGGATTGTGGACGCCCTCACGCGCGGCGGGGTCCATATTTTTGAAAACAGCCGCGCTCTCGCGCTGGAAGACGGTGTAACCGTGACGCGCGACGGGAGGCTGTACGCAAAGCGCACCATTCTCTGCACACATTATCCGTTTGTCAACCTGAGAGGCCTTTATTTTACCAAAATGATTCAGAACCGATCCTATGTCCTTGCGCTCGAAGGGCCGCCCGCCCTTCAGAACATGTATCTCGGTTCGGCAGACAGCGGATATTCGTTCCGCAGCCAGCAAAGCTCCGGCGGCCCCCCGCTTCTGCTCCTTGGCGGATGCGGTCACAAGACAGGACATGAAACCGGTGTTTCCCATTACAGGAATCTGGAGAAAACCGCCAGGCGCCTTTATCCGGAATGCAGCGTAAAATACCGCTGGTCGGCTCAGGACTGCATGACCGCCGACGGTATCCCTTACGCCGGACGGTACCGACAGATGGACGGAAATATTTATCTGGCCTGCGGTTTCAATAAATGGGGAATGACAGGCTGCATGGCTTCCGCCCGGATCCTTGCGCGCCTTATCGCATCCGGGGAAGAGGAATCTTCTGTTTTTTCGCCCAGTCGGTCCGATTTTTCCTTTCAATCCCCGGAAATTTTCCGGCAGGCGGGCGATACGGTGTCGAATTTCCTGAAAGGCTATTTTTCCGTTCCATCCAAGTCCCTGCCCCAGCTTCAGCCCGGCGAGGGCGGAGTCGTTGACTACAGCGGCTCAAAAATCGGAGCATTGCGGGATGAAGAAGGCAGCCTGCATGCGGTAGAAACCGTCTGCCCCCATATGCACTGCCCTTTAAAATGGAACCCGGAAGAAAAAACCTGGGACTGCCCCTGCCATGGATCCCGCTTCGACGCGGACGGAAAAGTGCTGGAAGGCCCCGCCGTCCACAGCCTGGCCCGGCGCGGACCGACATAAAAGGAAAGGGAAGATCCGCCCTTTTCCGGTGCAGCAGATCCCAACAATGATACTTGAAAGAAAAGGCCGAATGTGGTATACTAATGCCGATATTGTTTATCTATTAACAAACAACTTCAATCAGGGAGGTTAAATACCATGGCACGTTTTACACTGCCCCGCGACATCTATTTCGGCCCGGGGGCAATTGGGGAACTGAAAGCCTTGAAAGGACACAGGAAAGCTTTCATTGTGACAGGCGGCCATTCCATGCGCAGGACCGGATTCCTGCAGAAACTGGACAGCGTTCTCAAAGGGGCCGGCCTGGAAACCAGAATCTACGAGGGCGTCGAACCAGACCCTTCCATTGAGCGGGTCTACGATGGTGCCAAAGCAATGAGGGAATTCGAGCCGGATGTGATTGTCGCGATAGGCGGCGGTTCCCCGATGGACGCCGCAAAGGCGATGTGGGTATTCTACGAATACCCGGACAAGACGTTCGACGATATCAAAAAGCCCTTTACCATGCCCAAGCTGCGTAAAAAAGCCATCTTTGTCGGGGTCCCTTCGACAAGCGGGACCGCATCGGAAGTCACGGCATTTTCCGTGATTACGGATTATTCCACGGGCATCAAGTATCCGCTCGCTGATTTTGAAATCACTCCGGACATCGCGGTGCTGGATACCGATATTCCGGTGACCATGCCGCAGAAGCTGACGGCCCACACGGGCATGGACGCTCTGACCCACGCAACGGAAGCCTATGTTGCGTCAAACCGCTCAAGCTTTTCCGACGCGCTGGCCTTGAAGGCAATTTCCGACATTTTTGACAACCTGGTTGATTCCTACAACGGTGACGAAAAGGCGCGCGGAAAGATGCATATCGCCCAGTGCCTGGCCGGTATGGCGTTCTCCAATGCGATGCTTGGAATTGCCCACAGCATTGCCCATAAAACCGGCGCCGTGTTCCATATCCCCCACGGGTGCTGCAACGCCATTCTTCTGCCGTATGTAATTCAGTATAACTCCCGCGTCTGCATGGAGCGCTACGCGCAGATCGCCCGCCTCGTAGGCCTTCCCGGCACTACGGACAAGCAGCTGGTGAATTCCCTGGTCGACGCTGTCCGCGGCCTGAACAAGAAGCTGAATATTGCTCCCACCTACCGTGAAAACGGGGTAAGCGAGGAAGATTTCAAAGCCCATGCCCGGACGATCGCGGAAAACGCCGTTAAGGATCCGTGCACATCCTCGAATCCGCGCCCGACCGACGCCGATGCCATGCAAAAAGTCCTTACCTGCGCTTATTACGGCAACGACGTCGATTTCTGATTTTATGATATTTCCTGATAGAACCGTCTCCTGGCTTGACGCCGGGGGCGGTCCTTTTTCGTGTGCCCGGGTATTGGTCGATCACTCGGCGGTCAAAGTTTCGGACCAACATACAGAAATCTCATAGAAGGCCGAGAACAGGGACGGACGAGTTTGCTTAAAAAACGAAGTCTAAAGCGGCGTCATGGAAAACGGGGTTGTCCGCGAAACGGAGCAGGGCTCTCCGCAAAGAGGTCCCAACGCCCCCTCCTACCCGATTCCGCTCTGCCCGGATTAAAAAAAAAGCGGAAAGGATTCCATTTTTAAAAAAATTCGCTTATAATAAGGTCGGTTACCGATTCAAAATAAAATTGGAGGAATGTTAGAAATGCCAGACTGGCTGAACAACACCGTTTTTTATGAAATTTACCCGCAGAGTTTTTACGACACAAACGGTGACGGGATCGGGGATATCAACGGCATTACGGCAAAGCTGGATTACATCAAATCCCTCGGCTGCAACGCGATATGGATCAACCCGTGCTTTGATTCGCCGTTTCGGGACGCGGGGTACGATGTCCGGGATTATAAAAAAGTCGCCCCCCGCTACGGAACCAACGAGGATCTGAAGCACTGCTTCGAAGAGGCCCACAAACGCGGGATGCATATTCTGCTTGATCTAGTGCCGGGGCATACTTCTGATGAGCACCCCTGGTTCCGCGAAAGCCAGAAGGCCGGAAAAAATGAATATTCCAACCGCTATATCTGGACAGACTCAGTCTGGAACCGTCCATCGGGATTCGGCTGCATGTCCGGCATGAGCGAACGGAACGGCTGTTATCTGCTGAACTTTTTTTCCTCCCAGCCCGCACTGAACTACGGTTTTAATAAAATCACGGCGCCCTGGCAGCTTCCCTACACTCATCCGGACTGCATCGCCACAAGGGAAGCAATGAAAGACGTTATGCGTTTCTGGCTCGATGCCGGATGCGATGGTTTTCGTGTGGATATGGCCGCTTCTCTGGTAAAAAACGACGACGGCTATACGGCCACGGAGGCTCTCTGGCGGAATGTGCGTGAAATGCTGAATCAAAAATATCCGCAGGCCGCCATGGTATCCGAATGGTCCGACCCCGCAAAGGCAATTTCCGAAGCAAAGTTCGATATGGACTTCTATCTGAATCAGCCGGGCAACGGCTATCATTCCCTGTTTCGTAAAACGCGCGGGGACGGCAGCCAGCTCAGCTATTTCAGCAAGCAGGGGCGCGGAAACATCATGGACTTTCTCAATGATTACCTGCCCAGATATGAGGCTTCCAAGGAAAACGGATTCATCAGCTTTATTACCTGCAACCACGATACTCCCCGTATGACAAAAAGTTTTGACGAATCGGAATGCCGAATCGCCTACGCTTTTCTTCTGACCATGCCCGGCGTGCCATTTCTCTATTACGGGGATGAAATCGGAATGCAGTACTTTGATTTAACCAGTGTGGAAGGGGGCTATGAGCGTACGGGAACCCGTACTCCCATGCAGTGGAACAGCGGAAAGAACCTTGGATTTTCCACCGCGGATCCCGAAAATCTGTATCTTCCGGTCGATGGCCGCGACACGGCCCCGACGGTTGAAAATCAGGAAAAGGATCCGGATTCTCTCCTGAATACCGTCAAAAAAGTCCTTGCGCTGCGCCACGCCAACCCGGATCTGCAGGCAAAGCCGAACTTTGAAGCTGTTTATGCAGAACCGGGGCGTTATCCGTTTGTATATCGCCGCGGGAAATTTATCCTGGCCGTGAATCCCGCCGCCCGCAGTATGCGGATTCCGCTTGACATGGGCGGAAATAAGGTATTTGGCATCGGCCGCAGTTCGCTTTCGGACGGCTCTCTCCAAATGGGGGCCCAGTCGTTCGCTGTTTTCGCCGGATAAATTTTCGGGGCCTTCCGGAGGGAGAAAGATCGCCATTTCCCTTTGCGTCCAACTCCTCCTTCTTAATTAGCGCGTTTTTTCCCACGCTGCATCCAGTCAATAGCTCAAAAGAAAAATCCTGAACCAGAAAAAAAACGGTTCAGGATTTTTCTTCAGCTTCTTTTTTCCCTTCCGCCCGCGGTTTCAGGCCGGATTGGATGCTTCTTTCAAACTGTCGGATTCTCTTCATATGATAAGAATAGACTGTCTCAATCTCTGCGCCCGGTTTCGGATTTTCCGTCAGTTCCATCACCTCAACCGCCTTTAACTCGTCAAGGATTAGACGATAAATGGAAATGTGGCAGGAAATCCTGAAAATTTCATCATCGTCCCCACGGAAGGGTTTCAGTTCAGAAACGTACAGACGAATATTTCTGGATACGTTTTCAATGGCAGTGTTAACAGCCTCGACATCAATTCTTCTCCGGGCAGCAGCATCTTCAATGGCCGCGGAGGTCTTTTCACGCAGAACGGCAAAGGATCTCTTAATCTCTTCCACATAATTGGGCGGCATCACGACCAGATTCACCGCAAGCGCGACACCTATCCCGAGAAGGGCGTTTACGCCGCAGCGGAGAGCATAGTCCCAGGTATTGCCGGGAACCGCACCAAACAGAACCGCCAGAAACGTAAAGCAGGAAAGCGCCTGGGCGCTGTCAAGCCGGAAAAGATGGCACAGGTACAATACCGCAATAATGCCGATCCCGCACAGACCCGCGTTTGCGGGGGAAAGTGCGGCAAGGCAACCTCCCAGAGCGGCGCCTATCACAACGCCGATCATTTTATTTTTTCCCGATCGAACCGACATGTCAATGGATTTTCCCATTGACATCACGGTCGCCACGGCCGCAAACAGCGGATTATGTAGACTTAAAAGGTTGGAAATCGCAATGCACAGCGTCACCGCAATTCCGGATTTTATAATGCGCATTCCAAGGCGGTGATCGGAGTGTAGAAAACGAAAAAACCAGCCCATGGGTCACCTCTCCCCACCGTCTGCAAACAGACGGCAAATATCCTCCGGCTTTTCCATCAGATAAACGGCGTGATTTTCTTCCAGTTCACGCCTGGTACGAAACCCCCACAGCGCGCCCGCAGTGTCCATACCCGCGGCCGCTCCCGTTTTCATGTCGGTGTTCGTGTCCCCGATATACAGGCAGTCCCTGGGATCCACGCCCAGTTCTTTCGCAATTAACAAAGCCCCCGCAGGAGACGGCTTCCTTGGGACATTCGGCCGTTGCCCGTAGCAGAGGTCAAAGCTTCCTTTCGGGAACAGATACTGAATAATGGCTATCACCCACGAATTGGGCTTGTTGGAAAGAACCGCCGTTTTGACGCCCTTTTGCTTCAAAAAGCGTATGGTTTCCGGCATCCCCTTGTAATTTTCCAGCAACCGGGTCGGTTCGGCGCCGTACAAACCGCCGTAAATTTTTCGAACCTTTTCAAAATTTTCTTCCGAATATGCGCCCTTGCCGACGACCAGGTCAAGCATCCGATGAACCTGCATATCTGCGCCGTCCCCTACGATATTCCGGTACTTTTCCACCGGAATTGTACGGTATCCGCAACGCTTTAACGCGGTATTGGAAAAATAAGCGATGGAATTTAACGTATAGGCCAGGGTCCCATCCAAATCAAAAATACATGCTCGATACAAAGAATCACCCGTTCAACTTTGACAGTTTTTAAGGTCTTTCCTATCATACCCGTTTTACTGTATGTTTGCAAGTGTCTCCCGACTGTGCCCTTGATCTGGAAATCCCTTTCTCCTCTTTTTTTCCTAAAACAGAAAAGTGTTTGATGGAAAGGGAGAAAAGCAGCCGTGCTTTGATCCGGCTTCCTATTGGATGATATCTGGATTCCGGTCTGGGCATGGAAAAATGGGGCTTTCGGATTTTCTGCTGTAATATAAAGTTCCATGGTGTTTTTCCGTCTGCAGCAGGGTGCTGTAAGACACATCAAAATTCAGCTTAATTTTACAAGGCAAAAAAATGATGAATTTTAAATGTCAAAGGCCCTAACCTGCAACTTGACAATCTGCGAAGGATCGTTTATAATAAAAATGATGTCCAGAGATGAATGATTGTTATGCGCCCGTAGCTCAGCTGGATAGAGTATTTGACTACGAATCAAAGGGTCGCGGGTTCGAATCCCTCCGGGCGCACCAGAAAATAAAACCCTCATGGATACTGAGTTTTCCCAGTATCCATGAGGGTTTCTTCATGTTTTTGTCTGGAATTACCGATCGCTTTCCAGAGTATGCGCTCCTCGTGATCTTCCATCTGCTGATCCTGCTTCTCAACAGCCTTCGTCTCCAAAAAAATTCCTCTGAAAAAAATCAAACCGCTCGAGTCCCCCTGGACTACGGTAAGCTTTTCCTTCAGATAGCGCAGCGTCTCCGCTGAGGAACAGACAAGGCTGCTCTTTGGCAGCCAGCCCATAAAATCGCGGACGGCGGCTACGGTGCTCGCCTCCGACACGGTGAAGGCCGTGTATTCGTAGCCCGGTGCGGTATAGATGAAACAGACCGCGCCGTTTCGGAAGGTATAGGTGGAAAGGCTCTCCGGAATCCTCAGTCGTCGCGCGTCCACCAGCACGGGGTGGTATTTCCCCGCCAGCGAAGCCTCGAACATCCCGCGAAGAAGGCGGTAGCGGTCGGGTAGCTCCAGTGGGGAATAAAACCCCGTGGGAACCTCGGTGATGCGGCCCGTCGAGAGGAAACGGTCGATCCCTTCCTCCGAGAAGAAGACGTTCCCTAGATTCCTTATCCGGTTCTTTAGGTGCACGGAATCCATATATTCCAGGATCATGCGGGCATCGCGCCCGTCTTTCATCAGCGCGGGAGCAGTGTATCGGCGCGTCATTTCCTCACCGGCGAAAGGAAGCAGGCAAGGGTCGGAGGTAAAATCGTCCTCCACCGCGGTAAATTCGGAATACAGCCGGCTGATATAGGAAATCTCCTCCTGCGGGGTACAGAAAACGGTCGCCAACGGCATGGATTTTTCGCTCAGTGAGTCGAATGCGCGGCCGTAAAGCTCGAGATACGGCGAGAAAGAGGAAATCGCCGCGCAGGAGGCATCGTGCGAAATACGAACCAGGTAATTCCCCGTCAGAATCAGGTTAGGCATCATGCCGGCCTCGCCGAAGCGGTCGGCCGAGCCGTAATAGTACCGCGGACGGTACCGGCATCCGGAGGCAAGAACCGGCATAACCGCGCCCAGGCAGCCCAGGTTGTAGAGGGCGTTGTGCCCGGCCTCCGACCCCGAATTTTCCAAGCAGATTACATGGTCGACGGTCAGATTCTGTCGGCGCATCCCAACAAGGGGCAGTAGATCGAACAGTATCGGGCATTCCGGCTGCGCCAGGATGCAGACGCGCCCTTTTTCCCTGGCGGCTTCCGACTCCAGTACGGCCCCGATCAGGTTTCCGACCTCCAGCTTCCCGCTCACCGTCCCATCCTCCACCGGGACGCGTGCCGGAGCACGGCTCTCTTCCCGAAGGGAGCTTTCGGGCGGCGTCGGAAAGCCGTTGTAGAAATCGAGTACAGCCTTGCGCCGCGCGTAAACGTCCCTCCCCATCTTCGCAGCCCGGTAGCTCTCGAGCAGTTCAGCGCTCTCCTCGGGCGTCAGCATAAGCTCGGAAGCCAGCGCCCGCACTACCGATTCTTTCGCGGGCACCCGCTCCCCTTTCATCATTTTATGGATCAGCGTGCGGTCGACACCGCTTCGTTCTGCAAGTGAATAAACGGTTATTTTCCTGCCTCTGATGAAAGATTCTAGTTCCTCTGAAAAGTTCCGCAAAACAGATTCCTCTTCTCTCCTCCGACTTTACAGCTTTCCCTTTGGTTCACGGAACGCATTTTTGCTTTTCACCCAGCAGACGGCGGGGAGAAAAGATTTTTATCTCTCAACCGCGTTTTGAATCGTTTTTAATCTGAAAACCATTATAGCATAAAAAATAAAAGGAGAAATGTTTTCTGTCACTAAAACTGTCACACATTGCGGCAAAAAATCAGTATTGTTAAAATTGACATGATCCTTCGCTGACCGGTCAGAATCCCACTCCGCCGGATAACGACAACGATAATGATCATTCTTCCCCCAGCGGAAGCAGCACTCCCACCACCCCGAGTACGCTGAATAACAGCACCACCACGGTGACGGTGACAACCGCGCCCGTCATAGCTCCGACCGTAACAAGCGGCATTGCTTCGTTTGGCGTGACTGTTCCGGCGGGCACGGTTCAGGCTGCGGCCGGCACCGCGCAGAAACCTGTGCAGATCGTCATCGCCGCGCCGACGGCCACCCTTGTGGGCGAGCTGAAGAACCCGGCGGTCAAAGTAGTGCAGATGACTCTGACGGCCCCCTCCGAAATCGCCTATGCCACGGCCAGCAACGCGCAGGTGCGCGTCGGCCTTGACGCGGAGGTCCTCGAAGCCGCAAAGCAGGCCAAAAAAGACGTGACCGTCAACGTAAAAGATGCGCTGACCGGCACGCTTGCCTACAGCTGGACATTCCAGGGCGGCGCCCTTGCAACCTCGGATAAAGCGGCAAAAGGCGTGGACCTCGCGCTGAACGTCAAGACTTCGAGCATGGATTCTGCTGTGAACCGTGCTCCCGCCTTCCGAGAAAGGCGCCCTGCTCACCTTTGCCAATAACGGCGTTCTGCCCGCAACCGTGCGGGTAAGGATCGCGAACCAAGGCTTTCTGCCGGGACAGACGGCCTACCTATATTATTACAATTCCACGCTCGGCAAGCTGGAAATCCTCGCAAATTCAGCTCTCACCGTGGATCAGGACGGGTATGTCAGCATCGTGATCGACCATACCTCGCAGTACGTGATCCTTAAAAAACAAGTTCCCGCCATTCAGCCGATCCAGCTGGATACAGGCAGCAGGCTGACGGTAAAGGCTGGCAGAACCTATCAGTTCAAGATAACCGCTTCCGCGATGCCTTCCTTCGTCAGCGGGAACGGGTCGGTGTTCCGCATCGCGTCAGTCGACTCGAAAGGCAGCGACTACTTCTTCAAGTTCACCGCTGTCGGCAAGCCCGGCAACAGCGCGGGATTCTATGTGAACGGCGAAAAGACTCCGCGCACGATCGGAACAATTGTGAAATAACGTCCGTCTAAATCAGTATTCTGGAGCTATGGAGGCGGCCGTGTCCGGTTTTCCGGACGCGGCCGCCTCCTTCTGCGCGGTCTTTACGCCGAAAGGTTCCCCATCGTATGATTTTTGTGTTATAACCCGAGTTTAACCTTGAAGGGAGACGCCCAAGCTCTCATAAGGCAGTATTTGCAGCAGATAGCTTGACATAAAACTTTATCTCCCATATAATAATGGCATATCATGAAAGATTAAGGCGGAATCTGGAAAAATAGAAAGGCAGGCAACTTTTGTTTATCAAAGTACTGAATTACATAAAAGCAAAATGCTGCTCCTTGACGGGAAAACAAAAAGTTGCAGCGTTGTTTGTAATTCTGTCTGCCCTGGCTGTAACAGCTGCGTATTTTTTGGGAATTTCCTACATGGAAGAGGGAACCCTGCTCAATTATACCAGCGGAACTTCCTCCATGGCTTTCCTTCCCGTTTCGCCTGATTCTGAAAATTCCAGTGAAAGCAGCGGCAATTCCATCCGTCCTGTCGATGGAATTGTCTTAAATCAATCGAATCTGAAGTTAAAAAAGGGCGACTCTGTTACGCTGAAAGCTGCCACCCATATGGGCAAAGATATCAGCAGAACAGTAGCATGGTTTTCCTCAAACAAAAAGGTCGCTTCCGTAAACAGCAAGGGACAGATAACAGCGGTTGAAGGCGGTACCGCTTCTGTTACCGCAAAATCCATGGATGGAAAAACCGCGGAATGCAAAGTCAGTGTTGTCGTTCCTGCCACGAAAATTTCCCTTAACTTATCGGATCTTGTCCTTGAGGCCGGTGAAGCCCGCACTCTTTCGGTAAAAATAAGACCATCGGATTTCACTGATAAAGTCAAATGGTCTTCCTCTGACAATAAAATTGTAAAAGTGAGCGGGAATGGAAGAATTCAAGCGGTCTCGGACGGTACCGCGGCCGTTACCGCATCAGTTGGGAAACTTGCCGTTTCCTGCCGGATAAGAGTCGGAATAGATGAGCCGGAGTTGCGTCTTCAAAGCGAACAGATTTCTCTTCAAAAGGGGAACACTTATCAGCTTACCGCGACGTCAGGGAATCACAGAGTTTCCGCCTCATGGCTATCCTCCAACGCTTCGGTCGCGTCCGTGGACGAAACCGGAAAGATTACAGCGAGATCAGCCGGTGAAGCGGTCATAACGGCGATCGACGGCAAATACAGCGCACAGTGCGCCGTAAAAGTAACCGTTCCCATAAGCAGGATCAGCCTAAATAAAAGGAAACTTATCCTGGAGCCGGGAACAGGGGAAGCCTTGACGGCAGAAATTGTCCCCGACGACGCTACGGATCGCACCGTCAGCTGGACTTCTACCAACAAAGACGTAGCGTCAGTCGACGAAAAGGGAAAGGTGAAAGCCCTGAAGACCGGCAGGACAACCATTATGGTAAAATCTGGTCCGTTTTCTGACCGATGTGATGTAGAGGTCGTAGAATCCGTCTTGACCATCACCATGAAACCGGACAAACTGACCTTGGAAAAGGGAAGCAGCCAAAAGATATCGGCTATCGTCACGCCGTTCGACACGACAGAAGATAAATCGATCGCCTGGGTATCTTCGGATCCGTCGGTCGCATCCGTCGACGGATTCGGCAATGTAACCGCCTGGGGCGGCGGAACCGCAAGGGTAACCGCGAAAACGGCGGGTGGAAGATTCTGGGCATCCTGCTTAGTAACCGTTACCGTACCTGTCGATGGAATTTCTCTCAACCGAACTTCCCTGTCTCTCACAACGGGGAAAAGCGAAACCCTGATTTCCCTTGTCACGCCAAGTGACGCAACCATAAAAGACGTATTTTGGGATTCTTCCAGCAGTAAAATCGCAGCGGTGGATCAGTTCGGAAAAATAACCGCAGTCAGCCCCGGAACCGCAGTTGTCGCTGCGACAACAAAGGACGGCAGCTTTACCGCCTCCTGTCAGATAACCGTTCTCCCTGAGGAGAAGTTGAGCGCTGTCTCCGCTCCTCCTGCCGGCTTGGACAAGTCGGCGGCAGAACTCGACGATCAACTGAAATAATTTCTATCTCCCGACGCTATTTTCCAACCATACCGGCGGGAAGGAAAAACCTGAAAATCCAAACTATTGAAATTTCTAGACGGCGTACTGTTTCGCGCCTTTGGGGCGTTTCTTTCCACATACTGTCCATATTGGAAGCGGAACCGCAAATTTTCACCTGCTTTTTCCGCCATCTGACTGATTCCCGGATTTTTAGAGAACGATATCGGCGTCCAGCATGCTCTCCTGCTCGACGGTAACCCCTGTTTCCAAAATAGCCTCCATTCCTCCCTGGATATCCGGGTTATCTGTCCCTGCCTTAAACTGTTTTAACTTTTGAAGGTATTCCGCGCTTCTTCTCTGGCCGCTTTTTCTATAATGATACAGCTGCGCTGAATCCATTCGATAAGGCCGCAGGTGCGGGACAATATTTCGGCGGAGGCGTTCCAGCATTTGGAATCCTCCAAAATCCAAATCGCCCCAGAAATAAAATTCCGTACCTTTCTCTGCCGCTTTTACAATTTTTTGAAATAAAACAGCATGCGCAGGGGAATAAAAACCCCCGTGATGGACAAGCAAAACGTTTTTGGGAACGCCGCGAAGCACCAGGGCCCGGTAATTTGTCCGATTTTCGACAAAATAGACGCGCCTGATTTCCCCAAGATCCATATCCCGCATATCCGCCAAAGTCTCCGACTGCAGGCAGAAGCCGTGCAGAAACGGGGCAGCAGAAACGGGAATTCCCATTACGGTCAGGTTGATATTCCCACAAAACTCAAAGATTTCGGGATAACGCAGAATTCCAATTTGTGTCAGCACTTCATTATCTGTCAGCTTTTCGTCGCCTTGGCGGGAGTACGCAACAATATCCGGCTCATAATGGCGAGCAATGGAAAGGAGAAAACTGATAAGGTTTCTCTCCAGATATTTGGAATCGTGAAAGCATTGTACGCTGAGGACACGCATCAGCTGAGAACCTTTTTCTGAAGCCTGCAGAACCGTAAACAGATTCCTTGCAAGGGCAGGGTCGTCCGGAAGCATTCTGCTTGCCTTATAGGTTTGGCGAAGTCTTTCTTTTTCCTCCTGGATAAACATGCGGACCCAGCCGCGGCCGCTTTTTTTACAGGCATTCTCAAGGACATCCAGCAGTTCCCCCGCTTTCTGGGATATCGGCTTTCGTCCGACAGCCTGATAAGCTTCCGGAACCTTGTCGAGATTCAGAAAAACCTTTTCGATTAACCAGCCTTCATATCCTTTTTGATATCGGAAATCAACCAGGGCCTCCGATTTCATCCGACTGACAGCCGCATTGACTTCTTCCACGCGATCTCTCCGGTTTTGCTGATAATAGGGAAATTCAGCCTCATTCAGGGAAACGCTGATTCTCCGATTGGAAACCCGGCCGGGCAGGCAATGCCCGCTGCGTTCGTACTTATCCAGAAGCCGGTTGAGAAGCTCGTTTTCAATCGTCATTTTTTAGTTCCTTCCGATACGCGGAAAGCACCGAAGTCCGCTCATCCGGCTTGGTGACCACCCAGGTCCGCTCTACCAGGGGCGCAATATACGCGGCCCGGTCGGTCGGGGCAACGACAATACTCTGGAACCCGATTCTTTTCAACATTAAAATGCACTCTTCTATGCGGCTGATGTCAATTTTATCAAACGCTTCGTCAAAGACAACAAGCCTCAGGCTGTTTGCGTTCTGGTTGACTCTGTAGGTTTTCATCAGAGAAGCCAGAATGGCAATATAAAAGGGAGTCTGCCTTTCCCCTCCGGACTTGCTTCCCATGCTGCGGCTGAGCGGATGCTCTTTTCCTTCTGCGTCCACTTCGACCAGATCAAATTTAAGATAGGTCTGGAAAGATTTGAATTTTTGTATGTTGCTTTCAATCTGCTGCCTGTCCGCGGCATCGACGCCTTCCGACGAGATAAGCTGAAACAGGGTTTTCAGCAAAGGTTCATATTCTTTCTGAGTATCCCTTTTCATAAAGGTATAAAGGCTGTATCCATTTAAATCAACATTCATGATGAGATCATAATACTTTCGAAGTTCCGGGTTCTCCGTCGGTTCGCATTTGAAACGGTATTGAACTCGGCCAAACGTGTATTCCGTCAGCGTTTTATTGAGGCTGCTGATTTCCAGACGGACATTGTCAATGTCGCGCTTGATCTGATTAATAAAATCGTTCCGGAATATTTCTTCCGCGCGGTCACGTGCCTGCGCAACTTTCCCTTCATACTGCTTTATTTCGACTTTCTGCACAGCATCATAGGCACTTTTCCATTCGCCGCTTAAAATATCGTCGCTGATGGAAGCTTCCTGATGAACGCTGTTGTATTTCTGCACTTGGACACGGAAAGTTTTGGTCAGAGTATCCAGTGCCTGACTGGTCTGAGCTTTTGCCGGTAAAAAGTCCGCCCGCAGTTTTTCGGCGGTTTTTTTCCGAGAAAGCTCATTTTCATATCTGGAGGCTACTTTATTGACCAGAACCTGTTCATTCTGATAAGCGTCTTCAAATTCATCAGTTTTTTCCTTCAGCTGAGGCTGAAATTCCCTAATTCTCTCTTCCGCCTGCCGGATAACTTGTTCCAGCGTGCCAATCCGAGTTGCACTGTCTGTCAGCTCCTTCCGGATATTCAGAAGTTTCCGATAACATTCGTTTTTCTGCTCCCTGAGGGAATCCGCGAGACTGGTATCCAGCAGATTCAGCTTCTTTGCCAGCTCATCCGCCTTTTGATCCATTTCCGGTACTTCTCTAAGGTCATTTGCCGCCTTTGCAACTGTTTCCAGAAAATCCGCATTAAAGGCAGTTTCTTTCAGAATCGGATTTAGCTTCTGCAGCTGTTCCGTGAGCTTTCGCAGATTTTCCTCAAGTTCCTCTATACGCTGTTTTGTCGCTTCAATCTGCTGGGGAATACTGCTTTTCCCGATGAAATGGAACCTCCACAGTTTATCCTCCATCCGCGCCATGCTGTAGCTCTTATAGAGCATGCCGTCATCCGTCACTGCGGTCCGTCTTCCGTCAACTTCTTCTATTTTTTCCACACATTCCACCCGGCCAAGCAGATAGTCGATATAAGCACGCGCATACGGATTTCCTGTAACAATAGTTTTTGCAAGGCTGTTGGGGAGTACCAGTGGATGCTCCTGCAGGATGCTGTGGGTATTGACAATATTATAGCGGTAGCATGCGTTTTCTCTGCTGTAAACCCGGAACAGACGGACAGCTGCCCGGTAACACTCCGGATCGGTAAAAAGATAGAATTTCTGCCGGGACAGATATCCTTCTATGACATTTGCCCAGCGGCTGTCCCTGATATCAATGAGATCCGCAAGAATTTCCACCGGAACAGGGCGTCCAAATTTCTCTGCCAGTTTTTGCATTAGGAATTTTTGGAGCTCAAGCAGGTCCGGCATATACTGCTTTTTCCCAGCCTCCAGCTGTTTGAGACGTTCTTTGGCATCCCGAATCTCCCGCAGCAGTTCCTCGTGTTCTTCTTCCCACAGGTTCCACTGCCGCCGTACCTTCTCCATCAGACCGTTCAGCGAATTCACATGCCCCTGAAAACCGGCAGAGTTGAAATTCTGGAAGGAATTCATATCCAGTTGTTCCTGCTGCGCAAAAAAGCGGGATTCCTGGCGGAGGGCCGTCCAGTCAAGGGGAAGGACAGACTCTGCGCTTTCCAGACGGATAAGCTGCCGGCTCCATCCGGCGCTTCTCTGACAGAGGGCGTTTAACCGGTTTCTGGCCGATTTTTGGATCTCCTGAATTTTCGAATTCAAATCATTTAATTGTCGTTCAAGGTCTTTTCTGGGTCCTTCCGCCTGTGCCAGCTGCATCAGGAGAAGTTCATGTTTTCTGGAAAGTTCCGCTTCTTCTTTCGATTTTTCTTTTTGATTTTCCAGTACCTGCTGGCGCGCAGCCTGATTCCTGTCCCGGATTTTTTCCTGATTCCCTATGGCTTCTTTCAGAATGTCGACATCGGCGCGATCCAGAAAATACTGCTCTTCCTGAAGCTTTTCAAACTTTCCACAGTAGGCTTCATGCGTTTCGCTGATCTTTTGAAGTTCCTGCTTTTTCTGTTCAAATTCCTGCATTTGACGCTGCATCCGCTGGTACTCGCGGACAGCGGTTTTCATTTTTTCCACATCGATCGTGTCTTCTATATGGCAGATATTCCGGACAATAAACTCGTCAATTCGGTTGAGGGGAACGTAAGCCACGGCCGTGCGAAAAACGGAAAAGAAATTCTGGTCAAAGATTTGCAGGCGGTAAAGCAAATCCTTGCGATACGCCGTATTTGTCTGCTTCCAGTGGATCGGCAGGTGGTCCTTTTTTGCAAAAACAGAAAATTCCTCGATACTGCGGGCTACTCTGCGGGAATCAAGCGCCCAGTCCTCTTGAAAAGGGCAGTCGGCAATATAGTAACTGTAATCCGGTTTATCCTCATCGGCTTCCAGGTCGAACACAATCCCGCAGCAGAAAGACTCATTGCGGACTTCGTCATAAAAATCAATGGCCAGATAAGAACTGAAATCCCTGCCTTCCCTTTTTTCGCCGCCGTCGTATGCACCACGCAGATAAGTCGTTATTGTCCGATCAGATTTTCCGGACGCTGCGGATTTATTGTAAAAATTTCCGTTTACTTCCCCGAGCATCAGAATCTGAATCGCGTCGACGATGGTGGATTTTCCCGAACCGGTAATGCCGGTCAGCAGGTTGGAAGCGCCGAATTCCACAGACTGTACCGGATAGTACATCCAGTTAATCATATGGAGCCTTTTCATCCAAATCAATTTTGCGTCTCCCCTCCCGTTTCCGATCCTTCCTCATCATCCCCGTCCGGAGCTTCGCTCTGATGATCCTGCGTCAGCGATTCAAGCAGCCGTTTGACTCTTGTGGAGGATATCGCGCATAAAATGGAAGGCATGATGGCAATCCGCGCGTCGGGATCGGTCCATTTTCCCGTTATCCGGGTGATGATGTTTTTACTCTGCAAGGTCCGGAGCGCTCTTTCCCGTTCCTGCCGGCTTACGGGATTGAGCGCATCCAGCGTCGAAAGCTTTTCAAAAAGTTCCTGAACAGTGGCAAAAATTTCACCGGAAGCGGATGCCTTCATCTTTTTCTCATCATATAAAAGCCTCAAGCCGAACAGATAATAACTCTCCGTTTTGTTGAGGGTAACTTTGGTGGAAGGATAAGGGCTGGTAAGGTAAAAAACGCCTGCCTCTTCATTCTGGTTCAGCTTCCATCCGCATTGATCCAGGAGTTCAGCTACACAGTCAAAATGGAGGGATAAAAATGTATAGTCCGGGTTTGCTTTTCTAAGGACATCATTTGGGGCAAACACAAATTCCAGGATATAATTTTGGTCAAAGAGCTTATGGCAGAGTTCTTTGATTTTTTCTCGTATATCATTGCTTTCCTTATCAATCAGCAAATTCCTACTCCTTCTTTTTCTTTCTCAGGGCAAAAACCGGCAGCGAATACCGCCCATGTTTTGAAACTCCTCCGCTCTCAGAAAACAGATAGGGGCATTCGTAATCGTCGCTGTTGATGGCAAGATAAATGGACATCAGATAGTCTTTGTCATCTCGGATGCTGAGTTCCTGTGAGGATACGACGTCACGGCCCCGGAGCAGATGGTCCACATATTCATTGATTTTTGATTTGACAAAATTCGCTCCAGCCGTGTCCAGAACGGCATTGATCTCCTTTTCCGGGATTTCCGGAGCTGATTCGGCCGCAATGCTCTCGTCTCTTTCACGCCTGCGGATTTTACGCGGCCGGTAAAAGCTTTCATCCGTAACGGTACCGACGTCATAAAAGTTGCAGCACCGGGCAAGTTCTTCCCAGAAATCATCCGGCTGTTTTTTGCTCATCTTGAGAAGTGAAATGATATTGCCCTTTAAGCTGGTATCCATTGTCAGCATATACTGAAGTCTCTGACGGGTAACCCGAAGATAAAGATTGTTCCGTTCATCCAGCTGCCTGATGACAGAATCAATGTTATCGTACCGGCTGTGGATGAAATTAAGCATTTCAAAAAGGGATGCCCGCGCGTCTTTTTCTGTTGGTTCTTTTCTCGACTGGACCGCATAACGGATTACCGTGTTCAAAAGCTGCGTATCGGACAGCAGATCGGCCGATATGGAAAGCACAGGGCCCTTAAAGCGGTCAACGCTGTCGTCCACTTTCAGCGGGAAAAGGATTTTGTCCACAACGTCGTGCACATACCCGTTCAAATGCGACTGTAAAAGGGTTTCCGGCCTTTGATTTTCCAGGACGAGCGTATAGTAAGATTTGATTTTGGAATACATCATTTCGAGGCTCGTTAAAAGGCGCTGGGTGCTTTCATACGCATTCTTTACGCAGACATACCCATTTTCCGGCATCAGCCTGACCTGCTGCAGATTGGAATAGGTATTGATGACATGGCCGGTCTGGTCTTCCATCTGCAGAAGATTCCGTATAAAATCGGTGAGCTTTTTTCCATAAAGAGTAATAAAAACCATGTCGGAAGACCGGTCGCCTGACTCATCGCTGTCGATCCATCCGCTCTCCACAAACTTGCGGACGGTATAGGCCACGGCATCCCCCGCCTCATTCGGGTAATTTCCAAAGTCTTCCTCATCAGAAAGGTCTTCCCGCAGGTTCTCCCGCTCTACCCGGCGGTGAAGTTCCCGCATCATTGCCGATCTTGGCAGAGCGATCTGCTTTGCTTCCGAAAGAATGGATTCCATCAGCAGGAGAAGATGAATATAGTATTCTTTATGGAGAGAAGCAAGCGGATTAAAAAATTTTGGGGACAGGTCTCTCGGAAGCAAAACCATAAAACCACCTCTCTGCAGGATCGGATAAAAATTCCCCGACATTTACCCCTTTCCGGGGAAATGGAACTTAAAGTTCCGGAAACTATCCATTTTATTAAAGCACCTTGGGCCTTATAAATCAAGGCAGGAAATTTTTAGGCTGATGCGCGGCATGTTCCAACGAACCGCTTCAGGATGTTTTCTGTCATTTTGTCAGAGCGGATATCCCCTGAAAGCTGCTTTAAGTTCCTGCCTTTCGCCCCAAGGTGCTTGCCATTTCCTCTAGACAGGGCTTTTAACAATTTCTATAATGAAAAAAAGGACGACCGTAAAAGTCATCCTTTTCGCTCCCTGCGCGGGAGCGTGGATTAAATATGTCAGGCAAAACCTATTTAAAGGCATGTCTCTTCTGAAGACGGAGCCTGTTGAGAAATTCAGGCGAAAGCAGGACCTGCTCGGCCCTGGGGAGAGTAATGCCCAGCGCCTCCCGGAGAACATCTTCCACGCTGACTATCGGTGTTATCCGGATCCTTTTCAGGACTTCCCCTGGAATTTCTTTTAGATCCTCGAGGTTTTCCTTCGGGATCAGAACGCGTCGGATCCCGGCGCGGTCAGCGGCAAGCAGCTTCTCCTTCAGCCCGCCGATAGGGAGCACCTTTCCGCTTAAAGTGACTTCCCCAGTCATGGCGAGGTGCGGATCCACAGCGATCCCGGTCACGAGAGAGGAAAGCGCCGTGAAGATGGTGACTCCTGCAGACGGACCGTCTTTCGGGACAGCGCCTGAGGGAACGTGAATATGAATGTCACGATCCTTAAAGTGGACAGCGTTTCCAGGCAGACGGGACTTCAGCAGGCTGAGTGAAATCCGCGCAGACTCCTTCATCACGTCACCAAGCTGACCGGTCAGGATGACCTGGTTGCTGCCAGGCATATCCGTTGCCTCAATAAACAGAATCTCGCCTCCTACGGGAGTCCAGGCGAGGCCGGTTACTACCCCGGGCGCGTTTGCCTCTTGCGCCACGTCGTGGTGGAAGACCTTCCGCCCAAGGATGTTTTCCAAATCCGCCGGTTTTACGAAGAAGGGCTGCTTTGCCGTACCAGAAACAATTTTTTCCGCTGCGGTGCGGGCAATGACATTCAGCTGTCTTTTCAGTCCCCGGACGCCGGCTTCCATCGTATAGTCGGAAATAATGGCCTTCAGGGTATCGTCGCCGATTACCACATCTCCTTCCTTGAGGCCGTTTTCCTCTCTTACCTCCGGAATCAGGTGATCCCGGCCGATATGGAATTTCTCATCCGCCGTATAGCTGGAAAGTTCAATGACCTCCATCCGATCGAGGAGCGGTGCCGGAATGGTTTCCAGCGTGTTTGCGGTCGCGATAAAAAACACGTTGGAGAGGTCATAAGGGAGATCGAGATAATGATCGGTAAAGGTATTGTTTTGTTCCGGATCCAGAACTTCTAGCAGAGCTGCTGCCGGATCGCCGTTATAGCCCGTTGCCAGCTTGTCAACTTCATCAAGCACCATCACAGGGTTCATGACACCGGCTTTTTTAATCCCGGAAAGAATACGGCCTGGCATTGCGCCAACATAAGTACGGCGGTGTCCTCGAATTTCAGCTTCGTCCCGGATTCCACCAAGGCTCAGGCGGACATATTTGCGTCCGAGCACCTGTGCGATGCTCTTGCCCAGACTGGTCTTCCCTGTCCCCGGCGGACCGACCAGCAGCAGGATGGAACCCTGTTTGTTCTTCTTGAGCTGCATTACGGCGATATGCTGGAGGATACGCTTCTTCACCTTTTCAAGGCCATAGTGCTGTTTGTCCAGCATCCGCCGTGCTTCCTGCAGACTGACCGGTTTCGTCTTCCCGACTCTCCACGGAAGAGACAGCATAAAATCCAGATAATCACGGGTCACTCCGTAATCCGGGCTCGCCGGATTCTCTTTTTCAAGTTTTGAAACTTCTTCCAGCGCTGCTTTGCGAATTTCATCCGGCATCTGCGCCTTGTCTATCCGCGCACGGTAGTCTTTTGTGTCATTTCCTTCCCCAAGCTCATCCTGAATCGCGTTCAGCTGCTCTCTCAGAATAGACTCACGGTAATTTCGGTTCGCCTTCTCGGTAAACCGCTTGGAAAGCTCGATCTGAAGCTGGATGGATTCCCGATAGCGCAGAAAATAATCGACGAATGTGAGGCAGCGGTTTTTCAGCGAAGACGTTTCCATCAGCGAATACTGCTCTTCACTTGAAAGCGGCATAAGCTGGCACAGCGCTCCGATCAGGAGGTTCAGATCCTCGATCTGGTCGAGCGCCTGGACAACTCCCTTCGCGTTTTGAAACTTCGCGCCTACCTCATGCACGATTTTCCGGATAAAGCTGAGCATCTGCATGCGGCTGTTTTCGTCCAGGTCGATGACATCCGGCAGGGAGGTAATATTTCCTTCCATCCTTCCGCCGTGGATGGTAATCCCTGATACTTCAACCCGGTTCAGTACCTTGACCGCAATCCGCTGTTCCCCGCCATTCTCAAAGAGTTTCAGGACTTTTACGGCAACTCCGATTTTATAAAAGTCCTCCGCCTGCGGCGGTTGATCCCCGCGGCGGCGCTTCATCAAGACCGCCGCGATCGTCTCGCCATCCGCCTGCGCCCGCAATAAATCCTGACCGTCTACCGGTCCGGGCCGGATATTGCAGACCATTCCCGGCAGCAGGACAAGATTTTCGACTGGAATAATCATACAATCAGAATTCCTTTCTCAATAAATGAACATTCGTTTATTATTTTCGTCCGTGAACAATCCTGCGCGCCTGTCTGGGAAGCGCCGCCTTCCTTTCCACGCATCTCTACATCAGCGCTTTCTGGATCATTTTAATCAGTTCATTGAGCCGATCTTCCTGCGATTCGTCGGAACCGCTGTGACAGGCAATCCGTTCCACGGGGGAAAACAGAATTGCATAGAGGTTATCCGTGTCAAAATCGCCTAAAATATGTTTTTCCTTCATCTCCGACAGCATCCGGTTCAGACAGGAAGGCCCGCTTTCTTCGCGGCAACTGTTGCAGAGCGCCGGACAGGTGTCAAACTGCTCTAAAAAACAGAACACCTCACGATTCTGGACAATGTACTCATAAAACTGGCGGATAAGCTGTGCGATGATCTCTCCTCCGCTCATGCCAGGTCGGACGCACCCGCTTAGAGAATGGACAGCGTCTCCGATACATTCCCGGTAAATATCCTGCAGCATTTCTTCCTTGCTGTCATAGTAGATATATACCGTCGCGGGGGAAACGCCGGCACATCTCGCTATCTTTGAGATGGAGGCGCCCTGAAAGCCTTCCTCCAAGATGAGATGCACCACGGCGTTTTTAATGTTCCGCTGTTTTTCATCATCTTTTTTCCGCGTACCAATCACCTGTTTTTATCGGTTCTGCTTCTATAATAAACGATCATTCGTTTATTGTCAAGGGGGAATCTCTTTTTTTATTTTTCCGCTGATTAAAGAAAGCTGCCAGAACCGTATTATCCGCTATTCTGCTTTCCAGCCTGTTGAGCCTGTTGAGAAGGGCATAGAGCGAATCTGGCGATTTCCCTTCCAGGGACAGCTCTTCCGTCCTGCCAGAAGCTAAGTCATCCGCTGCAAAAACCTGCTATAATAGTTGCGGATGGAAGATCGCAGCCGTCGATTTTCTGACCGATACGCGGACGGCTTACGCAGATATGCCGTCTTTACGGAAATCAGTCCGGAAAGACGGAAGGCCTGTATGGTGCCGTCTAAAAAATCATTCGGGTTTCCGAAATGGAATCGGGCAGTGGAATTTCCTCTCTGGTAAATTTACGGCAAAATCATCTTTTTGAAAGCGGCAGGGTTATGGAACGCAGATTGAGAAAGCCTGATTTTTCCCATGGACTGAAGATTTCCCGTTTCCGGAAGGAAATGCTGAAATTACGCGGTTCAGTGGATGATATGGGATCGTTCCGACGGATGGAAAAAATTTCGGGGTATCTGGAATTAAACCGCAGGCCGGAAAACCGGGAAGCCGCACCCGCCGGCCTGGTGGAAGCGGAACCGTTTCACTATCTTCGGAAAGCCGAAAAGAAAATTGCTGGAATGATCCAGTTCCGGCATTCTTTCGGCGCCTTTCCCGAAGAGTACGGGGGACATGCCGGTGATTCGGCATGTCCCGGAAGGCGAAGAAAGGGATACGCAGAAAGGACGCCCGCCGGATGCCTGAAAATCCACTGCCCGGAAAATAGCGCAGGCAGCAGGCGGATTATTTTGGCCGGGCGGCATGGGCCTTGAAAGATACTGGATATCCCTGCAACTCGCCGTCGTCACGCGGCACGCGGCGTCCCAGGCACCGAATCTTTTCCCAAATCAAAGCGCTCGTCCGGTTCCTGCTTCCGCGGCACAGAGTCATTGGCTCTGAACATCTCCGCAATTTTCCGGCGGTTTTTCTCTGTAATCACGCCGGTTCTTACGCTCCCATGATGGCGGAGCTTTATTTTCCCGTACCGTTTCGTCCATGGGTGACTTATCAAGTCATGACGCCGAAGCTTTGCAGGTCTTATATCGATCTGGATTTTGTCAGAAAAGAGCTGGGACTCCGAACTCCTCTCAGCGGACTGGTCGCGGCGGCGATCGAGCCATTCTGCATTCAGATTATGAAATCGGTCGAGGCAATTCCTGTTTATAAGGGAACCTGGAAGATCCGGCAGACATTCCGCCTGAGCCTGGAAGCTCTGAGAAAGGGAGAAAATCTCCTGATTTTTCCGGAAAACCAGGAAAAGAAATACTCCCGGTTCCTGAACGGGTTCAATTCCGGTTTTCTCCGTCTTTCCAGACTTTATTACCAAAGTGCAGGGAAACCGCTGTATTATTATCCTGTTTTCATAAGCAGGCAGAATAGGACAATTTCCATCGGCGAACCCATCAAAGACGCGGGCGGCAGCCGAGAATCACGGAAACATCTGCGATCCCGTCTGGAACAGGCTGTAGAAAAACTCGCGGAAAAGCCCTGCTGAATTCGCCCCTTCTTATGTCTGATTCATTCTCAAGGCTTTAACTTAGCAATTTTAAAAAAGAAAGCAGCCGTAAACATCAGGAAGAATCTGGGTTTCCGGCTGCTTTTATCAGATAAAAAGTTGTAGTGATTATGATCTTTTTTTAGCTTTCCCTAAAATTTTTTTTATTTCGGATCGGCTTAACCGCTTTTTTGTAAAATCGAAGCCCATTGCTTTCCCTAATGCGTCCGTTACATCCGTTCTGTAATCAAAAAGGTAAAGATTTTCGGATTCCGGAGAACAGGTTATATTTTTTAAAGCATTGATAATAACTTCGGCGGAGTACATCCTGCCCATACGCTTCTGAATCAGCCTGAGGATAACAAGAGAGAGGTAGCAAATCAGAAAATGGGCATGAATTCTTTCCTTGCGTGAAACATCGACCGGGCGGGATTTCAGTTCACTTTTCGTTACCCGAAAATTATCCTCGATGCGCCAGAGACCGCGGTATATGTCAATAATCTTGTCATCAGAGAATTGACCAGTTCCGTCTTCATCAAACAGATTGGTCACAATGCAGTAATAACGTAAGCGTCAATCCTACCGGCGTATCGAAAAAGCCTACCAAAAATGAG
>DAITAP010000174.1:0-3490 GCA_036824225.1 Caproicibacter sp. | reverse complement strand
GAGCCGGTGGAGCTGAGACAGCCCGTACCGTTCCGCGTTTTCAACCAGCATGACGGTGGCGTTGGGGACGTCAATTCCAACTTCGACAACTGTTGTGGAGACAAGAATGCTGATTTTCCCTTCGGCAAAGCGCTCCATGACGTTGTTTTTTTCTTTTGCTTTCATCCGCCCGTAGAGGGCTTCCGCGCTGCACCCGGGCAGCCACCGGGAACGAAGGAGCTTTAAATATCCGGTGACGTCGGAAAGTTCACTCTGTCCTTCTTCCACGGCGGGGCAGACAATGTAGCACTGCCTGCCCTCCTCGATCTTTTTCCTTAAAAAACCGAACGCGCGCTGCCGTTTGTCCGATGTGACCGCGTAGGTCATAATTTTCCGACGGCCGGGGGGCAGTTCGTCCAGAATGGAGAGATCCAGATCTCCATAGATAATAAGCGCCAGAGTACGGGGGATCGGCGTCGCGCTCATGACCAGCATATGGGGAGAATTCCCTTTCGCCGAAAGAGCTGCGCGCTGTGCTACGCCGAACCGGTGCTGCTCATCCGTCACTACCAGCCCGAGACGGTGAAATTTAACTTTTTCTGATATCAGGGCGTGTGTCCCGACGAGGAGATCAATTTTTCCGTTCTCAAGATCCGAAAGAAGCTTCTTTTTCCGGGGAGCGGAAGCCGATCCGGTCAGCAGTCCGACCGCCATGCCCGCGGGCTCCAGCAGTTTTGAGAAAGTGTCGGCATGCTGGCGCGCCAGAATCTCCGTAGGCGCCATCAGCGCCGCCTGCAGTCCGTTTTTGATGGCGGAATAGCATAGTGCCGCCGAAACAGCCGTTTTTCCGGATCCGACGTCTCCCTGAAGAAGGCGTGCCATGCGTCGGCCGCTCATCATATCGGCGATCCCTTCCCGGATTGCACGCGACTGAGCTCCGGTCAGCTGAAAGGGGAGAAGGGAAAGAAATTCCCCCGTATAATCCCTTTTAAGGGGAAAAGGGCTTGCCGCGACGTTTTTCTTCCGGAGGAGAGACAGACCGAGCACGAGAATCACAAGCTCTTCAAAAATGAGGCGTTTGCGGGCAAGCTCCGCAGTTTCCATATCCGGGGGAAAATGGACATTTTTCAGCGCTTCCCGGAGCCCCGGAAGACCATAATGCGACAGAAGATCGGGAGAGAGCGGATCGCGTACCTTTTCGGGCAGAAGTCCCAGCGCTTCCCGGACAGCGCCTGCGATGACACGGCTGCTGAGTCCCTGAGTCTGAGGGTAAACAGGACGGACGGCGGGGGCGGAGTCCGCCGGGAAAAATTCCGGCGCCGCCATTTCGAATTTGAGGAAGTTCGCGGATACTTTTCCATAGAAAAGATAGGTTTTTCCGGATTTCAGAAGTTTTGGAATATATGGATTCTGAAAAAAAGTCAAAGTAAAAGTATCGCGGCCGTCGTCTGCCAGCGCGTGGCAGAGCAGCATGCCGCTTTTTGAAAACGCCACGGCCGGGGGACCTTTCAGCACCGCCCGTACGGCGCAGGGTTCCCCCTCCGGGGCTTCCCGCACGCCGCAGGGATGGCTGAAATCCTCATAAGCACGTGGGTAAAAACGCAGCAAAGCGCCGACACTGGATACGCCGAGTTTCCGGAACAGCCCGGCGCGCTTTTCGCCGACGCCTTTTAATGTCTGAATTTTTCTTCGGAACAGGCTTGCCATCTCTGCCCCCGGCTATTCCACCGAAAGAATGAAATAGTAAACCGGCTGGCCTCCGTTCACAAGCGTGACTTCCACGTTGTTTCCTGCTTTGGACTTTATCTGCCCATATACGCTGTTTGCGGTTTCCTCGGACACTTCCGCACCGTAGATCAGCGTGAGGAACGAAGTGCTGCGGTCCACCATCGAACGGGCAAGGCGCACGCATACCCGTTCGATATTGCGGCTGTGATCGATGATCTCGAGTTTTCCGTTCACAAGGCCGAGCGTATCGTCTTTCCGGATTTTCCGCCCGCCGAATTCGGAATTGCGGGCCGCGAAGGTAACAGTCCCGGTCGCTACACCGGAGGCCGCTTCCATCATGGTGACGGTGTTTGACTCGACAGGATCGTCGGGATTGTAGGCGAGCATCGCGGACAGTCCTTCCGGGACGGTGCGTGTGGGGAGAACAATGACCTTGCGATCCTTGATAAGCGGGACCACCTGTTCCGCCGCGAGAACGATATTCTTGTTGTTTGGGAGAATCAGTACCGTTTTGGCGGGCGTGGCGCGAACCGCGGCCGCCATGTCCTCGGTACTGGGATTCATGGTCTGGCCTCCGTTCACGACCTCGGTACATCCAAGATCGGTGAACAGCGTTTTCAGACCATCCCCCGCGGCTACGGCGACAAACCCCGTTTGCGGGCTCGACAGGCTTTGGCGGCTCGGCCTTCTTTTTGGCGGCCCTGTTTTCTTCTTCCGCCTTGCGGTGCTGCTCCTTCATGTTGTCGATCTTCACGGTCAGAAGCTGCCCGTACGCGAGCCCTGCTTCCAGGGCGTTGCCGGGATCCTCGGTATGCACATGGACTTTGATGATTTCGTCATCGCTCACTACAAGAACGCAGTCGCCCATCGTCTCGAGAAACGTCCGCAGATCCGCGGGATCCTTTTTGCAGTCGGGGTTGCGGCCGATAATAAATTCCGTGCAGTAAGTGTAATGAATGTCCTCATCAAACTCCGCAGCCGCATTGCGGAAGAAATCGTCCGACTTTATATCCGTAGGAGAAGACTTCCCTTCTTCCGCAGGTTCGATCATCTTTCCGTCGCGGAGAACGCTGAGGATCCCCTCAAAAATATAGAGAAGGCCCTGTCCGCCCGCATCGACCACGCCTGCCCGCTTCAGAACGGGGAGGAGGTTTGGCGTTTGAGCGAGAGCCTCTTTGGCACCTTCGCATACCTCTGTCCAGATAGCGACAATATCGTCGGTCTCTTTGGCCTTGGCCCTGCCTTTTTCGCATGCGACGCGGGAAACTGTCAGGATAGTGCCTTCGGTTGGCTTCATAACCGCCTTGTAGGCGGCTTCCACGCCCAGGCCAAATGCGTTGACCATGTCTTCGCCGCTTACCGTGTCCGTCCCCTTGGTTCCCTTCGCGAATCCGCGGAACAGGATGGACAGGATCACGCCGGAGTTTCCGCGCGCCCCGCGGAGCATGGCGTCCGCGGCAATCCGCGCCGCTTCCCCCGCGGAGGAACCCTCGTATTTCTCCAGTTCCCTGACGGCTGAACCGATCGTCATTGACATGTTGGTGCCCGTGTCTCCGTCTGGAACGGGGAATATATTCAAGTCATCCACCGACGTCTTATGCTTTAAGATATTGTTCGCGCCTGAAATTATCGCTTTTTTCAGATCGGTCCCATTTATCACTTGTCAGCACTCCCTCACTTGCTCCGAAACGAAATAGCACCGCCGGAATTTTCCGTTTAGTTCCCTTATTATAACATATTAAGGGCTTTGGTTCAATGAAAAAATAATCCGAATTATTTTCGC
>DAITAP010000173.1:0-3497 GCA_036824225.1 Caproicibacter sp. | reverse complement strand
CCCTCGCCGCGTCCAGGTTCTTCCCCAGCGTGCGGAGGACGGCGCGGCCGGCGGGCGACTTTTCCGACTCCGCCGAAGACCGGATCCGGTTTTCCAAATCTGTCGGCAGGACCCGGTTTGACTCGATGCAGAGACGTCTTATGGCCTTTGTAACCAGGCTTACGTCAAGCTCCCGCATTGCTTTCTCCCCGCCGGCGGACGATTTTTCCTCCCGCGACAACCAGTTCCGGCTTTGCCTCCAGCCGGAGCGGATCGCCGCGGAATACCGTAAGGTCCGCGTCCTTTCCGACCTCAATGGACCCGACCCGGCGTTCGATTCCCAGAATTTCCGCCGGGTTGATGGTGATGGCCCGGATGGCGTCCTCGTGTCTCATGCCCTCCCGTACCGCAAGCGCCGCGCAGAGGGGCAGATACTGAATCGGGATCACCGGATGGTCCGTGATGATGGCCGTCGGCACTCCCTTCCCGGCAAGGATCCCGGGGCATGCGGGCGTCAGGTTTTTCAGCTCCGGCTTTCCCCGGTCGGTGAGAAACGGTCCGGAAAGAACCCGGGTTCCCTCGCGGAGCAGGTCGTCCGCAATCAGGTAGCCTTCCGTCCCGTGGATAATCACGTAGTTAAGGTGGAATTCTTTCGCAATCCGTATGGCGGTATAGATATCGTCCGCCCGATGGGCGTGGAAATGGACTTCCGTTTTCCTTTGAAGCGCCGGAATCAGGGACTCGCTCTTAAAATCAAAGGCCGGAGGGGCGGTTTTGGGATCTTCCCGCGCCTTTTGGCAGTTCTCGAGGTATCTTCTGGCTTTTAAGAGCGCGCCGCGGATCAGAGCGGCCGTCGCCATGCGCGTAAAGGGAGCCCTGTTTTTGCCGTGGTATACCGTTTTCGGATTTTCCCCGAGCGCCATCTTCACCGCGACGGGCGCTTTCACAATTCTCTGATCCACAGAGGATCCGAAGGTCTTCATCGCGATCATCTGCCCGCCAATCGGGTTTGCGCTTCCCGGACCCGTCACGACGGTCGTCACGCCCGCGGAAACGGCATCCGAAAAGCACCGATCCTTCGGGTTTACGGCGTCTATGGCGCGCAGCTGCGGCGTGACGGGATCGGTTTCCTCGTTCCCGTCGTCCCCCTCAAAGGTCAGGGCGTCCTCCCACATCCCGAGATGCGTATGGGCGTCAATAAAGCCGGGGTACAGCCCCGCGCCGTCGAGATCGATCACCGGCTCGTCCGTTTCGCCCTTGAGGAGGTACGGGCTCACTTCCGCAATCCGGTCTCCCCTGATCCGGACCGACCCTTCCTTCCGGACGCCGTATGTAATCGTATGGATTTCCGCATGGATTAACAGCATTCTGCCCTCCCGCCGGCCGGATCTTCGGATCCCGGCCGGCCACGCGATAAGCTTGTCCTTTTGCCTGATTTCGGTTTTTGAAAATGAAAAATAGAAGCGGGTGCATCTCCCTCTGCCGTTTTGCAGGGTTGCCATCCGCCCCGGTTCCGCCGTCCCTTCAGCGCTGGTTGTTCGAGCCGCCCCTCTTGGAAAAGCCGCCCCTTTTCGCCTCCAGGCAGCGTTTTAGGTCCGACATTTTTTCATCGCTTGTCTGCTTGAATTTTGTCATCATGTCCTCGAAGCTGGCCGGCTCGTTTCTGCGCGGGGGTCTCCATTCATAACTGCCCGGACGGCCGGGGCTGACCGCGGAAGCCCGCGGGCTGCGCTCGGTCCGGCGGCCGTCCGCGACACGTTTCATGGAAAGGCTGATCCTGCCGTCCTGGCCGATGTTCAGGATTTTCACCTTGACCGTCTGGTTTTCCTTCACATAGTCGTGAATATCCCTCACAAAGGTCGGCGCCACTTCGGAAATATGGACCATCCCCGTTTTTCCACCTGGAAGTTCCACAAAGGCCCCGAAGCTCGTGATCCCTGTGACTTTTCCTTCCAGAACCGCTCCCACCTCAAGCTGCATATGTAACTGCTTTCCTCCTTATGACGTAGAAAACTCAACCAATTATTTTCCGGCTATATTGACATAAACGCGTTCGCCCGGCTTTGCAAAGTCCAGACCTTCGCGGGCGGCTCTCTCGATATACTCGCTGTCTGAGCTTCCCCCGCCGGAACCGGCGCTTTTAACGTCCTCGTTTTGAATCTCCTGGATCCGGATTTTGTCCTTTACGGCGGCAAGCTGCCGCTGCTTTTCCCGTATCCTCGCCTGCTGGCCGACAAGGAGTGCCAGAAAATAAACCGCAAAGACGAATACCGCGATCCGCAGAAGAATGCTTCGCTGTTTCTTTCCCTTTAAAACTTTCATAGCCCTCACCGCGACCTTCTTTTCCTGTCTTTTCCCCGGTGCCGCACCGCGCGGCGCCGGGAATTTCCCTTATGCTGATTATACACTATCCTGCCGCGGCGTTTCAAGCGTTTTTTTCCCTGAAAGGCAAATTTTTTAGCAACATTTATAAATTGTACTGCCTTGTTTCCAATATTTCCGGCAGTCCTGCCTAAAGCGCGCTGAATTGGCCTGAATATTTTCTCATAAAGAAAATCAGAAAACAGCCGGAACAGCCGCACCGTCCAGAATCCTATCGTAAAATGCCAGGCGCACCATCCCAGAGCCTCCCCGAAAAGCAGATAGAGGCGAATCTCGCCGCCGTTGACGCCAAGATTGACAAGAAAAGTAAACAGCGCCGCCAGAATCATAGAAAGAAAATCCTGCATAAAAATGGAACGCTTCTCCGAACGGAAAAGCGCCCGCCAGATCCGCAGAATATCGTAAACCGCGCTTAACAGGACGCCGGACGCGAAAAACGCCACAAAGCCGGCGGCCTGGGAAGAAAGGGCCGTATCCACCGCTCTTCCCTCCCCCCTAACGGAACAGCCTGCCGAAAAAGCCGCCCGGTGAGCGGGCCTCGGAATAGGAGATGGAAGAAACGGAACCGTTGAGCGTCAGCTCTCCGGTTTCGATATTCAGCCGGTCAATATGAAGTTTCTCCCCCCGGACGACGAGGTCTCCCAGATCCGTGCTTGCCACAACCGTCTGATCATCGAAACTTTCCACATTGGAAACACCCGTTGCGGTCAGGGTGGAGCGGTTTTCCAGAATCAGGCTGTGCGGCGCCCGGACAGGTTTCTGCCCGGCCGCCGTCTTTGCTTCGGCCAAAGGAATCCCCCCCGCTTGTTGTTCTCTAGTCCAATCTGTATGCAAAAGCGGGGGAACATATACTTATCGTCCGGCCGGGCTGTCCGAAAGGATCTCGTAAAGGCCGGAAGCGTCCCCTTTGGCGGCGTAGGGATCCACAGCGGAAACCCGCACGCGGAGAGGGCGGGATCCCAGACGAATCTCGATGACGTCTCCCGGCTTGATTTCAAGGGAAGCGCGGGCAGGCTTCGAATTTACCAGCACGCGGCCCGCGTCACAGGCCGCGTTCGCCACGGTGCGGCGCTTCATCAGGCGGGAAACCTTCAGATATTTATCCAGTCTCATCGCAAAACACTCCTTCCCCAAAA
>DAITAP010000172.1:0-3591 GCA_036824225.1 Caproicibacter sp. | reverse complement strand
AAGAATGCGTAATGTGGGGATTCCTGACCCGGATTCTCAAAATATTACAGATTAAAATCGAAATGGTGACAGAAAATGAACCACAAGAAAAACATAAAGGAAGCGGCCGTCATCGACATTGACTCCAACGCTTTGAAAATGCGGATCTCCCAGCTCAAAAAGGGAAAGATCGTCGACATCGATCGGCTGGAACATCCCATCCGCGCAGGCCACGAAGTTTTTAAAAATGGGAAAATCAGCTTTGAAACGCTTCACGGACTGTCTTCTCTTTTAAGCGGCTACAGCGATGTCATGAAGGAATACGGCGTGGGAAAATTCCGCGTCGTGGCGACTACGGTCCTCCGAGAGGCCAAAAACCGCGCCTATGTCCTCGATCAGCTGAAAATTCAGAACGGAATGACGGTCGAAGTCCTGGAGGAGGACAAGGAGAAAACGCTGATTTATTCCCGGGTGCTGGAACTTCAGCAGAAAGCCCGGGAACAGAAGAAAAAGAAAGAGGAAAAAAAGGAAGAGGAAAAGGCCGGGGAAGGAAGCACTCTCATCGCCTATATCGGGGCCGGGACCATCGGTCTTTCCGTCTTTGAGGGAACCCGCGCGGTCTTTTCGCAGAATATCCCGATGGGATCCCTGAAGCTTCACGACATGCTCGGCAGCATCCGGAATCTCACGGGGGATTACTATACCGTTGTGGAAGAATACCTCGACACCGTGATCGACCACGCCGCCGTGCCGTTTCGGACGGGGCGCGTATCCAACCTGATTCTGACAGGTGGATGCATCCGCCTCATCGCGAAGCTGTCCGGCGTAAAGCCTTCCGAAGAATATTTTGAGCTGAGCGCTGACAAACTGAAAAAACTGTTTCATTCCGTTCTTTCCAGTTCCCAGGAAAAGACGGCACTGGCCTATCAAATCTCCGAGGGGGACGCGGAGCTCCTCTACTCTTCCCTTGCCATCATCGTCCACCTTCTGAGGTTCTCTTCCTCGCAGACCATCTTTTTCGCTCAGGCGGAACTCTGGGACACCCTGATTCAGCACATGCTGATTCCAAAGAGCCGGTCAGAATATGAAAAGCAGATTTTCGACAGCGCGATTTCCTGCGCGCGGGAAATCTCGGCGGCTTACCGCTGCAACGCGGTGCACTCCGAATGCATCCGGAAATACGCCTGCAAGATTTTCGACCGGATGAAAGGCGCGCACGGTCTGGACCGGCGCAAAAGGCTTCTTCTGGAACTTGCGGCCATTCTTCATGAAACCGGCTATTACGTAACGGCAAAGCAGCACCGGTTAAGTTCTTTTGACCTTATCAAGGACACCGATATCTATGGCATGACGGATGAAGAGATGCTGATTACCGCCTGCGTGGCCCGCTACAACGAATTCGACGTGCCCGATTTTGACAGCCCGGGGCTAAGGGATCTGAGCGTGGAAAACCGGCTTATCGTTTCCAAGCTCGTCGCTATTTTCCGCCTCGCGAACGCCCTCGATAAATCCCACCGGCAGAAACTGAAGGACATCAAGGTCCGGGTGGAAGACAACCGGCTTCTGATCACCGCCAAGAGCGACGCGAACCTCCACCTGGAAAAATGGGCATTCGGGCAGTGCGCCCCGTTTTTCCAGGAAGTCTTCGGATATCACCCGGAACTGTCGATAAAATCCCCGCTGGTATAGGCCGGCGGTTCTTTTAGAGGATTAGAAAGGTCGTGGAACGTTTGTCGGAACCGGAAGAAAAAATGCCGTACATCAACCGGGAATTAAGCTGGATGGATTTTAACGTGCGGGTGTTGGAGGAAGCGTTTAACCGGCGCAATCCGATTATGACGCGGATGAACTTTCTCGGGATTACGGAATCCAATCTCGACGAGTTTTTCATGGTCCGCGTCGCGGGCGTGCAGGAGCAGGTGGAATCCCGGTATATGGTGAAAGATCCCTCGGGTCTGACTCCGGCCGAACTTTTTCCCCTGCTATCCGCCAAAATCCATACCTTTACGGAAAAGCAGTATTCGTGCCTGAACCGTTCCCTCCTGCCCGCCCTCCGAAAGATCGGGATCCGTTTTCTTTCCCCGGAAAAACTGACCGGGGAAAGCCGGCAGTTCCTTTCCGACTATTTTGACAAAGTCCTGTTTCCCGTGCTGACGCCGCTCGCGGTCGATCGCAGCCGGCCGTTCCCGCTGCTCGCGAACAAGAGCCTGAATATTGCCGTGCGCCTCAACCGGAAAGGGGAGTCCTATTTTGCCGTGGTTCAGGTTCCCTCCATTCTCCCCCGCTTTCTGCAGATTCCTTCGGAAGACGGGAAGGATTTTGTCCTGCTCGAGGACATCATCGTCTGGAAACTCGATCACCTCTTTGAACTGAACGACATCCGGTCGTCCTGCTTTTTCCGCATCACGAGAAACTCCGATCTCGACATCGACGAAGACACCGAGGATCTTTTGAGCGAGATCCGGAAATCCCTCAAGATGCGGAAGCGCGGCAAACCGGTGCGTCTCGAAATATCCCGGCGCCACGACGCGGAAACCGAACTGTTTTTAAAGGAAATGCTGGAAATCGGGAAAGACGAGACCTATGTCATTCCCGGTCCGCTCGACCTCACGTTCTGCACCCGGTTTTCCTCCCTGCCGCAGTTTGAGTCCCTTCGGTACCCGCCGGTCCGTCCCGTCTTTCCGCCTGCGGATTTTGTCGGGTACGACGACATTTTCGAGGCGATCCGGGAGCGCGACCGGATGGTCCATCACCCGTACGAAAGCTTTGAAACCGTCGTGGATTTCGTCCGCACCGCCGCGGAAGACGAAAACGTCCTCGCCATCAAGCAGACCCTCTACCGGGTCAGCGGGCACTCCCCCATTGTGGCCGCCCTGATCCGCGCGGCGGAAAACGGCAAGCAGGTCACCGTCCTCGTGGAGCTCAAAGCGCGGTTTGACGAAGAGAATAACCTCAAGTGGGCCCAGAAACTGGAGCAGGCGGGGTGTCACGTGATTTACGGCCTCGTCGGCCTCAAAACCCACTGTAAGATCCTTCTTGTGGTCCGCAGGGACGAAGACGGCATTCGCAGGTATGTTCATCTCGCTACGGGAAACTACAATGACTCTACGGCAAAGGTCTATACGGACCTGGGCCTGTTTACCTGCCGCGAGCCTTACGGCACGGACGCTTCTTCCCTTTTCAATGTCCTGACCGGCTACTCCCGGCCCCCCGAATACAACCGTTTCGTCGTGGCGCCGGACGGGATGCGCGGCTTTTTCCGCCGGATGATAGGGCGGGAAACCGAAAACGCGCAGAAAGGCCTCCCCAGCGGCATCACGGTGAAAGTCAATTCCCTCGTTGATCCGGAGATTATCTCCCTTCTGTACCGTGCCTCCCGGGCAGGGGTCCCGATTCGTCTGCTGGTCCGCGGGATCTGCTGCCTTGTCCCGGGCATTCCGGAAATCAGCGAACACATCACCATCCACAGCATTGTGGGCCGTTTCCTGGAGCACAGCCGAATTTTCCGCTTTGAAAACGCGGGAGACCCGAAGATATTTTTCGGCAGCGCCGACTGGATGCAGAGGAACCTCGACCGACGCGTGGAACTGATCTTCCCCATTGAGGACGAAA
>DAITAP010000171.1:0-3613 GCA_036824225.1 Caproicibacter sp. | reverse complement strand
GAAAGTGCCCCGGGTGCGGGAAGTGGAACACCATGATCGAGGAGGTTCGGGAAACTTCTCTCAAAGGCAATTCGATTTCCGCTCAGCGCCGTGCGCCCGTGCGGGCTGTTCCCATTTCGCAGATCAGCACGTCGGAAGAAGAGCGCTACCACACGGGAATTAACGAAATGGACCGCGTCCTCGGCGGCGGCATTGTCAAAGGATCGCTGATCCTGATCACCGGCGAGCCGGGAATTGGAAAATCAACGATCCTGCTGCAGGTCTGCGGCACGCTGGGGCAGTCTTTGAAAATTCTTTACGTATCGGGGGAGGAATCCGCAAGGCAGATCAAGCTGCGCGCGCAGCGCCTCGGGGTGAACAGCGACAACCTCTATATTCTGACGGAAACGGATATCCAGGCCGTGATCGAGCAGATCCGTACGGACAAGCCCGACCTTGTGATGATCGACTCCATCCAGACGATGAACTGCACGGACCTGAGTTCGTCGCCCGGCAGCGTTTCGCAGGTGCGGGAATGCACGGCGGCGGTCATGCGCGTGGTAAAGGCGCTGGAGATTCCGACGATTCTCGTCGGCCATGTCAACAAGGACGGGGCGATTGCCGGGCCGAAAGTTTTGGAGCATATCGTGGACACCGTGCTGTACTTCGAGGGAGACCGACAGATGTCCTACCGGATTCTCCGCGCGGAGAAGAACCGGTACGGTTCCACAAATGAGATCGGCGTATTCGCGATGGAGGAAAACGGACTGCGGCAGGTGGAAAACCCGTCCCTAGCGCTTCTTTCAGGGCGCCCGACGAACGTATCCGGCACTTGCGTCACCTGCGTTATGGAAGGCTCCAGGCCGATCCTTGCGGAGATACAAGGCCTTGCAACTTCTTCCGGCTATGGAACGCCGCGCAGGATGTCGACCGGGTTCGACTATAACCGGATGTCCCTCCTGTTGGCGGTACTGGAGAAGCGGGCGGGTTTTTACTTTGCGAATCTCGACGCCTATGTAAACGTGGTAGGGGGGCTTCGACTTGACGAGCCCGCCAGCGATCTCGCGGTAGCGCTTTCCCTTGTTTCCAGCCTGAAAGACAGGCCGATCGCGGAAAAAACGATCGCTTTCGGCGAGATCGGCCTGGCAGGAGAAATCCGCGCTGTCGCGCACGCTGAAGCGCGGATCAGCGAAGCGAACAGACTCGGTTTCCGCAGGTGCGTCCTCCCGTACCAAAGCCTGAAACACATTGCCCGCCGCTACGAACCGATCGAGCTGGTCGGCGTCAAAAACGTAAGGGAGGCGTTTTCGGCTGCTGTGGAACCTGACGATCATTCTCGCCGCGCTGAGTGACCTTGATACAGTGAACACAGCCGTCTCCCTTGTAATTCGTAATGGCGGACGGCATTTCCAACTGGCAGTAACCGTCTTTTTGGTAAACACAGTCAATATCGCATTGGATCAGGCTCATTTCGTTTTCACCCCTCGGCGTTAGTTTAAGACAACGGAGTGAAATTATTCCTGGAATTGTCCCGAATAAAACTAATATTTTGCATGTCCCTATCAAAGAATAAGTCGGGAAGGGGAGATGCAGATGAAAAAGTATGTACTCTTATATACCTTTACAGCCGGTGCTATTCTGTCAATCTTATTTGCTGGAAAAGCTGTTGTCAGTTCAATTGTGCCTGTCACGACTGTAAAGCTAAATGCATGCACAGCCGAGAATTATGTCGTTTGCTCCGGAAAAGTGGAACCTCTGGAAGAAACCAACGTTTACCCGGATTATTCCGGAGTTGTCGAACAGGTCCTTGTCAATGTTGGAGACAAGGTCGCTAAAGACGCGCCAATTATGCAAATCAAAAGGGTAACGGAACCCACTGGAACGGCCAGCTCTTCTGTGCCTGCTGACAGCGAGAATTACTCCCAATACTCTCAATACTTAAGTGGCCTGACTTCCAGCCAGATCAACGATATTGCAGACGCTCTTTCTTCCGGATCATCCCTGCCGCCGTCTTCATCCGCTTCATCCCTGACGCCCGAAGCGGAATCTTCCGGCGGAACCACTACAACCATCACATATCTTCTGAGGTCGCCGGCTGCAGGGGTGATAAAGTCCCTCGCGGCTTCCAAGCCCGGAGACTACGTCGCAAGCGGAAGTCCGGCCGCCGTCATCTGCGAAAGCGAAGGGCTGCGAGTGCGTTTGTCCATCGACGAGTCTCAAGTGTCCGACTTGAAAAAAGGGCAGAAAGTTCAGATTTCCGGCGTGGGTTTCAACAGCACTTATTATGGGAGCATCATCAGCATCGCTTCGGAAGCAAAACAACTGATATCCACAACCGGACAGGAAACGGTCGTGGAAGCGCTGGCAAGCGTCGATCATCCCGGGAGCGATATTCTGCCGGGCTTCAACGCGAAAGCGAAGATAACGACCTCACAAAACAGCAATGCTTTGGTGATCCCATATGAAGCGGTCCGCGAAGACGCAGACGGAAAAGAGTTTGTCTATATTATTACCGGGGGACGGGCGAAAAGGCGAAACGTCGTAACCGGAAAAGAACTGGACACTGGATTCGAAGTAAAGAGCGGACTTCGTGAAAACGATCTGGTCATCACAAATCCCGACGCCGTGCATGACGGGGTAAAAATTGTCCAGACCACTGTCGGAAAGAGTGAGAGCAGTGAATGACTTTATCAAAAGCGTTTTCCGCAATTTTGAGAGAAAACGTTTCCGCACTTTCCTGACCGTTCTCGGCATTGCGATCGGCGTTGCTTCCGTGGTAATCATTTCGGATATCAGCCAGTGCGGCGCAAACGCCGTCACGGGAGAAATGGACAGCCTCGGAATGAGCGGGCTGATGATAACAAAATCGATAGACGACACAAGCATTTCTCTCGCTGAACAGGACCTCAAACAGATCTCCGGGATGACGCAGGTAGAACTTGCAACGCCGGTTTTGACGGCAAATACGCAGATCATGACAAGGGACGGCAATACAAATGCCATTCTTTGGGGCGTTGACTCCAACGCAGCGAATATCGTATCCCTTACAACCGTTTATGGCAGGCTTTTCAGCCGGAAGGACGTCAATACTTCCGCCAATGTTTGCCTGGTAGATGAAGAACTCTCTCAAAAGCTTTACAGCCGGAAAAATATTATCGGGAAGAAAATTGAGCTGTCCTACGGAGGTTCTGGTCAGGAGTATACCGTAGTTGGAATTATAAAAACGGGTTCCGGACTTTTGCAAAACCTGATTGGAGATTACATTCCGACATTTATTTACGTACCGTATACAACAGTGCAAAAGGTGAACAGTCGGACCGATTTTGACCAGATCATTGTCAAGCTGAAGCCAGATACGAATTCAGAGAACACCGGCAACTTGATTCTAAAAAGGCTGAATGCATCAAAGGGCACAACGAAAGCTTTTTTTTCCAACGACCTGGCAAAGCAAAAGAACGGCCTCCTGAACATCATGAACATTGTGACGCTGATGCTCTCTGCGGTCGGAGCAGTTTCTTTGCTGGTAGCAAGTCTCAGTATTATGACGGTAATGACAGTTTCCGTAACGGAACGGACGAGGGAGATCGGAATCAAGAAGGCTTTGGGAGCTACAAACGCAGCGATTATGGCGGAA
>DAITAP010000170.1:0-3731 GCA_036824225.1 Caproicibacter sp. | reverse complement strand
GTCTCGGTAATGGGAAAAATCCCTGTTGTCGCCGTTCTCGGGCCCACGGCTGTGGGAAAGACCCGTCTCGCGGCGGCGCTGGCAAAGAAGTTCGGGGGCGAGGTCGTTTCCGCCGATTCCATGCAGATCTACCGGGGCCTGCCCGTCGGCACGGCGCAGCCCGGCAGGGAAGAAATGCTCGGGGTGCCCCATCACCTTATCGGGTTTCTCGATCCATCGAAGCCTTTCAGCGTGGCGGATTACCGGGAGCTTGCTTCCCGGATAATCCGGGAAATCCGGGCGCGCGGCCGGCTGCCCTTTGTCGCGGGAGGGACCGGCCTCTATCTGGACGCTCTTCTCTCGAATCTCCGGTTCGCGCCCGGCGGAAGGGACGAAAGCCTCCGGCAGAAACTCAGAAAGCGCATCGGGGAAGAAGGTCCGGAACCCCTCTTAAGGGAGCTTCGATCCTTTGACCCGCGGTCCGCGGACCGAATCGATCCGCAGAATACCGGCCGCCTCATCCGCGCGGTCGAGATTTACCGCACGACGGGTCTGACGATGACCGAGCAGATCGAGCGTTCGCGAAAGGATCCTCCCCCTTATGACATTTGCCGCATCGGGCTTTCCTTCCGCAGCCGCGCCGGGCTCTATGAAGCGATCAACCGGCGCGTGGACCGGATGATGTCGGACGGGCTTCTGGAGGAAGCGCGGCGCGTCCTGTCTCTGGACGGAGCGCCGACCGCGGCGCAGGCCATCGGATATAAGGAATTCGGCCCGTATTTCCGCGGGGAGCGCACCCTCCCGGAAGCGGTGGAGGAAGTCAAACTCCGGAGCCGGCAATACGCGAAGCGCCAGATGACATGGTTTCGCAGGGAACCGGATGTCCGGTGGCTTTACCGGGAGGATTTTCCAGACTTCCCTTCCCTCCTTTCCGGAGCTTCCCGGATCGTGGAAGAAAAGGGGTGGAAGCTGTGAACGGGTCGGGAGGAAGAAAAGCTGTCTCCACGATTCTCGCGCTGCTGCTTCTCTTTTATGTGGGCTATCAGATCTATGCCTCGCATTTTTCACGCATCCGGACCGAATCGGCGTATTCTTTTACGGCGTCCAGCACCGTCGAGGCGGACGTGATGGCGATCCGCAGGGAAACCGTACTGAAGGCCCCCGTCCGCGGGGCGGTGGATTATACCATCGAGGAAGGGGAAAAAGTGGCAAAAGGGGAAACGGTCGCCCTTATCTATGCGGGGGAAAAGCAGGCCGCGGCCCGCACGGAAATGGAGGAACTGGACCAGGAGATTTCGCAGCTGAAAAGCCTCCAGTCGCCGGGAAGCACCTATGCCGCGAACCCGGCGGACGCAAACGGCCGGATTTGCCGAAAGCTGACCGATCTCATCGGAAAGCTGGGGGAAAGGGACATTTCGGGGCTTTCCTCGGATCGAAGCGGCCTGCTCTACCTTTTAAACGAAAAGCAGGCGGTGTCGGGAAAACCGGCTGATTTTAACGCGAGGATTTCCGCCCTTCAAAAGGCGAGGAAAGAACTCGAAAAGCAGGCCGGCAAAGCGCTCGGTTCGGTAGCAGCCCCTTCTTCCGGGTATTTTACGCGGAAGACGGACAGCCTCGAATCCTCCCTGAATCTTGAAAACGTGTCTTCCTATTCGCCGGATGACGTCCGCCGGGCGCTCGCCGCCGGGGAAAAGCCCGTAAGCGGCGCGCTCGGGCGGATCTGCGAAGGGTATGAATGGTATTTTGTCTGTGTCGTTCCGGCAAAGGATGCGGCGGATTTCAAGCAGATTTCCGGGCGTCAGGTTTCGGTGCGCCTGCCGTTTGTTTCGGGGGCTCAGGTTTCCGCGGAGGTCGAGAAAGTCAACCGGAAAAGCCCGGATTCCGAAGCCGCCGTAATCCTTCGGTGTGAGAACATGGCGCCGGAACTTGCTTCCGTCCGGAAAGAAGAAGCACAGATTGTCCTTGAGGAGTATACGGGCGTCCGGGTCAGCCGGAAGGCCGTCCATTATGCGACGGTCACGGCGAAGCAGAAAACGGGCGGGAAAACGGAGACGGTCCGAAAAGAAGTCCCCGGCGTCTATGTCCTGCGGGGCGGGCAGCTGTCCTTCCGGCAGATTGTTCCGAAATACAGTACGGAAAGCTATGTCATTTGCGGTCAGAACCCGCCGGAAGGAAGTATTCTGACGGATTCAACCGTCAAACTCTATGATGAAGTCGTCGTGGAAGGGACTGATTTGTATGATGGAAAAGTCGTTGAGTGAGGACGAGAGGAAACAGCGTTTTCTCGACGTGGAGGAAAACCTGAAGGTTATCCGGGAGCGGATAGCCGGGGCGGCCGCCGATTCCGGAAGAAAACCGGAGGAGGTCACCCTGCTGGCCGCTACCAAAACCGTTCCGGTCGAGATCATTAACCACAGCATCGAACTCGGCGTCCGGCGCATTGGGGAAAACCGGGTTCAGGAGCTTCTCGGAAAATATGATTCCTACCGGCTTGACCGGTGCAGCCTCCATTTTATCGGGCATCTGCAGGTAAATAAGGTAAAATACCTTGTCGGCCGGGTTTCGATGATAGAATCGGTCGACAGCGTCAAGCTCGCGAAGGAGATTTCCCGCCTGAGCGTGAAAAAGGGCACGGTGACGGATATCCTGCTGGAAGTCAATATCGGACGGGAAGAGAGCAAATCCGGGGTTCTGCCGGAAAAGCTCCCCGAACTCCTCGAGAATGTCGCCGTCCTTGAGGGCGTGCATATCCGCGGCCTGATGGCGATTCCGCCCGCCGGGGCACCCCTGGAGGAGACCAGAAATTATTTTTCCAGAATGCATCAGTATTTTGTTGACATAAAGAGCAAAAAAATAGATAATGTAGCTATGGATTGCCTGTCCATGGGGATGTCCGCCGATTACGTCGAAGCAATCCGGGCGGGCGCCAACCAGGTCCGTATCGGCACGGCCCTTTACGGGCCGCGCGTCTACCCATAATAAATTCTGATTTACGGAGGGAAAAACAATGGCCGGTTTTGTGGAAAAAATCAAGGATATGTGGAATCCGCCGGATGACGAATATGACGATTACGAGTATCAGGAGGATGGAGAAAAGGAGGACGCCGTGGCAGACCGGAAGCAGACGGGGGAGGAAGAGGACGCAAAGCGGGACGCCATCCGCCGCGCGCCGGTGACGGCCCCGGGGAACAAAGTCGTCAACATCCATGCGACAGCCCAGCTGCAGGTCGTCCTGTTCAAGCCGGAGCGCTTCGGCGAGGACACGTGCACCATTGCGGACGAACTGCTGAAAATGCACACCGTCGTACTGAACCTTGAAAGCACCGACAAGGACATCGCCCGCAGAATCGTCGATTTTCTAAGCGGCGTAGCCTACGCGAACAGCGGGAAAATCAAGCGCGTCGCGACCAGCACTTTCATCATCACGCCCTATAACGTCGACCTGACGGGCGAAGACGTGATGGATGAACTCGAAAACAACGGCGTCTATTTCTGATGGGCCCGGAGGAAAGGGCAGGGCTGCTTGAGGCGCGGATCCGGGACACTCTGAGCATTTCCGCTTCGGGAGGGCAGGCGAGGTTTTATGGATTCCTCGACGAGCACAGGGCCCGTGAGGCGGAACAGGCGGCGCGGGGCGGGCCTGGAAACTGGATGCTGTGGGGCGGATACCCGGGAGCGGAGCGCGTGATGTTCGGGGCTTTCCCGGATTTTCTGAAGCCCGAAGGCGGTAAATTCCCCATTGAGGCGGTTAC
>DAITAP010000169.1:0-3740 GCA_036824225.1 Caproicibacter sp. | reverse complement strand
CTTTGATTATAGAAGAAATCCGTCCCGCTTTTTTCCATTCCAACATTTCTGAAGAAATAGTATTGCTTTGGATCAGAAAGCGGAGTTTTGTATCTTGTAACCAGATCAATTTGGAAGTCCTGAAGAATACCATTTTCATCAGTATCTATAAAATTGCCTTCACATTTTCTTTCCTGGGTTGTTGTTTCCGGTCTTGCCATTGAATTCCTGTCCGTACTTTTCCATACGAACCTCCCACCTTTTCTACGGGTTCTCTTCATCGGATCTTCATATTGCCCTGATAACATGTCAAAAAAGGAGCTGATTAGGACATGAAGCAAAAGCATAAGAGGAATCTTCTGATTTCCGCTGCGGCGGTCGCTGTCCTTGCCGCGGGCTTTTTCACGGTTGACAGTCTGTTATCCCGCGGACAGGAAAAAAACGCGCAGACAATCGGTCAGGTAGAGCAGAAATCGGGCGATATGGTCATACGGAAAAGCGTGATTACATCCCATCCTTCTTTTTTCCCATATGAAATCAATGGGACAAAAATGGAAGTACTCGCCGTCAAGGCGTCGGACGGTTCGATCCGCACCGCTTTTAACACCTGCCAAGTCTGCTACAGTTCCGGAAAAGGGTATTATAAACTGGACGGTGATACGCTGGTATGCCAGAACTGCGGAAACCGATTTTCGTCCGATCAGGTGGAAGTGCAGAAGGGCGGCTGTAATCCGGTTGGGATCACAAAAGAATATAAAGAAGAAACCAGTGAGACGATCACCATTCCAAAAGACTTTTTTGATCAGACTCGGCAAATCTTCGCAAACTGGAAAGACTAGGGATTCCGCGGGTAATGTTTTTTTAAAACGGGGAAGAGACCCGGACGACCGGAGGCTATGAACTGTCCGGGGTGCGAAAACCAGTTCTAAGGTCCTGCCGGGAATGGATCAAGTTGTCGCGGATTTTTCCAGAGAACCGGTCCGTGTAGTTTACGACGCGGGCCGGTTCAGCGGGGAAAGGATATGGAATGCAGTCCGCAAGCCCCCCCGGATATCGGATGGAAGATGACGGCCGAAAGAACGGTCCTTTTCCGGAAAAGCAGAAAAGATTTCTTATATCCCTGAAACGGTTTGGATCCTTCTCGCCGACGAATGCCTGGTAACAGCCGAAAACCAAAAATTCCGGATGGCGCGCGTCCGCTTTTAAAATCCTTTTGTTTGAGGTAAAATATCACTGGTTCTTCTTTTTTTGAGGATGGTTGATTCGAATGTCCGGAAAAACTATACTTGTTGTGGACGACGAGCCCAAAATAACGGAAATCATACAGTCTTATCTTGAAAAAACGGGGTACAGATCCGTTTGCGCGTATGACGGACGTGAGGCGCTGGCCGCTTTCGACCGCTGCCGGCCGGCACTTGTGATTTTGGATCTCATGCTTCCGGAACTGTCCGGCGAGGATGTATGCCGCGCAATCCGCGCGAAGTCCAGGGTTCCGGTTATCATGCTGACTGCCAAAACCTCTGAGGAAGACATGCTGCGCGGTCTTGGGATCGGAGCGGATGACTATATTACGAAACCGTTCAGCCCACGGCTGCTGATGGCGAAAATTGAAGCGGTCCTCCGCCGCACTTCGCGTGAGGTTGTTCCGCTTTCCAGGGAAGTGATTTTCGATCACGGAAGGTTTGTAATCGACCCTTCCAGGCATGAGGTCCGGAAAGACGGAAAACGGGTTCCGCTTACCCCGAATGAGTACGGAATTTTGTTTACCATGGCGAGTTTTCCCACCCGCGCGTTTTCAAGAGACGAGCTTATTTCGTATGCGCTCGGCGAATCCTTTGACGGGTATGACAGGGTGATCGATACGCATATTAAAAACATCCGGCAGAAAATCGAAGAGAATCCCAAAAAGCCCCGGTATATCGTGACCATACACGGGGTGGGCTATTCTTTCCGGGGAAACAACTGAAGACAGGCGGTGGATGTCCTGATATGAAAACACTTTCGCTCCGAGTAAAGCTTTCCGTTTCCTATGGGCTGCTGGCACTGCTGCTGGTAGCGTCGGTCAGCCTGATATCGAATCTTTTTCTCCGCAGCCAGTTTGAACAGTATGTGATCCGGCAGCAGGATGCGAAAAACAGGGAAATTGTCGGCCAGATTACCCAGCAGATGATCCAGAACCCGACGGGAACCGGCAGGCGGAACGCTTTGGAGACCGTGGGAGTCAGCGCGCTGGAGCGCGGCGTCATTGTGAAAATATATGATCTTTCGGGGAATACCATTTGGGACGCGACGGTCCACAACGGCGGATTCTGCCAGCAGATGCTCAAGAACATGGCCGCGGAAATGCAGAGCCGTTCGCCGAATTTTAAAGGGCAGTACGAGGAAAAAACATACGGCCTCCATATCGGCATCAAAAAAATCGGGACAGTAAAGATCGGCTATTACGGTCCCTTTTACTATACTGCCAACGATGCGGAGTTTATCAACACCCTGAACCGGGTGCTGCTCGCGGTTGGCCTGGGTTCCCTCTTCTTTGCCGCAATGCTGGGTTTTTATATGGCAAACCGCATCAGCAGCCCGATATCTCACGTCATCGGCGAGGCGGAAAACATCGCGAAGGGCAGCTACGGAAATCAGATACCTGTGGATACGGGGACAAAGGAACTGAACCAGCTGACGGTTTCCATCAACCGGATGTCGGGGGAACTGCGGGATCAGGAGGATCTCCGGAAGCGGCTGACCGACGATGTCGCCCATGAGCTGAGGACTCCTCTTACAGCACTTCAAGGAAACATGGAGGCCTTAATCGATGGAGTCTGGAAGCCGGAGAAGAAGCGATTTCAAAGCTGCCTGGAAGAGATTCTCCGCCTTGGCCGGCTGGTCGCCGATCTGCAGCGGCTGGCAGAACTTGAAAACCGGAACCTCCCTTTGAATCTGTCCTCTGTGGATTTGAGAAAAGCTGCGGAAAAGGCCGTCGGCAGCTTTCAGGCAGAAACGATGAAAAAGCGGATCACAACTGTGGTAACGGGTCCCCCGGTCGTCATCCAGGCGGACGCCGACAAGTTAAGCCGGGTATTTGTGAATCTGCTTTCCAATGCCGTCAAATATACTCCGGAAGGAGGCAGGATCCACATCGGCCTCTCCGCGCGGGACGGAAAGGCCTTTATCCTTGTGGAAGACAACGGCACCGGAATGGACCGGAAAGATCTTCCCTTTATTTTTGAGCGCTTCTATCGAACGGACCGCTCGCGGAACAGCCGTACCGGCGGAATCGGGATCGGCCTTACGATCGTCAAGGCTATTGTGGAAATGCACCGCGGCAAAATCTCCGTCTGGAGTGAACCTGAGAAAGGAACCAGGTTTGAGATTGTCCTGCCGATGGAATCAGGTTCCCGGCCGGCCGGTACCTGACGGAAAGCTTGACGGAATCATGCGGGGCAGAATTTTAAACAGCGCGCGGCATACCGCCGCCGTGAGAACAGCCGCTGCTGCGGCTTCTGGGATGCCGTTTGTAAAGATTACGGCCAGCACGGCAGGGTAGATTTTGTCTGCTGGGATTTTCTCAATCCGGCCGTACGCGTCACGGAACAGGAAATAGATGAGGTTCATCACCAGAATGGTATTGGTCAGGGAACCCGCCAGTCCGCTGAGGGCAAGCGGCAGGATGTTGTTTTTTGCCTTCAGCGTTTTTTCTGCGGCATGATAAAAATAATAGGGGACGACGCCGACCAGAATCCGGGGAACAAAAGCGATCAAAACCG
>DAITAP010000168.1:0-3747 GCA_036824225.1 Caproicibacter sp. | reverse complement strand
ATTACATTTTTGTTACAATTATTACAACTTTTTTACTATTTTCTTCCCAATTAGTTCCATACGGAAGAACGTCTGAAGGAGGCATACTTATGGATTTGATTCTTATAGATACAGTTTTGAACATATTGCTTTCCATTGTTTCATTGCTCTTAATCGCTATGTTTGTTCTCTTCTACAAAAATCATTGAACTATAAGTTTCACTGTTTCCCGCCAATCATTCTGGATATCCGGAGTTAGGCCGCTCGGAAAAGATCTTTTCTGCCCCTGGCCTGTAAAAACGCTTGTCAAACTGCTGATAAAGTTCCAAATTCAAGCCGGACAGGCGCTTTGCGGGTTCGGCCCGGTGGCGTGCCGTCCGGGCGTGTCGAAGGCTATCATAAAAGCACTCTAAAAAAAGACGAACGGCTAATTTTAGCGGAAATGCGCATAATATGATAGACCATTTGAAAAAAGGAGTTGCACTGTCATGATGAGGTTTATTGCACCAATGCTTCTCGGAATTGTAATGGGCAGCATTATTATTTTTTTAGAGCCGGTCCACAAAGGACACCACAAGCATAAGAAATACCGTTGTTGGAAATAGAATGGAGCCCTCTCAGCTCAGGTGGAGCCGGGAGGGCTTATTCGTTTCTCCTTTGTCCCCGGCTGGGCGGAGGGGCCGGCCTTCGATGCGCCTTGTGATCAAACATCCTTGTCGTCGGTTTCCCAAAAGCTCAGTTCTTTGATTTCCTGCATCCGGCCAAATGTTTCCTGCGGGTCGAATGGCCCCTCCTGCTCGAAAGACGCGGCCAGATTGTTGATTTCAACCAGCCGCTGGCGGAGTTCCTCGTTTTCAGTCTCGAGCGGGTCCGGCCTGTAATTGCGGAGAAGGATGCTGTCGCCCTGTCCGATAATTTCGATCGGTGTCCCGGCTTCCAGCCGCATGGCCTTGCGCAGTTCTTTTGGAATCACGATTCTTCCAAGATCATCTAAAAGTCGGACAATTCCCGCTGATTGACTCATTGTGAATCCTCCTGTTCAGCTTCTGTTTTTTCGCGTTTGCAGAGATCGTCCTTGTCCTCATGATCGTTGCGGAGCCGGATTTGGTTGCAGCCGGAGAAACGGCATTCCCTCCTGAAAAAGTCCGAGCCGGTCTGGACGGTGCGGAACAAATCTTTTGTCCGGGTGAGACCAGGATTTTAGATCCGGCATATGCGGGCCGCCGCTCCGGGTGCCGGACGTTGAAGCAGATTCCGGCCGGGGGAATCTTGCCCCGGAGCATTTTGGGCCGGGTCTTTTCCGGATAAGAAGCTAAAATCAAATCGCTGTTTGTACTCATAAAACGCTTCCTTACTTTTTGTTGGCAGTTTATTTTCTCCCGCATAGAATAATTCAGGAGGTGGTTCCTTTGCCACAGTTTGGAATCAATCATTTGCAAAATATGCTGAGGAGGGTGCCTGAAGCCCGTGCCATCATGGCTGGCAGCCATGATCATCCCGACATACATGGGGCGGTTTCGTTTTATCAGGCTGTGGACGGGGTGCTGCTCGTCGCGCAGATTCATGGCCTTCCCGCCGAAGAGACATGTGCATCCAATGTGTTCGGATTTCATATTCACGAGGGCACTTCTTGTACCGGAAACGATGAGGACCCCTTTGCAAATGCCGGAGGTCACTACAATCCGCGCGGTTGCCCGCATCCCGCGCATGCCGGCGATCTTCCCCCGCTGTTCGGAAATCGGGGTTATGCCTTCATGGCATTTTTCACTGACAGGTTTACGGTGAAAGAGGTTGTCGGCCGCACGGTCATTATTCATGCGTCGCCGGATGATTTCACGACTCAGCCATCCGGAAATTCGGGAACTAAAATAGCCTGCGGCCGGATTTTGCCTGCGGGCATTCTTTATCATTAGTATATATCAATTTTAATTCTATTTATTTCCGCAGAGGTCAATGACACCCTTGTGATGATTGGGCCGGAGGCAGCAAGGCAAACGCAGTCACCCGATTGGTGACATGTGACGCAAAAAAATTTACGGAAAGCTTGCCGACACCAGCTTAAAATAATACTGTTTTTTATCAATTGTCCGGCGATTGTACAAACTTTAGGACTTGCAACTGCCATAGCAGCCTTTTGGGGAGAAGTTGCCGTCTTGCATTTGGTGACGATTTATGCTTTAATGAAAGCATTAGAGAAATACGGGTGATGGGATTGGAACAAAGATTTGGAGACAGACTCAAAGCAATCCGCCTGGAGCACCGCATGTCGCAAGAGGATTTTGCAAGACTTCTCGGGACCTCAAAACAGGTTATCAGCCGTTACGAAACCAATCAGCGCACGCCGAAAATAACGGTTGCCAATCGGTATGCGGAAATTCTGAATGTGCCAATCAGCGGCCTTTTGGGAGAATCCTGTCAGCCGCGAAAGATGGAGGCGGCATTCGATGACTTTACCTGTGCGATCCAGAGTGAGATCAGGGGACTTACCGTAGAAAACAGACAAAAGTTATTGGAAATGGCCCGCATTTTCAAATTGGCTCAGGAGCAGCAAAAGAATACAAAAGAGTAGCGGTTTTCATGCCGCGGGACAACTGCACTTCAAGGCCGGAGAGCGAACAGCTCTCTTTTTTTGGGGCTGGGACAGAAAGGAACATTTACGTTGTGCCGTGCGGCATTCTGTGCTACAATCGAAGTCGCAGAAAAATTCGGAGGCTTGTTATGGTATTGCAGGAAAAACAGGTGAAGCTGAATCGGAAAAACGGAATTGAATTTTTAACGTTTCCGGCGCTCGAAGCCCTGCCGTTTGTTCGCCACGCGTTTTCCACCCGGATCGGAGGCGTCAGCCGGAATGAGTTTTCTTCGCTGAACCTGGCGTTCGGAAGAGGGGACCCCGACGAAAACGTGATGGAAAATTACCGCCGCATCTGTGAGGCCGCGGGGTTTGGCGCGGATTCGCTGGTGTCCTCGGCGCAGGTCCATCGAACGGTGGTCCGGCGGGTCGGCAGGCAAAACCGCGGGGAAGGCTTTACAAAGCAAAAGCCTTCGGGCGTGGACGGACTGATCACCGACGAGCCCGGAGTAACGCTTGTGACGCACCATGCGGACTGCGCCGCGCTCTATTTCGCAGACCCGGTCAGAAAGGCGGCTGGACTTTCCCATGCCGGTTGGCGCGGGACCGCGGCCCGGATCGGCGCGGAGACGGTGCGTTCGATGGCCCGGGAATTCGGCAGCCGTCCGGAGGACGTCGTCTGCGTGATCGGCCCGTCGATCGGTCCCTGTTGTTTTGAAGTGGACGCTCCCGTCTATGAAACTTTTGCCGGGATGCGCGATCTTTCCCCGTGGGAATGGATCAGGGAAGACGGAGAGGGAAAATACCATATTGATTTATGGGAGGCGAACAGGCGCATTCTGATGAGCGCCGGAGTGCGGGGGGAAAATATCTCTGTCTCCGGACTCTGCACCCAATGTCATCCCGACCTCCTGTTTTCCCATCGGGCCAGCCGGGGGAAGCGCGGCGGCCTGGCGGCGTTCCTGGCGCTGAAGGAGGACATGGATGCGGATTGAACACTGCGGGCTCTGCCCCCGGCGCTGCGGTGCGCTGCGCGAAGCGAAAGAGGGGAAGGGCTTCTGTGGCATGGGCGCGGATCCCGTGGTGGCGCGCGCGGCGCTTCATTTTTGGGAGGAACCCTGCCTGAGCGGAACGCGCGGTTCCGGAGCCGTGTTTTTCACGGGCTGCTCGCTGCAGTGTGTTTTCTGTCAGAATTATGA
>DAITAP010000167.1:0-3840 GCA_036824225.1 Caproicibacter sp. | reverse complement strand
TTTTTTATCTTTTCATCGGCATTCCCCCTCTTGACTTCGTACCATAGGACTTTCTTGTCCGGCAATTTCGGGCCACTTTGTCTTTCCGGGATTTCCCCTGATTCTCCCAAGGTCCCCTCTCTTGCATCCGGATCTTTTTTCAGGAACGGGACCAGAACGGAAAACGGCAGGGTGACGGAAAAGGAGAACATATACCGGAACTCGCAGAAAACCGGCGTCGCAGCCATATAGGTTCCCCAGAGGAGCAGGAGGGGAAGAAACGCAAGGGAATACGATTTTTTCCCCCCGAGAAAAGTCAGGGTGCAGGCGAGCGCTGACATCCAGAACAGCGATGCCGGGTTCATAAGGGGAAAAGCAAGCGGAATTTCACTCTGAAATTTTTCAGACCAGCGTCGGATTTCTCCGCGGATACTTTCCAGCCGGTCCTTTTCGAGAAGAATGTCGGAGGGAAAAATCCCGTCTTTCCGGGCGGCAGGCCGGAAAGATTCCGGAATACCGTAGACGAGGACGGTGCTGGAAGTGCCGGGATGCCAGAACCCGACGGTTTCCAGCAGCCAGGCCTTCCCGTACTCTTTCCAGTTTGCCGGCAGCATCCGTGCCCAGGTCTTCAGGAAAACCGCTTTGTTTTCCTCGAGAACCCGGTTGTCAAAATTCTTCTGAAACTTTATCCCGTTTGCCGAAAACGGATTGTAGGCTTTTTTCATTGTTTCAAGGGGAAGAAGGCGGTTAAGAAATTCCGCGTCTTTGTTTGTAAGGTTCCCGTTGTGAGCGACCGTATAGCCGATTTGCTGCAGGGGAATTCCGACAGCTTCCGCAAACGGGCTTTTTATGATTCCGCACAGCCGGTAAACCGGGCCTTCCATCACCGGAACCGCGATCAGAAGCGATAAAAACGCCGGCAGAAAGCGTTTCCAGAATTTCCGATAGACGGCGGCAAGGACCGCAAACAGGACAAGGACGACGCAGTATCCATTGTGCCTTAGAAAGCAGAGAAAAAAACTGAGGGTAAGAAACCAGAAGAGAGAGCGTGGAGAAGCAAGCATTTTTCCGCCGCTTTTTATGATATCGAATAAGTCGAGAAGGAAGAGCAGCATCACCCCGGCGAACGGGACATCTTTCCAGAGCGTCACGGAGTACAGGGGAAAGACCGGAATCAGAAGGTAATATGCCATGACGGGAAAAACGATCCCCTTTTGGCAGCCGGACCGAATCATCCAGGCCGGCAGATAACCGAGAAGAAGCGCCATGGCGGCAACCTGGAAAAGAAGGAAGAGGGCGGATCCGAAATTCTCGTCCTTTCCGAAGTGGGCTGCAATCTTCAGAAAAGGCCTTATCATCAGGATAAAAAGCACCGGCTGCTGGTCCGAGAGCCTGGTCTTCCCGGCGGCCCGTATGATACAGGCGACGGAATCGGGCGTGATGTTCCCCGGGTAATAGAAAACCAGAAACGGAACCCAGCACAGAAATAAAACCAGAGAACAGGCTGCCCATGTTTTCCGGGGAATCTTCCCCTTTTCCCTTAAATAGACGGGATGGTTTTCCGCGAAACTGGAAATCCACAGACATGCGGGGAAAAAGATCGCGTTAAATCCCGCAAGATAGAGAAGATCGGTTCGAGAAAAGGGAGCGATTGTTTTCGCGGCGGGAGAAATTTTTCCGCCGGCTACCAGGGCAAGCGAAAACAAGAACGAAAAAACCCCGCATCCCCGGACCAATCGCCGATCCCTCCGCCTTTCCGCGGCCTTTCTGAAAAGATACCCCAAAAAGAGCGCGCAGGGGAGAATCAGGAAAAATTTTGCCGGTGCGTGAAAATAACAAAACAACATCCAGGAAAGCAGATAGGAGAGAACCGCTTCTGCGGCGGCGGAAAGGCGGGAGAGCGCGCGGGCACGCTCTCCCGGCCTATTCTTCGGTGCCATGATGCCTGATCTCCCTGGAAAGGGTCCGGATGAGCTCCGTGATCCGCTTTTGCTGCTTGAGCGAGACGTTCAGGATAACGCCGGAAAAAAAGCACAGAAGCGCGCAGACGACGCATGCGGCCCCGGCGATCAGCGCCGGGAAACGGGCCGAAACGCCCGCCGAGAAGTACTCCGGCAGGACCGGGATCGTGCAGGCGGCAGCGGCCGCGAGAAGCAGAAGGGAAAAAAAGCCAAAGAACAGAAGCGGCCGGAAGTCGCGGACCATCCGAAATACCGTGCGCAGAACGCGGAATCCGTCGGCACAGGTATGAAGTTTGGAAAAACTGCCTTTCGGCCTGTCCCGGTACTCCACGGGAATTTCCCGGATGACAAAATTGTGGGTTACGGCGTAGGCGGTCATCTCCGTTTCAATTTCAAACCCCTCAGAGAGAACGGGAAAGGTTTTTGCGAAAGCCCGGCTGAACGTCCGGCACCCCGTCATCGCGTCATGGATCTTCGTGCCGAAAAGTAAGTTGACAAGACCCCGCACAATCCGGTTTCCCGAGTTATGGAACGGGCGTTTGTTTTCCTCAAAATAAGTGGAGGAAAGCCGGTCTGCGCTGACCATGTCTGCTTTTCCCTCCAGAATGAGGCGGACCATTTCGGGCGCGTTGTCGGCGGGATAGGTATCGTCTCCGTCCGTGACAAGATAACAGTCCGCGTCAATATCCCGGAACATGCTTCGGATGACGTTACCTTTTCCCTGCCGGTATTCGTGCCGCACAACAGCGCCGGCTTCCCGCGCTTTTTCCGCCGTGCCGTCTGTCGAGTTGTTGTCATAAACGTAGATGTCGGCTTCCGGCAGGGCGGATCGATATCCGATGATGACTTTCCGGATGGTTTCCGCCTCATTGAAGCATGGAATCAATACGGCAACTCTGCTCATGCGCTAAACTCCCATTTCCGCCCGCCCCTTCCCGCCTTTCTGCCCGTCCGGCCTGGACGGCCGGATTCCTTGAGTTATTTCTTTTTACTTTTCCAATTATAGCATAACGGCCCGTCCCGGGCAATAACAAGCCGGGGTCTCCCGGCTTGTTATTTTCCTTTTCGGATGATATAATAAGATCTTAAACAAACGAAAAATACGGCGCAGGACTAAAATTCCTGTCCAAAAACCAGGGGAGGGTGGATCCGTTTGAAAATACAGGAGTCGGGGGAAAACTATCTGGAAACCATTTTGATGCTTCATCAGGAAAACGGATACGTCCGATCGGTCGACGTCGCCAACAGGCTCGGCTTTAGCAAGGCAAGCGTCAGCCGCGCGATGGGAATTCTGAAAAGCGCCGGTTACCTTGTGATGGAGCCGAGCGGAAACCTTGTGCTGACCGAGTCCGGGCGCCGGCGCGCGGGTGCGATATACGACCGGCATACCACGATTGCAAAATTTCTCGAGATTACCCTCGGAGTGAATCCGGAGACTGCCGTGCAGGATTCCTGCCGGATGGAGCATATCCTCAGTGAAGAGAGCTTCCGCAGGATAAAAAAATATGTTGCTGACGCTGAAAAAAAGGAAACCTCGGTTTCCGGGAACCGGCAGACAGGTTTTTAGAATGATATTACTCCGCTTTGATTCGGGGCGCACCGCTATGGAGAAAAACCGGGCGGCGCGCCCCGATTTCCGTATGCCGGGGGGGGTTCAACCTGAAGTCAACGGAAGAGCCGGCTGCGATAATTTCGCATGTCCGGATTCTGTTGAGGGTGAGGGCCAGGGATGGCCCGAACTACTCGAGAAGTTATTTCTGTTATTTTAATACCATATATAGTATATCATTTGATTTTGTGGGAATCAAATGAAGAGGAATACACGCAGATGACAATCTTGGTTATCAAGTAAAGAAAAATGATTGATAGCCAGCCGATTCTTGATTGCTTAGAAATTTTT
>DAITAP010000166.1:324-3866 GCA_036824225.1 Caproicibacter sp. | reverse complement strand
GTCCATGGTTACAAAATCGCCGGAATTGATCCATTCGTCACCGGGAACGCCGTGAGGCATGCTGGTTTTGGCGCCGGTCACCACAATCGGGTCGAAGGAATTTCTTTCGCTGCCGTAGAGCAGCATACGGTAAGTCAGCTCCGCGGCCAGCTCCCGCTCGGACAACCCCGGCTTTATTATGGCCATCACATCGTTCAGCGCGCGCTCCGCGATCCGCTGCGCGGCGATGAGACTATCCAGCTCCGCCCTGGATTTGGACTCCCGGAGGACGGAAATCAGCTTCTGCCCCGGTTGAAGGGGGAAACCCAGCTTTTCGCCCAGGCGGTTATAGTCCGAGAAGCTCAGGCAGTCTTCCTCCGCGCCGAGTTTTTTAATGCCCAGGTTCAGAACAATATCCCTGATGCAGTCGGAAACGCCGTGTTCCCGGGTGGACAGCACGACCTCCACCGCCGGATCACGCTGAAGTGTGGCTGCCTCCACATACCGGGAATCGGTGATAAGATATGCGTTTTTGCGGGAAATTATCGCCGCGCTGTCCGTTGGCAGAAAGCCCGTGGAGTAAAAAACATTTTTGTCGTTCATCAGGAGCAGGGCATCCAGCTCCGTGCAGGCCAGCGCCGATTGGATTTTCTTAAGATTTGTCATAAGGTCGCCTTTCATTCTTATAGGATTATGCCGAAATATCGGTAAGCATGATATCGCCGGGGGAAAGCAGAGAACAAAGGGATTTTTCGCCGGATATGATGGAAACGGTTTCGATCCCGTCGATGGCGCAGAAGGTCAAAACGGCGCAGCAGCAAAGCAGGGTAAGGTCAAAGCCTCCCAGCTCGTCGCAGCCCTCGGCTTCGAGACGCAGTTCGCCGCCGTTCAGCTCATACCCCAGAATGCGCCCGCCGTAGGGCAGGGGGTTTTCAAGCCCCGGATCGGACGATTCCGCGTTAAAGGCGGAGATCGCGGCGTTGATGATACCGACCCCCGGCGAGAGAAAAAGGTTCTCGGCAACGGCCAGTTCCCCGCCGTTCCGATAAGGGGCGGCCACCGCCCGATAAACCGCCAGGTGTTTTCCGCCGGAAGCCACGCCGCAGGCCGATAGCAGCATAGCCGCGGCCAGCAGGTGCGCGGCCAGACGTTTTTGCTTCATGTTTCGGCGTCCTCCTTTTCTGAAAAGCGGGGGAAGGATACGGCAAAACGCGTTCCGTTGGGGGTTCGGGGGCTTACGGTGATCTCCCCGCCCAAGGAGGCCACGGCATCGCTGACGATGGAAAGGCCAAGACCGCTTCCGCCCGCCTCCCGGGATCTGGCCTTGTCCACCCGGTAAAACCGGGAGAAAATCTGGGCTCTGTCCTCCTCGGGGATTCCGATCCCGGTGTCCTCTACGGTCAGAAAAACATGGGTTTCATCGCCGTCCACGGTCAGGTAGACGTGTCCGCCGTCGTGATTATATTTCAAGGCGTTTTCCGCCAGGTTGAAAATGATCTGATGAATATCGTCCTCGGAGGCCAGAACCATGCAGTCCTGCCCGACGGTATACTCAATGGTAACGTTGCGGGCGTCCGCAAGGGGCGTGAGAAGCCTGAGCGTGGATTTCAGAGCCGCGCCGATATCCACGGGGCTGCGTTTGCTCTCGATGCCGTCATCCCGGCGGGAGAGATCCAGCAGTTTTTCCGTGGTGCGCTGAAGCCGCTCGGCCTCCGAGCCGATGTCCGTCACAAATTCCCGCATGGTGTCCATGTCCATATCCCCGCTCTGAACGATGCTGTCGGACAGAAGGCGTATGGACGCCAAAGGGGTCTTGAGCTCATGGGAAGCATCCGAAACGAAGCGCCGGCGCTGTTGTTCCGTAGTCTCAAGCCGCTCGGTAAGGTTGTTGAATTCGTTGCCCAGCTCTGTCAGTTCGTCGTTTCCGCCGATGTCGAGCCGGTGGGCGTAGTTGCCGCCGCGGACCACCTGTATGGCCTTTGCCAGGTGTGTGATGCGGGCGGTCAGGGTGCGGGAAAAGGCGACGGTGAGAATGAGCGCAACGGTGCAGGCCGCGATGGAGATCACGCGAAGGATGTTCTGGATGCTCAGGATCAGGGAGGCCTGCTCGCTGTCGTATTCGCAAAGATAGACGGAGCCGAGGGTGACCGAACGGCTGCGGACGGGCATGGCCGCCCGGGAGATGAACGCGCCGTCAGCAAATTGGGACCGGAATACCTGCTCCCCGCCCAGAGCGCGGGAAATCTCCGAAAAAAGCGCGTATTTGCCGATTCCCGAGTCGCCCCAGGTGTCATAAAGCACCAGCGCAGAACCGTCCGTCACGACAATGCGCGAAAAGCTGGTGACGTCCAGCAGTTCCATGACCTGCGCCACGCTGTTGGCGGACAGGGTATCCAGAGCGGACAGGGAGGAGGAGATGACCGCAGCCTGGTTCATGAGGGCGCTTTCTTTCTCCTTGAACACCAGATCCCGGGATGCCATGAGCGGATATGTGTTCATCAGCAGAAGAAGCGCGCCAATCAGCGCGAAGAAGGAGACAATGAATTTATACTGGACGCTTCCCGTCCGTTTTCTTTTTTCCCGGGGTTTTATGCGCATACCTTACTCCGCAAAAAAGTAGCCGACGCCCCATTTGGTGATGATAAATTCCGGAGACGCCGGAACCTTTTCCAACTTTTCACGCAGGCGGCGTATATGCACATCCACTGTGCGGGCGTCGCCCTGATAATCATATCCCCAAATCAGGTTCAGAAGGCTGTCCCTGCTGTATACACGCCCCGGATTGCGCATGAGCAGTTCGGCCAGGTCGAATTCCTTTGCCGTGAGCTCAACGGCGGCGCCGTCCTTCTTGACGTTTCGGCGCTTGGGATCGAGGGTGAGGTGTCCCCTGGTCAGCACATCTGAAGAAGCGGCCTGGGCGGCGGGCATGGACGCCCGGCGAAGAAGCGCCCGGATCCTGGCCTTGAGCTCCAGGATGTTGAAGGGCTTCGTGATATAATCGTCCGCGCCGGACTCGAAGCCAAGAAGCTTGTCCGAATCCTCACTGCGGGCGGTGAGCATGATGATGGGTACGGTGGAGAAGCTGCGTATCTGCTGGCAGGCCTCCAGACCGTCCACACGGGGCATCATCAGGTCCAGGATGATGATATCATAGCTGTTCTCCCGAGCCATCTGGACGGCCGTCTCGCCGTCGTGGCAGGAATCCACCTGATAACCTTCGTTCTCAAGATTGAATTTGATGCCCTTGACCAAGAGCTTTTCGTCGTCTACCACAAGCACTTTCATGGCATATCCTCCGCGGTGATGTAATCTTTGATTTTGTCAAAGGTGGCCTGGCCAATGCCATTCACGGACAGAATTTCCGAAATGTCGGAAAATCCGCCGTTTTCCTCCCGATACCGAATGATGCGGCCGGCGAGCGCCTCGCCGATGCCCGGCAGCAGCGTGAGGGCCTCGGCGTCGGCGGAGTTGATGTTAATATCCTGTCCGGCGGCCCGTTCGTAAGGGAGTTCCGGGGAGGCTTCCGCCCAGACGGACGCCGAGCGGTCGGCCGGGGAGAAGTC
>DAITAP010000166.1:0-314 GCA_036824225.1 Caproicibacter sp. | reverse complement strand
GCTGCCGAGGCGGCGGAGAACAGCCGGACGGCCACGGCAAGAGCCAGCGCCGCGGCGGCGGCTGCCAGCCAGGCGGCTTCGGTTTTTTTCAGCTTTCCCACAACAGCATCTCCGACTCAACGGGAATTATTTAAGGTTGCTTTTCTTTATGTAAACCGTTATAATACAGTATGCTTTTCGAAAATCCCCCTAATAAACTATAACACATTATGTCGGAGATTGATATGAAAAAAATAAAGATATTCCCAGTCATTTTATTGCTTTGTTTATTTTTCTCCGTCTTGTCGCCGGCGGCGCTGGCGCTGGACGATCCG